>CAMBFA010000130.1 GCA_945865325.1 Candidatus Kuenenia stuttgartensis
CGCGTTCCCCCCTTTCCACCTTCCCACCTTTCCCCACCTCCAGGCCGTTCCGTGATCACGTCCGCCTCCAACGCGTTCTCCGATTCCTCCACCCACGGCGGTCTCCGCCACACAATCGCCGGCGTGAGCGTGGCTGATCTCGCCCGCGCTCATGGCACACCGCTCTACGTCTACGACGCCGAGACGATCCGGCTCCGCTGCCGCGATCTCACGCAGCCGCGCGGGAGCCATTGCTGGGACACCGTCCGCTTCGCCCAGAAGGCCTGCTCCAATCTCGCCATTCTCGATCTGGTCCGCCGCGAGGGTGTGGTGGTCGAGGCGGTCAGCACCGGTGAGATCCAGCGGGCCCTCGCCGCCGGCTACGCCCCCCACGCCGACCGCTCGACGGCAGCCGACGGCCTGCCGCCGGTCCACCCGATCGTCTACACCGCCGACATCTTCGACCGCGATGCCCTCGACGAGGTGGCTCGCCTCGGCATCCATGTCAACTGCGGCTCGGCCGACATGCTCGAGCAACTCGCCGCGCGGGTGCCGGGGGCCGAGGTGACGCTCCGCGTGAATCCCGGCTTCGGCCACGGTCACAGCCAGAAGACAAACACCGGCGGCGAGGGCTCGAAGCATGGCATCTGGCATGCCGACATCGCCGACGTGATGCGCCGCGCCGAATGGGCGGGGATCGTGGTCACCGGCCTCCATATGCACATCGGCAGTGGCGCGGATCTCGCGCACCTGGCCGAAGTCGCCGGCACGCTCGAGACGGTGGCCCGGGAGATCGGCCGCTCGCTGACGACGATCAGCGCCGGCGGCGGGCTGCCGGTTCCCTATCGCCCCGGCGAGGTTCATGCCGATCTGGGGGGCTATGTCGAGCTCTGGAACGCGACACGCAAGCGGCTGGAAGAGGCTTTCGGCCACCGCCTCCGCCTCGAAATCGAGCCGGGGAGATATCTCACGGCCGAGAGTGGATTCCTCGTCACGGAGGTGCGGGCGGTGAAGACTCAGGGGTCGCGGAAGTATCTCCTCGTCGACGCCGGCTTCAACACCCTCGCCCGGCCGGTGATGTATGGCGCCTACCACCCGATGAGCCTCTGCCCGGCCGATGCCGGCCCCACGTCGCCAGCCGGCAGCGGCCTTCGCGAGGAGGTGGCCGTGGGAGGCCCGCTGTGCGAGTCGGGCGACATCTTCACGCAGACCGACGGCGGCTTCGTGGAGACTCGCGATCTCCCCGTGGCGAGCGTCGGCGATCTCCTTGTGATCGAGATTGCCGGGGCCTATGGCTTCGTGATGGCAAGCAACTACAACTCCAAGCCCCTCCCGGCGGAGGTCCTCGTCGACGGCGGCCAGGCCCGGCTCGTCCGCGCCCGGCAAACCCCCGCCGACCTGTTCCGCGGCGAGACGGTGTGAGGGGAATCCGCCGGACGCCCCGGCGGAAGGTGTTTTTGCCGCCGTCAAAGCCGGTTGGCCCGGCAGCGGCTGCCGACTAGGATGGAGAAGTCGCGACCGCTTCAGAATCCCCCTCCCGCTAGCCGATCCCACCTCCCATGGCCAAAGCCGGACCCCGCAAAAAGCTGCCGAAGGAACTGGCCGTGATCACGGCCGACAACTGCACCGGGTGCGAGTCGTGCCTGGAGGTCTGCCCGGTCGACTGCATCCTCAAGGTGCAGCAGTACGACCAGTTCCAAAATCTCCAGAGCTGGTGCGAGATCGACGTTGAGCGTTGTGTGGGCTGCGAGGTCTGCGTCCACATCCCTGGCAAGAAGTCGAATCCCTACGATCTCAAGGTCTGCCCCTGGGACGCGATCGAGATGGTGCCGACGGAGATGGTGGCCGTCGCCGTCGCCCAGAGCGGTGGCCCCCCCGACTACGTCGAGGCCAACTGGGACCGGCTCGTGGGCAACGCCCAGCGCCTGGCCGAGATGAAGGTCGCCGCCGGCTGACGCCGCCGACGCGTCTGGGGCCCCGAGGCTTTTGCAACTCCGGCGTGCGTCGGGTGAGCGTTCCTCGAACGCGTTCGCGAGACGATCGCCGGCACGTTCCAACGCGGACGGTTTTTTCGTCGCGGCGCAGCACATTACGTCTGGATTTGTTGCCCTCTCCCGGTCCGTTGACGTCCACCTCCCCTGGGGCTACAACGGTACAGCCGTTCACTACCCCCGCAACGCTGCCGGGGGCGGTCGGCGGATGTCATCGGAGGGGCCTTCTCATGCCGGCCGACACGCTCATGCACGAGCCCGACGAAACTCACAAGTCTGACAAGACCGACGACTTCTCCCACATCGCTGACGACGCCGCCGCAGCCGATCACTTGTCCGCTGGGCAGGCTTCGTTCCGCGATCGCGTCCACCTTGCCTGCGTGCAGGGGATCGGCGGACGGATTCATCGGATGCTCCTCTCCGCGTTCGGCTCGCCCGCGGCCGTCTTTGCCGCCTCGACTGCGGCGCTCCAGCGGGTCGATGGCGTCGGTGCAAAAATAGCCGCTGCGATTCGCGAGAACGCCGACGGGAGGTTTGCCGACGAAACGCTCCGCCTCTGTCAGCGCGAGAACGTGCAGATCATCCTCGAAGGGGATCCCGACTACCCGCGGCTCCTCGCCACGATCCCCGATCCGCCGCCGATCCTCTTTGTGCGCGGGGCCTTTGTGCCGGCCGATGCACTCTCCGTGGCGATCGTCGGCTCGCGCCATGCCAATGCCTACGGGAGGCGAATCACCGAGCAGCTCGCCGGCGGGCTCGCCCGCGCCGGGTACACCGTCACCAGCGGCCTGGCCCGCGGGATCGACGCAGCCGCGCACTGTGGCGCCATCGCCGCCGGTGGCCGGACGATCGCCGTTCTCGGGAGCGGCGTGCTGAATATCTACCCGCCGGAGCACGACCAGCTGGCCCTCGAGGTGATCGCCCATGGGGCCCTGATCAGCGAATCGCCTCCGCTCTCCTCGCCGCATGCCGGCGCCTTTCCGCAGCGCAACAGGATCGTTGCCGGGCTGTCGCTCGGCACGGTGGTCGTCCAGGCGGCCGATCGCTCCGGGGCGCTGATCACGGCCCGGCTCGCCGGTGAGCAGGGGCGCGAGGTGTTCGCGGTGCCGGGGCCGGTCGACTGCCGTCTTTCGAAGGGCTGCCATGGGCTGATCCGCGACGGGGCCAAGCTCGTCGGCTCCGTCGACGACATCCTCGAGGAGCTCGGACCACTGTTTGAGCCGGTCACGCTCGAATCGGGGCGCGAGGTGGCAAGCCCCGCGGAGCTCGAGCTCGACGGGCTGGAACGGACGATCTTCGATTGCATCAGCCTCGGTGGTGCCGCCGGCATCGCCATCGACACGGTCGTCGACGGTTCGGGGCTGGCCGCTTCGCAGGTTCTCGCCACGATCGCCGTCCTCGAGATGCGCAGGCTCGTCCGCCGGCTACCGGGGAGCCGCGTGCAGCGGAGCTGAACGCGCGGAGCCGAGCGACTCCCCCGATGTCCCGCCGTCCCCAGGACCGGCATCCCGGACGAGCGGCAGCGCCCCACCCCAAAAACCCTCCGCTTCTCCGCGGGGGCGCTTGTGCGTACAATTCCCTTCATGGACACAGCACTGCACACCCGCTCAAGCACAATCCGCGCCCGACTCCTCCAGCTCCGAGACTCTCTTTGACTGGGCTGGACGCAAAAAGCACGCTGCGCGGATCGAAGACGCGATGTCCCAGCCCGGGTTCTGGGACAGTCCCGAGAAGGCCCAGGGAACCGTCGCCGAGCTGAAGGCAGTCAACACGATCCTGAAGCCGCTCGACGAGGCGCTTGCCGCCAGCGCTGATCTGGAGGCTCTCGAAGAGCTCGCCCGCGAGGATGAATCGCTCGAAGCAGAGCTTCTGCTGGAGGCGGATAGCCTCGAGCGGAAGTTCGACGCCCTCGAACTCGCCTCGCTTCTCTCCGGCCCCCACGACGCCTCCGATGCCCTCGTGAGCTTCAATGCCCGCGACGGCGGCACCGATGCCAACGACTGGGCCGAAATGCTCCTGCGGATGTATTCCGCCTGGGCCGCCAAACACGATTTCTCCATCGAACTCCTCGACCGCCAAGACGACGAGGTGGCGGGGATCCAGAGCGCCACCGTCGCCATCCGTGGCCCGTGGGCCTACGGCCATCTGAAGGGGGAGTCGGGGATCCATCGGCTCGTCCGGATCAGCCCCTTCAATTCGGAGGGGAAGCGACAGACGAGCTTCGCTGCCGTCGACGTCGCCCCGGAAATCCCCGACGACGACACCGAGGTGGAGATCCACGACGACGACATCCGCGAGGACGTCTTCCGGGCCAGTGGCGCCGGTGGCCAGCATGTCAACAAGACGTCGAGTGCCATCCGCATCACCCACTTCCCCACCGGCATTGTCGTCCAGTGCCAGAGCGAGCGGAGCCAGCACAAGAACCGGGCCACCGCCCTGAAGATGCTCCGGGCCCGGATCGCGCGGATCCAGGAGGAGAAGCGGGAGCAGGAGAAGCACGCCCAGCACCAGTCGAAGCCGAAAACGGGCTTCGGCTCGCAGATCCGCAATTATTTCCTCCACCCCGATCAGCGGGTGAAGGACCAGCGGACAGGGCATTACGTCGGCAACTTTCAGAGCGTTCTCGACGGCAACATCGACGGTTTCCTCGATGCCTACCTGCGGTGGAACGCTTCGGGCTCGGCCCCCACAGCCGTCGGCGACGACTGATCACCCCCCGGCAGGACGGATCTCTTCCGGTACGCTCTGGCCACGCACCGGCCACGCTCAGGGGCACCGATCACCGCTGGTTTTCGGTCTCTTGATCTCCCTTGTCCGGCCGGACGCCCACCCCCGGCTGGCGATCCGTGCTGGACCGTCCCGCCCGGGCGGGGTACGATCCTGGTTTGAACAAGGCAACCCGCGGGGAAGCCTTCCTGCCGCTCCGTTCAGATCCGGGAATCCATGGCCGAAAAAGAACAAGCTCTTGAAGTGGAGGGGGTCGTCACGCAAGCCCTCGCCAACACCCGCTTCCGGGTGCAGATCACCGGTGGGCACATCGTCAACGCCCACGTTGCCGGCAAGATGCGGAAAAATTTCATCCGTATCGTTCCTGGCGACAAAGTGAAGGTCGAACTCTCCCCCTACGACCTCACCAAGGGCAGGATCACGTTCCGCGAACGGTGATTCGCCCGCTTCTCGGGCGCCACCCTGACAGCGAAGACAGCGAACTCTCCCCGAGGTTTATCCCGGGCCAACCCGCGCGAGCATTGGTGCCGGCAAAGGCTGGGAGCGACGCCTGCATGACCACGGTGATCGGTCAGTGGGCGATCAAACGGCTGGAGGATTGCCTTGGCCCACATCCGGCTCACTCGGCGCGTCAGCGGCCGAGGGAACCTGGGCCGGCGGCATTTCAGCGTTGCCAGTGGGGGCGGTTGGCCCGGTGACAGTCGTCTCCGGGGCCACCGGGGCGGGCTTCCGCTTCCCCTTCGCGGGTGGCTTGGCTTCCGCCGCCGGCTCCACGATGGGGGGCTCGTGGAGGGTGGTGAAGAGTTGCTTCAGGGCACCGAAGGTTCGCAGCGGCTCTTTCCCTTCGATCTGCGCCTTCGTGATCGGCGCCGCATCGCGGCCCGTCTTTTTTGATTCGTAGACGCGCCCCATCTCCGACTGGGAGGCGCGCGGCTGGTCGCGGCGCCCGCCCAGACTCCGAGGAGGACGACCACCTTCCGCCTGCCCACGCCCGCCAGCAGACGGCGGCCCACCCGCAGACGGCGGCCCCTGACGCGGAGGGCGCCCCTGATCGCCGCCACGGCCGCCGTTTCGTTGACCGGAGCCTCCTGGCGGTGGGCCACCTGCGGACTGCTGCCCCTGCGGCGCGCCCTCGGGACGCCGACGCGGCGGGCGCGAGTTGGCTCCCTCGGCGGGGGCTGCCCCTTCGGCCTGCGCCTGTTGGCCGCCGCGGCGACCACGCGGACCCCGGCCCCCGCCCCCTGGGTCGGGCGATCCGGGCTGGATCATCGTCAGCGCGACACGCCGGCGGTTCTTGTCGATCTCGAGCACCCACACCTTGACGATCTGCCCGACGCTGACGAAGTCGTGCGGATCCCCGACGAACTTCCTCGACAGCTGGCTAATGTGGACCATCCCGCTGTCGTGGAGCCCGATGTCGACGAACGCCCCGAAGTCGACGACATTCAGCACGGCGCCGTGGAGCTCCATCCCCACCTGGAGATCCTCGAGCTTGAGCACCCCCTTCTTGAAGAACGGCTGGGGGAGATCCTCGCGGGGATCGCGCCCCGGACGGGCGAGTTGATCGACGATGTCGGCCAGCAGCAAGCGGCCGACTCCAAGCTCCTCGGCGAGGCTCGGCAGATCGAGGCCCGCCGCCTTCTCGGCCAGCGCCCCAGCCCGCTGCCGGTTGGTGAGATCCTCCGAAGTCCCGCCGAGCCGCTCGAGGACCTTCGCGGCGACTTCGTAGCTCTCCGGATGGATCCAGGTGGAGTCGAACGGATTGCTGCCATTGGTGATCTTGAGGAATCCGGCCGCCTGGACATGGGCCGCCTCACCGAATCCCGGCACCTCGAGGAACTGGGCCCGGCTGGTGAAGGCGCCGTTCTTCGCGCGCCATTCCTGGAAGCCCTTGGCCATTGTCTGGTTGAGCCCCGAGACGTAGCGGAGGAGCGCGGGGCTGGCGGTGTTGGCATCGACACCGACGTAGTTCACGCAGCTTTCCACCACCGCGTCGAGCGAGGCATTCAGATGCCGGGCCTTCACGTCGTGCTGATAGAGCCCAACGCCGATGTTCGCCGGCTCGATCTTCACCAGTTCAGAAAGCGGATCCTGAAGACGACGGCCAATCGAAACCGCACCCCGGACCGCGGCCTCGTGGTTGGGGAGTTCCTCACGGGCGTAGGCGCTCGTCGAATAGACGCTCGCCCCCGCCTCGTTGACGACGCAGTAGGCGATGTCGGTCTCCTGGAGGGGGCCGGTGACCAGTTCAGCGACGAGGGTCTCGGTTTCCCGACCGGCCGTGCCATTACCGACCGCGATCACGTTCACGCCATGTTTCTGGACGAGCTCGACGATCCGGGCGCCGGATGCCTCGCGCTTCTCTTTTTGGCCGATGATCGGCAGCACGGCATGCTCCAGCGGCATCCCGCACTCGTCGACCACGACCGCCTTGCAGCCGCTCTTGAATCCGGGGTCGAGGGCGAGCACCCGCTTGCCACTGACCGGGGGTTGGAGGAGAAGATTCCGCAGATTGCGGGCAAACACGGCAACGGCGTGCCTCTCGCAGTATTCGGTGATCTCCCGGCGGATCTCCCGCTCGAGGCTCGGGAGCACAAGTCGGGTGACGGAGTCACGGGCACATCCGCGGAGGAAATCGGCGTGCGGATGGGCCGGATCGACCAGGAACCCCTCGGCCGCTGCCTGCATCTCGTCGACAGGACCCTCGATCCGCACCTTCAGCAACCGGGCCCGTTCACCACGATTGATCGCCAGGGCGCGGTGCGGGGGGATCCGCTGGATGTGCTCGGAGTATTGAAAGTAATCGCGGTAGTGCTTTTCGTCCTTGGAGAGGGCCTTCCCCTCCGTTTCCACCCGCTGGCTAGCGAGATGAGCCTGCTTGGAGAGAATCGCCCGCATGGCCTGGCGGACATCGGCCCGCTCGGCGAACACATCCGCGATGATATGCCCGACGCCCAGAAGGGCATCGGCGAAAGTTGCCACCTGGCCGTCGGCATCGACGAAGTCGGCGGCGCGTTTGTCGAGATCGGCTGCCGCCGGGTCGGCGGCGAGGATCTCACGGGCGAGGGGCTCGAGCCGCCGCTGCCTGGCAATCTCCGCCAGCGAGAGCTTCCGTGGCTTGAAGGGAAGGTAGAGGTCTTCGAGTTGCTTGGTGCTCGCGGCAGCCTCAATCCGCTGCTCGAGCGCCTCGGTAAGCTTTCCCTGCCCCTTGATCGTGCGGAGGATCGTCTGCTTGCGGTCGGCGATCTGCCTGGCCTTCGCGACTGCCTCCGCGATCCTGCGGATGTCGACCTCGTCGAGCCCTCCGGTCTGATCGCGCCGATAACGCGTCAGGAAGGGAACGGTGTTCCCCTCGTCGAGGAGTCGTACCACCGCATCGACACCGCCGACAGGCAGGTCGAGTTTTTGGGCAATCGGCCCGAGATCGATGAGCGTCATGGCTGCTATCCGACTCGCGGCCCCGGGACACTAGCCCCCGAACTCCGCTCGACTCCCCCTGCAAAGTCCCGGCCAACCCCGATGACGGCCCCAATGGCCGCCGGAGTGATCATCGGGAAGAAACGCCCAGCCTGGCCTTGCCGCCTCGGGCCATCATCAGATCCTCGAGAGCGGCATGGCCCGGAAAGCACCGACGGCGACCTGGAAACAGAAGGAATCTAGGGTTGTTGGAGGGGTGGTGTCAAACGTTGCAGAGGGGATCGGGCCCGATCGCCCCATTGACCGAAGCAGCGTCAACCTCCCCAAGCCCCCAATCTTCCGACGGGCCTCCCTGTCCGCGCTGCGGTGATGCGCGGCGGCCTGACGCCTTCTCCTCACAGCACGACCGCGTCCCTGGCCTTGACTGGGTGTGGAAACCTCCCCTATTCCCCCCTTTTCCAGCCCTTCGGCCCCCGACGGGACCGCGTTGGTCTCCGCGGCAGGGGGCAGCACCGGAAACCGCCATCCGATTGACTTCAGCGGCTGTGACGATTGTGACGATCAGGAACAGACGTCGATAAGGGCGGCCGGATGTCGAGGCATTCCGGCTGACGCCCCCCCCCGTACGCGGCCAGGACCGGAGCAGGACATCATGATCCGCACGAACACCACCCCATTAGCCAACCCCTCCGACCCGTCGGTGGCCTCCGACGAGACGCAGGGCTTCCTGCCCCAGGTCGGCCTCCTCGCCCTCGATCGCCAGTACGCCACCCTGCGGAACGAGATCCGCGCGGCCATCGAGCGGGTGTGTGACTCCGGGCGGTTCATCCTCGGCCCCGACGTCACCGATCTCGAGACCGAACTGGCTCGACTGCTGGGTGTGCCGCACGCCATCAGCTGCGCCTCCGGCTCCGACAGCCTCCTCCTCGCCCTGATGGCCTTCGACATCAAGGCCGGCGACGAGGTGATCCTGCCGAGCTACACCTTCTTCGCGACCGCCAGCGCCGTGACGCGTCTCGGCGCCGTGCCGATCTTCGCCGACATCGATCCCGACACCTACCTCGTCAGCCCGGCCGACGTGAAGCGGAAGATCAGCCGGCGCACGAAGGCGATCATCCCCGTTCATCTCTTCGGCCGCACCGCCGACATCGATGCGCTCCTGCCGATCGCCAACAGCGCCGGCATCCCGGTGATCGAGGACGCCGCCCAGTCGATTCTCTCCACCTGGCACGGTCGCTGCTCCGGCGGCCTCGGCGACATCGGCTGCTTCAGCTTCTATCCCACCAAGAATCTTGGCGGTGTTGGCGACGGCGGCTTCATGACGACGACGCGCGACGACCTCGCCGCGAAGCTCAAGCTCCTCCGCGTCCACGGGATGGAGCCTCGCTACTACCACCAGGTCGTCGGCATCAACAGCCGTCTCGATTCGATCCAGGCGGCTGTCCTGCGGGTCAAGCTCCCCCATCTCGACCGCTGGACGACCGGGCGGCAGGAGAATGCAGCCCGCTACGCCGAACTGTTCGCGGAGTACGACCTCGACCGGCACGTCACCGTGCCGACCGATGAACCTCGCGGCCGTCACGTCTGGAATCAGTTCGTGGTCCGCATCGCCGGTGGCCAGCGCGACGCCCTCCGCGCTCATCTCGCCAAGTGCGGCGTCGGCACCGAGATCTACTATCCCGTGCCGCTCCACCTCCAGAAATGCTTCGCCCACCTCGGCTGGGGTGTCGGCGACCTGCCGGAGACCGAGAAGGCCGCCCTCGAAACCCTCGCCCTGCCGATCTACCCCGAGCTCCGGCCGGAGGAGCAGGAGACGGTGGTGGGGCGGATCGCCGAGTTCTTCCATGCCCCGCACCTGCGGCGGCGTGCGGATGAGCGGGTCAAGACCGACGCTCCGGCGGAGTCGCCCCTCCAGGCTGGCCCCCACTTCCTCCGCACGATGAAGGCAGTCGGACGGGCCGACGACGTTCGCTGCTGAATACGCAGCAGCTGAAGGCTACACGTCGCGGCGCCGACCGCTGAACTTGCAGGCCACGAACAGGCCCAGCCCGGCGCCGAGGACCGTGATGAAGTACGCGGGGATGTACTTCACCGACATGATCGACGCTTCGGGGCCGTCCGCGGCCGGGGCTGCCGCTTGGGCCGCAGGGGGCGCGCCACCATTGGCGAAGTTTTGGGCCATGTTCTGCGCTCCCTGGGGCAAGCCCTGGAGTGGATTCGGCCGGGCCTGCTCATCGAGCGGCTTGGCGAGGAGGCCTACTCCCCCTTGGGCGAACACGGGCGTCGGCGCGGAGGCCCCGAGCAGACAGCCTGCCACGAGCCCCATCGAAAAGATCGTGCCGTGAGTCCTCGTCATCGCGGTTTCTCCTTGCGCTGCAACGCTGCCATTTTCTAGGCCGTTCCCCGGCGGCGATCCCCCCGGGGTCGGGATCGTGCCCCGGCGGGGCGACGAGAGTAGGATACCGGCCGACCGGGTCTTCCCGGTAATCCCCCTCGACCTGATGGTACCGCCGATGGCCGCCAAGCCCAAACGCTCCGCTTCCGCCAAGACCTCCGCCGGGTCCGCCCTGGCCCCCCCCGCTGCGAAGAAACCAGCCGTCAAACTCCCCCCCGTCGACGCCAAGACCCTCGGCCAGATCGTCGACCTGGCCAACCGGGTGGCCGATTCGGCCGTCAAACGCCGCGACCCGCAACTCGAAATCCCCGCCCGAACGCTCTCCAACGTCCGCTTCAACAAGGCGCGGAAGATCATCGAGATGGGGGGGCAGACCAACAGCCGCCAGCTGTTCAACCTCTCCCAGGCGAAGAGCTACATGCAGACGCTCCTCGTGGCCACCGGCTGCAAGGCGCTCATCGACCAGCAGAAGTCGACGAGCATCCGAGGTCTCTACTACCTCCTCAAACACACGATCGAGGGCACCCGCGAGGAGACGTTTGCCACCCAGGAGGAATGCGATCCGATCATCGAGGATCTCGAGGTGACGCTCCAGAGCCTCCGCGAGGAGCTTCATGTCTACGCCAGCAACCGCGGCGGCATGGTGGGCCCGATCTCGCTCATCGACGACGGCGACGAGATCGACTGCTCCCGGATGGGCTCCGGCGGTTACAGCATCCCGTCGATCGTCGAGGCGAACGTCATCAAGTTCAAGTCGTGCGACGCCAAGTTCATCCTCCACGTCGAGAAGGACACCGTCTGGCGCCGGTTCAACGAGGACAAGTTCTGGCGGAAGTACAACTGCCTGCTGACCCACGGCGGCGGCCAGCCCCCCCGCGGCGTCCGTCGGATGCTCCATCGCCTCCACCACGAGCTCAAGCTCCCGATCTACTGCCTCCTCGACAACGATCCCTGGGGCTACTACATCTACTCCGTCCTCAAGCAGGGCTCGATCAACCTCGCCTACGAATCGAAGCGGATGGCGATCCCGGAGGCGAAGTTCCTCGGCCTGCGGTCGCGTGACTACGATCGCTGCCAGCTTTCCCAGAGCGTGCAGATCTCGCTCAACGACACCGACGTGAAGCGGGCCAAGCAGATCGCGGCCTATCCGTGGTTTGCCGAGAAGAAGGCCTGGCAGAAAGAGATCGCCGCGATGCTCACCAACGGCTTCAAGCTCGAGGTCGAGTCGCTGATCTCGAAGGACATCAGCTACGTCACCGAGACCTACACGCCGGAGCGGATCGAGGAAGCGGACTGGCTTGATTGACTAAACGCGAAACACGAGCATCCGGTTTCACGCGAAACACGGGCATCCTGCCCGTTTTCGCTTGGGCGGGCTCCGCCCGCTATCCATGGGGGCCGCCGTCCCGGCGGCCAGTCGGGAGCGCGACACAGCGACACAGCGACGCCGTGATGCACACCGCCCGGCGCTGAAAGCGAGGGGTCGCCCGTGCTCCGAGAGCCGGCGTAGGATGCGAGCGCAGCCATGGATGGCGCAGCGAAGCAGGCTCCGAGCGAACGGAGGCCACGATGGCCCGAGTGAGCGTCCGGCGACGGGGCACGGGCGACCCCGAAGCGCCACGTTTGAGCCAAGCACCGCACGCCACTCGCACCGACAAGCACCGGCCGGAGCGAGCGTCCGGCGACGGGGCATGGGCGACCCCGAAGCGAGTCGTTTGAGCCAAGCACCGGACGTCGCTCGCGCCGCTATGCCGCTATCAAAGGAGCCAAAGGGATAAAGGGACAAAGTCCAAAGGGAACCGTCAGCGGCCGTACCGCCGTCGTTCCAGTAATCCCAGTCCAGCGGCGATTAGCCCCAACGCTGCACTCAAACCGTTCGGGTCGATCTCGGGGACGCCGGAGGGGCCGCTGACCGGACTTGCGAG
>CAMBFA010000131.1 GCA_945865325.1 Candidatus Kuenenia stuttgartensis
GGGTAGGCGCCGAGGGCCGGCCCCCCCCGAGCGGCGAAGTCGAGGGTCCAGCGCCATGAGCGGTCGTCGAGATTGGTATAGGCATGCGTCGAGCGAACCTCGGCAAGCAGGTCGTCGGCCCGGAAGCCCGCGCTGCAGGCGACGGTAACTAAGTGCTGCGCGAGAACGTCGAGCGGCTGCTCGAGCGGCACGCGCGGCTCGACGACCCCCTCGGCCACGCCGCCGCGCGCTGCGGCGCATTCGATCAGCTCGAGCGCATGCGTTGGCACACAGATCAGGCGCCCGGTGGCCCCGGGGGCATGGCCGCTCCGCCCGGCCCGCTGGAGGAGCCGGCCGATCCCCTTCGGGCTCCCCACCTGGAGCACCTGCTCCACCGGCCCGAAATCGACCCCCAGATCGAGGCTCGACGTCGCCACGACACACTTCATCCCCCCGCGCCGCAGGGCCGCCTCGGTGCTGGCGCGCAATTCCCGATCGACCGAGCCATGGTGAAGCGCGAGCGTCTCTTTCCAGGCGGGGCGGGCCCCACGGATCGCGTCGTGCCAGCGTTCTGCTTGAGCGCGCGTGTTCGTGAACACCAGCGACGTCGTCGCCCGGTCAAGCACGCCCAGCACCTGCGGCAGGAGCCGCATCCCCATGTGCCCGGCCCAGGGGAAGCGCTCCATCGGCTCTGGCACGAGCGTCTCGATGACGAGCTTCCGCGGGATCCGGGCACTGACGACACTCGCCGTGGCAACAGCGGCCGGGCCGACGAGCGCCGCAAGCGCCACGTCGAGATTGGCCAGCGTCGCCGAGAGGCCCCAGGTGGCGAGCCCCGGGGCAAGGGTGCGGAGGCGGGCCAGCGCCAGCTCGGTCTGCACACCGCGCTTCGTCGCCAGCAGCTCATGCCACTCGTCGACGATCACCGTCTCGAGATCGGCGAAGAGATCGTGGGCGTTCTCGAGCGAGAGGAGGACCGAAAGCGATTCCGGTGTTGTCACAAGCCCTTCGGGCCAACGCTTCCGCAGCCGGCTGCGCTCGGCGGCGGTTGAGTCGCCGGTCCGCAGCGCCACCTGCCAGTGTGGCGCCCGCCGGCGGGATGACGATGCAGGTCCCTTGTCGGCCCCGGAGAGCCAGTCGGCGAGGTCGGGGAGGGGACGGTCAAGCGACCGGAGGGTGTCGGCGGCCAGCGCTCGCAGCGGCGTGATCCAGACGACGCGTGGCCCACTGCCGACCGGCCGCTCATCGACCTCGCCCGCCTCCTCTCGCGCCATCGCGCGGCGGCGGCTGTGGGCCAGGGCCCCGAGCCAGGCAGCGAGGGTTTTGCCGGTGCCGGTGGGGGCATGCACCAACCCGCTTCCCCCCGCCGCGGCGGCCCGCCACACCTGCTCCTGAAACGGAAAAGGCTTCCATCCCAGGGCCGCGAACCAGCGCCGAAGCGCCTGCAGATCAGCAGGAAACCGGCCCACGCCCCTGAGGGTCATTCGCCCTCCTCCCAGAGCATGGTCTGGCGGTCGCCAGGGCGGGAGATCGGCCGGGGGCCGCGGGGGGCCGGAGGGAGCGGCGGAAGCAGCGGAAGCGGCGCGACGAGGGCCCGCAGGTCGGCGAGCGTGCCGGCCTCGGCCGGCGACTTGTCTTTCCGCCAGCGGACGATCCGTGGGAAGCGGACCGCCACCCCCGACGCATGCCGGGTCGACTCCGCCACCCGTTCGAAGGCCAGCTCCATGACAAGGGTGGCTGTCACCCCCCGCCACGCCCCCTTCTTCTCGAGCGTCGTTGCCCGGATGATCCGATCGATCGCCGTCAGCTCCTCGTCGGTAAGGCCGGAGTAGGCGTTGGCGATCTTCACAAGCCGCCCATTGTGCCAGACGCCAAAGGTGTAGTCGGTGTGGAGCCCGGCGCGGCGGCCATGACCGGCCACCGCGCCGATCAAGACCGCGTCGATCTCCAGTGGTTGGATCTTCCACTTCCACCATTCACCGCGCGTCCGCCCGACGCCATAGGCGCCGTTCTGGCGCTTCAGCATCACCCCCTCGACGCCGCGCTGGCGCGCTGTCGCGCGGGCGCTTGTCACGGCATCCCAGTCGGCGGGGGCGAGGACGGGGGAGAGGAGAAAAGGCACGCTGTCGGGGGCCGGGGAGGGAAGGGGAGCACCCGCTAGCGGCGGCTCAAACACCGGCCAGCCCCGCGCCGCGGCGAGCGTTTCCAGCTGCCGGCGCCGTTGGCCGAGTGGCTCGGCACGAAAGTCGACGCCGCCGGCCTCGAGGAGATCGTAGGCGAGGAACGCCGTGGGAAGCTCGGCGATGTCGCGGCGGGTGGGGGCCTTGCGATGGAGCCGCTTCGAGAGCGTGCTGAAATCGAGTTGGCGCCCCGCCCGGACGACGAGCAACTCTCCGTCGAGGACGGTGCCATCGGGGAGGTCTTCCGCCGCGGCAATCAGCTCCGGAAAGCGCTCGCCGACGAGCTCCTCGCCGCGTGTCCAGAGCGCCGCCTCCCCGCCGCGGCGCACAAGCTGCGCCCGCACCCCATCCCACTTCCATTCCACCTGCCAGCCCGCCACGTCGCCGAGCATGGCCGGGGGCTCATCGAGCGGCGCGGCGAGGAAGAACGGATAGGGGCGGCGCGACGTGGTGGCGGCGGTGGGATCGAGAAGCTCGAGATAATCCCCCGCCGTTTCCAGCCGCGCGGCGACGAGGCGCTCGAGGATCTCCGCCGGCTCAACGCCCGCCACGACGGCCAGCGCCCGGGCCACGAGCGTGCGCGATACCCCGACGCGCAGTCCCCCGGTGAGGAACTTGTGCCACACGATCCGCTCCGCGGGGCCAAGGCCGCGCCATACCTCCTCGACCATCGCGCGCTTCCGCCCCTCGTTTGCCTCGGCGCGGACAGAATCGACCGTTCCCCGCAGGTAGTCGGCGAGCCCCCCCCACTCCGTGGCGACGTCGACCGTGGAGTTCACCACCGGCTCCGGGAGGAGCAGCGCGAGCGTCTCGGCGAGATCGCCGACGTGGGCATAGCACTCCTCGACGAGCCAGTCGGGGATCCCAGCCACCTCGGCCGCCCACGCCCGCAGAAGCATCGTCGATACCCCCCGCGACTGGCGCCCGCCGGAGAGGATCCGGACGGCCACGGCGCCATCTTCAGGGGGGACGGCGCGGAAATAGTCGACGAGCAGGGCCTCCTTCTCGGAGGTCCTTGTCGTCGCATCGAGGCCCCAGTAGAGGTCGGTAAACCGCTTCACGACAGCTCGCCCCGGTCGGCTGGGTCGACCGCTGGCCCGGCATCGGGGTCGCTCCCCTCGGTCTCGTGAGCCCCTTCGGCCCCGACACTGTCGTCGTCGCCGGCGTCGCCGGCATCATCCCGGTCGGGCTGCTCGCCGGTGAACCGGGTCGCGAGGACGTCGGCCTCGAGCCCCCGGCCGCGGAGGAAGCGGGCAAACGCCTCGCTCGAGCCATGGGTGACAAGAACGCGGCGGGCACCGGTCGCCTCGACGGCGGCGACGAGGCCGGGAAAGTCGGCATGATCGGAGACGACAAACCCCTTCCCGAAGCCGCGCCGGCGGCGGATGCCCCGGACGGTCATCCACCCCGAGGCCTGGGCCACCGCCACCTCGCCGAACACGCGTAGCCACCCGCTCCCGGCCACCGACGGCGGCGCGATCACCAGCGCCCGCCCCTGGCCGACGTGCTTGGCCCTTGCTGGCACCGCGTCGATCGGCGGCAGACGGACGCCACTGTCACGATAAGCGCGAACGAGCTTCATGACGGCGCCGTGGCCGTGGATCGGGCCGATCGAAGGATCGACCATCGCCGCGAGGCGCTGCGCCTTGCCGAGGGCGTAGGCGAGGAGGACGCTCGTTTTCCCCTCCGCCTGATTCGCCCGCCACCAGGCGTTGATCTCGGCGGCTATTGTGTCCGGCGCCGGCCAGCGGTAGATCGGCAGGCCGAAGGTCGACTCGGTGATGAAGACATCGCAGCGCACCGGCTCGAAAGGGGCGCACGTCGGGTCAGGGGCGGTCTTGTAATCGCCACTGACGACCCACACCTGCCCTTCGTGCTCGACGCGGACCTGCGCCGACCCGAGAACATGGCCGGCCGGATGGAGCGAGACGGTCACCCCGTTGAACGTCGTCGATTCGCCGTAACGAAGCGTGTCGATCGGCACGCTGCCACCAAGGCGGCTGCGCATCACGAGTTTGCCGGGGGCGGCACAGAGATAGCGATCAGACCCCGAGCGGGCATGATCGGCATGGGCATGGGTGATGACGGCGCGGGGCACGGACCGCCAGGGGTCGACCCAGAAGCCCCCGGCCGGGCAATAGAGCCCTGCATCGGTTACCTCGAGAAGGTCCGTCATCCGCTCCCGCCTCCCGCGCCAGCGAGCGAAACCGCCCGAGTGGCAGAAGCCTAACAGCGCGAGGGGCAGGCGCTATCGCGGAGATCGTCGCACCCGGTCCGTCTCGGCTCTTTCGACAAGCCGCGTTGGCCCGCGATCAGCCTGCGGAAATCAGCGGTAGGCCTGGTTGCCGACGGCGGGGAAGCGGTAGCCCCCCATGCCGAGCGGGGCGTACGTCGGCCAGTCGCCGGGGCGGACGCCCGGTTGGGTGCCGTAGACGGGCCAGGTGGGGGTGCGAGGGAGTGTCGGCGGGACGAAGTACTTCGGCCGCTGCCGCAGACCGGTGGCGTAGGGAGAGCGGCCGGGAAGGAAGGGGGCCTGCCGCTGTGGCTCACCATGCCCCATCGGCTTGGCCCGGCCGACACCGCGCGGCTCACCCCAGCCGGTCCGCGGCATCATCGCGCTCTCATCGGCCCTCGCGATGACGATCGAAGCGACAAACCACAGCAGCGAACCGATCAGAATCCGCAGCGCCCTGGCGTTGTCGCTGGAATCGACCAGGAGGCTGGCGAATTGGCGAACGGGGGCGATGGACATCGGCGGCTCCAGGACACAACACACTCGATGAATGTGGCATCGACCGGCCCGCACGCTTCGCTGCGGGGAAACCTCCGGCGCACCGGAGATACCGGTTTGTCGGGTTGGTGGGGAGAGACGTGTTGTCGGTTCGTCGCCGCGACTCGAAGCCCTTTCACAGCCCCTCTCTGCACCCACCTTACGGTTGCCCGCTCCCCGCCCAGCGGAACTTGACCGGCATCTCAAACACCTTCTCGAACAGATCGGTGCGCCGTTCCGCCCCCCACAGGTCAACCTGCGGATCCTGATCGGCCACCACTTCGAGTGTCAGACTCCCGTCATCGACTCTCACGATCGCATCGCGGACCTGCTGCGACCGGCTCCGGTCGAGGCCCCCCGCCAAGCGGAGGACGGCCGCCATGGTGTGGACACGGGCTTGGTCAGCGGGGGTGAGGCGGAGAAGGTGTTCGTGCTTCTTCTTCGGATGCGCGCCGCGGTGATAGCGGGCGACGTTGGCGATCAGCTCCAGATCGTGGGCCCGAATCCCGGGAAGGCGGCTGTTGCGGATGAGATGATAGCTGTGCTTGTGGTGCTTGTCGTAGTTGATGACATACCCGACATCTTGGAGCCGGGCGGCACACTCCAGGAGGATCCGATCGGCCGGATCGAGGCCGAGCGGCTCGGCGAGCTGCTCCCAGATCCGGCCGGCCAGCGAGGCTACGGCCCGGCCATGCTCGACCTCGCCCGAACAGGCCGACGCCAGCCGTTCGATCGCCGCGTCGCGGAGCGCGGCATGGTCGACCGGCGCGCTGTTGGCCCCGAGCACCTCCTCGAGCATCTCGCGAACAAGCCCGTCGCGGACGCCGCGTGTGTGGACGACGAGGGTGTTGACCCGAAAGCGCTTGAGAAGCCCGTCGATGATCGTCAGCCCGGCGAGGATGATGTCGGCCCGGTCCGGGGTCATGCCCGGCAGGGCCCGCCGCGCCCGCACCGGCAGCTTCCGCAGCCGGTCGAGCAGATGGCGGATCTCGGCGTGCGACACACGGTAGCCGGGGACGGGGAGGTCGCTCTCCCCTTTCAATGCCATCACCATCTCGGCGACGGTCGTGAACGTGCCGCCGGAGCCGACGAGGAAGTGGGGGGCAAACATCGGCCGCGACGTCTTCTTCTTGAGGGTCGTCGCCACCTCCTCCTCGAGGGCGAGAAACTTGACCGGATCGGGGGGATCGCCGCTGCCGAAGCGCTCGGTGAGGCGGACGGCGCCGAGCGTTGTCGGATAGATCGCTTCGATGAGGTTGCCGGTGGCGAACACGATCTCGGTACTGCCGCCACCAATGTCGGCGACGACGACGTTCCTTCCGGTGAGATCGATGGCGTGCTGGACGCTCGAGAACGCCAGCCGCGCCTCCCGTTCGGAGCTGATGACCTCGATCTCGATCCCCACCTCGTCGCGGACGCGGCGGCAGAAGTCGGGCCCGTTACGGGCCTCGCGGACGGCGCAGGTGGCGATCGTCCGCAGGTTGGTCACCTGATAGCCGGCGGCGATCTCCCGGAAGCTCCGCAACGCCTGGAGCGTGCGGGCCATCGACTCGTCGTCGAGCACCCCCGAGGCGACGCTGCGGCCCAAGCGCGTCGGCTCCCGCTCCTCGTCGAGGATTCGGTAGGTGCCGCCGCGGAGGGCCTCGGCGACGAGCATTCGCACGCTGTTGGACCCGATGTCGATCGCCGCTAGGCGGCTGGTCAGATCGGGCGAGAGGTAGATCTGCTTGTCGTCGGTCATCGGCGGTGAGGATCCAATGGTGTCCGCGGCAGCGGGGCGCAATCCCAAGCAGGGATTCAGAGATTCATGGGCTGGGATTCATCGGCTCGACACCATGATACCGTCGCCATGGAGGGACCTTCCCGCGGGAAAGGCTGGCGTAGGCTACACTCGGAAGGGTCCTGTCTCCGCGGGTCCGCCGTCGTCCCGTCAGTCCTCGTTCCCACGACATTCCTCCCTCCCTTGCCGCACTTTGCTGCCCCGCGTCTGCTTGCCGCCGGCCCCCGCTGGCAACCGGGCCGCGCTTCCTGCGCGGTGACCGTCGGCAACTTCGACGGTGTTCATCGCGGCCACGCCGAGATCGTCGCGCGGCTGCTCGACACCGGTCTGCGCCTCGGCCTGCCGACGGCGGCGTTGACGTTCGATCCCCATCCCGCCCAGATCCTTCGCCCAGGCACCGCCCCGGCGGCGCTTTCGACCCCTGATCGCCGTGCCGAGCTCCTCCTCGCTCTCGGGGTCGACGCGGTGCTGGTCCAGCCGGTCGACAAGGGATTCCTCGCCCAGCCGGCGGCGGTCTTCTACCGGGACGTCCTCCGGGGGGCTGTTGCGGCCGCGGCGATCGTCGAGGGGCCCGACTTCCGCTTCGGCGCCGATCGTCAGGGCGACCTCGCGCTGCTGGAGTCGCTCGCCGCCGATGACACTGTGGAGGTGATCACCGTCGCGCCGCTCACGGCCGGCGGGGAGGCGGTGTCGAGCTCGCGGATCCGGCGGCTGATCAGCGCCGGGGAGATCGAGGCCGCCCGCGGGCTGCTTACCGCTCCATACCGGATCGAGGGGCTCGTGGTTCACGGCCAGGCCCGGGGGCGGACCCTCGGCTTCCCCACCGCCAATCTCGAGGGGATCGCCACGCTCCTCCCGGCCGCCGGGGTCTATGCCGGCCTCGCTCATCCCCCCGCGCCGCCAGCCGGGGCAGGGGGGGAGCCGCGATCACCGTACTCGGCCGCAATCCACATCGGCCCGAATGTCTCGTTCGGCGCCACGGGGGTGACCGTCGAGGTCCATCTCATCGGCTTTGACGGCGACCTTTACGGCCAGCGTCTCGACGTTGACTTCCTCGCACGGCTCCGTGACACTCGCCGCTTCGAATCCCTCGACGATCTCAAGGCCCAACTGGCGACCGACGTCGCCCGGGCCGGGGCCGTCGCCGCTGACTTCACGTCCTCTTCAAGCGGCTGACCAGCCGACGTTCTCGTTCCTTCCTTCTCCTTCTGCGGAGCTTCCATGGCCTCGACGCGTCTCGACTGGGCAGCCCTCGTGGAGGTGTTGCGAAACTGCCAGAAGGTGGTGCTGACCAGCCATGTCCGCCCCGACTGCGACGCACTCGGCAGCGAGCTCGGCATGCTCGGGATCCTCGAGGCGATCGGCAAGGATGTCCGCATCGTCAACGCCCAGGCGACCCCGCCGACGCTCGCCTGGATCGACCCCGACCGGCGCATCGAGTCGCTCCAGACCGGCGTCAAGAAGGCCGATCTCGCCGACCGCGATCTGTTTCTCATCGTCGACACCAGCGCCTGGGCGCAGCTCGGGGCGATGGCCGATGTCGCCAAGGAGATGCGGGCCAAGGTCCTCGTCATTGATCACCATGTCAGCGAAGACGATCTCTCCGATCGCTGGTTCAAAGACACGACCGCCGAGGCCACGGCGAGGATCATCAGTGAGGTGGCGCTGCGGCTCAGAGTCCCGCTCACCGAGCGAATCGCCACGCCGCTCTACGCCGGCCTCTCGACCGACACCGGCGGCTTCCGCTTCCCCTCGACCTCGGCTGAGACCTTCCGCGTGGCGGGGCGGCTCGTCGACGCCGGCGCCAGCCCCCCGGCGGTCTACCGGGAGCTTTTTGAGCAGGATTCGCTCGCCCGGATCCATCTTGTGGGGCGAACACTCGCGGGGGCAAAGCCGGCCCACGACGGCAAGGTGATCTACTCCACCGTCCGCCAGTCCGACATCAAGGAAGTCAACGCCCTGCCGAGCGACACCGAGGATCTCGTCAATCTCACCCTCGCGGTCAAGGGGACGGAGGTCGCCGTGATCCTCATCGAGCAGCCCGACGCGCGCGTGAAGGTGAGCTTCCGCAGCCGGGGCAATGTCGACTGCAACCTCCTTGCCGCCACGTTCAACGGAGGCGGCCACAAGGCAGCCGCCGGCGCGATCCTCCCCGGGCCGTTTGACGAGGCCCTGGCGAAAGTCACCGCCGCGGTCGACGCCGCCTGGGCCGCGGGCTGACTCGTTCGGGGTCATCGAGCGTGGCTCAT
Source organism: Candidatus Kuenenia stuttgartensis (assembly GCA_945865325.1). Lineage (GTDB taxonomy): Bacteria > Planctomycetota > Planctomycetia > Pirellulales > UBA1268 > QWOP01. The sequence goes on from CAMBFA010000131.1 coordinate 8,959, forward strand.
TCGAGCCCACGCACGTAGAGCGCGCTTCCGGCCGCGAAGAACGCGGCAGCAGCAAAGAACGTGAGGGGCTGCGGGATTCCGTCGGAATCGATCCACAGGCCGAAGAAGCTTGCCGGGGCGAGGAAGGGGGCCTGCAGGCAGAACATGGCCCAGGGGACAGCGACAGGAATTGCGATCGCCATCACCGCCGCGATCACGGCGCTCTCGATCCGGGCGGCGAGCAGCCACGCCAGCGCCGTTGTCAGGATCGCGAATGTGGCGATCACGCCGAGCAGTTCCAGTCCGGATCGGTAGTCATCGGCTTTGACGAGTTGCGAACTTCGGAGAAGCGAGGCAACGACAAGCATCGGGGCCCACAGCGCGATCGCCACCGCCGCGAGCAGCACGACCTTCGCCATCAGACGGACCGCGCGCGACACCGGAAGCGGTGCGATGAACTCTGCTGACCGGTCGGCACGCTCCCCGGCAAGGCTGTTGGCGGCGATCATCGGGAGCAGGAAGACGCTGACGTGGACGGCGATCCATGAGGCGAAGTAGCCGACGACCGCCATCGAGCCGACGACACGGATCTCGCCGCCGGCCGCCTCAGGCGGCGTCTGTGGCTGGCTGAAGACCAAGAGGAGGAGTGCGACGATGATGCCCAGCGCCACGAAGAGGATCGTGCGGCTGCGGCGCCACTCTCGCCACACGAGCTGATCGAAACCGTTCATGACTGGCTCCTTTCTTCATTCCGGCCCGACGGGGCGCGGGCCATGTGCTTGAAGATCTCTTCGAGGGAAAGGGGATCGACGCCAAGCACTTCGACGCCTGGAAGGCCGCGGAGGCGCTCCATCGCGCCACCTGAGCCATCGCGGAGGACGAGCGTCCACTCGCGGCCCGAGCGCTGCGAGCCATAGACGTCGATCCCTGCCGGCAGCGGACGGGGAAGGGCGTCGTCGACGCGCATTCGCACGCGGCGCACCGCGGTGAGGAGGTCGTCGGTGGCGCCGTGGTGAACGAGCCGGCCGGCGACGACGACGGCGATGGAATCGGCGAGGCGCTGGACATCGTCGAGAGAATGGGAGGAGAAGAGGACCGTCCAGGGGCGATCCGGGGCGGCGGCGATCACCGTCTCCACCACCTCCTCGCGGGCCAGCGGGTCGAGGCCGGCCATCGGCTCGTCGAGGAGGAGCAACTCGGGCTCAGGGGCCACCGCCGCCACGAGACCGAGCTTCGCAAGCGTGCCGCGCGACAGGTTGCCAACGCGTGTCTTCAGAGGAATACCGAGCCGATCGACGAGACTCGCGGCAAGGGGAGCGTTCCAGCGGCGGCGGAGGCCGCGGCAGAACCGGAGCACCTCGGCCGCGGTCATCCACCGGTCGGCGTGCAGCGTATCGGGGACGTAGCCGACGCGCTCGCGGAGCGCGAGGGCGTCGCGGAGCGGAGCAAGCCCGAGGACGCGGATCGTGCCCGCGGCCGGCCGCTCGAGGCCGAGAAGGAGGCGGACGAGCGTCGTCTTGCCGGCGCCGTTGGGGCCGACGAGCCCGCAGATCGAGCCGGTGGGGATCGACAGCGAGACATCGTCGAGGGCGATGGTCGTGCCGAAGCGTTTCATCACGCCGTGCATCGAGATTGCTGGAGCGGAGGGCGGGGCATGGGCCGCCGGGCCGACCTGGGCGTGTGGAGCGTACGTGGCGTTCATGCGTCGGCCTCCTTCGGGCTGCGGCGGCTTTTCCGCGGTGCCGCGGGGGTACCGGGGGACGGGATCGATCGCGTGGCCGTGGCGAGTGCCTGCCGGAAATCGGCCGCGATCGATTCGGGGGCGAGGCCGGCAGCTAGGCCGATGCGGATGCCCCGTTCGAGGGCAGCACGGACCTCCTCGACGGCGCGGGGACGGGCGTCCCCCGGGGCCTGCTCGGCGACGAACAGGCCGAGGCCGCGCCGGGCCTCGACGATCCCCTCGCGGGAGAGCTCGTCGTAGGCCCGCTGGACGGTATTCGGATTCACTCGGAGGGTGACAGCCAGTTCGCGGAGGGACGGCAGCGCCTCCCCCGGCCGGTAGGTGCCGGCCGCCACGCCCCCCCGGATCGCTTCGGCGATCTGGAGATAGATCGGCAGGTGGCGGCGGGGGTCGATCTGCACGGCACGAATCCTCGGACAGGGCGGCCTGTCTAACTAGTGAACTAGTTAGGTAGTGCAGTGTAGGGAAATCGAGAAAACGTGTCAAATAGATGTTGGCATTTCAGAAGTCCTCGAGCGTTCGGCGACATCACGGGCCCGCGATTTCAGACCGCTTGAGCCGGCCTGGCCGACCTCGTATGGTGAGCAACATGAAGACAACCATTGATGTTGCCGACGCCCTTCTCCGGGAGGCCCGAGAGGTCGCCACCCGCGATCAGACAACGCTCAAGGAACTTGTCCAGGAGGGGCTCCGCCGGGTCCTCGACGAACGGCGGCCACGGCCGAAGGCCTTTCGCCTCCGCGAGATCGCGCCGGTCGGCGGCGGCTTCCAACCCGAGTTCGCCGACGGCGACTGGCAGCGCATCCGCGATGCGATCTACGAGGGGCGCGGCACGTGATCGCCGTCGATACAAACATCCTCGTGGCCTTCGTCCGCTCCGAATACTCCTCCCACGAAAAGGTCCGGGCGCGGATCCGCGACTTGGCCGAGGGCAACGCCCCGTGGGCGGTGCCATGGCCCTGCGTTCACGAGTTCCTGGCGGTGACGACCAACCCGCGGATCTTCCGCACACCGCTGTCGCTCGGGCAGGCCTGCGACACCGTCGACGCCCTCCTCGAATCGCCGACGGCGCGGGTGATCGCGGAAGGGCCGGGGTACTGGGAAACGCTACGAGCGCTCCTCGCCGCCGGCGACGTTATCGGACCGAGAGTTCACGACGCCCGCATCGCCGCCATCTGCCTCACGCACGGCGTCGCGGAACTGTGGTCGGCCGACCGTGATTTCGGCCGCTTCCCAACGCTTCGTGTCCGCAATCCCTGTCTGTGAGACCACCATGCCCGCACCGATCACGATCACCGGCTTCGAGACCCACGACCTGCGCTTCCCCACGTCGCAGCATCTCGACGGGTCAGACGCGATGAACCCCGATCCGGACTATTCGGCGGCGTACGTCGTCCTTCAAACCAACGCCGCCGGGCTGTGCGGCCACGGGATGACGTTCACGATCGGCCGCGGCAACGAACTGTGCGTGGCTGCGATCCACTCGCTGGCAAATCTCCTCGTCGGCCAGCCGCTGGAGGCCCTCATGCGGCGGCCGGTCGACCTCTACCGCCGGCTGACGGCCGATTCACAGCTCCGCTGGGTCGGCCCGGAGAAGGGGGTAATCCATCTGGCGGCGGCGGCGGTGATCAACGCCGTCTGGGATCTGTCGGCCCGCGTTCACGGCAAGCCGCTGTGGCGGCT
>CAMBFA010000132.1 GCA_945865325.1 Candidatus Kuenenia stuttgartensis
TCAATGGAGTTCAGGACAGTTTCACCCACACCGGAAACCTGTTCTTAACCTACGTCAATACGGTCGCGGACGTCACCGATGCCTTCGTCGGAACACCCGTAGATCAACGGATACGCGTGCCGATGATCCCCGTCACTTTGACGTGATAGACGCCGTTGGCCTCGGCCGTGGCGACCATCGACGTTTTTCGGGCCGGGGCGACGGTTTTGACGGCGGCAAGCTCTGCTCCGGCGACGTCCTGTTTGTAGTCGGCGCCGATCGTTGCCCGCTCGCGGGCGTTGAGGGTCACGGCGGATCGCTCGGCTGCCGCGTACGTCCCCCAGGCGGACTGGAGATCCTGGGCGAGAACGACGTCGGCCTTTGCGACAGCCTTGCGCTCGACCGTCTCCGCGGCCGCGATTGCCTTCGTCGCCTTGACGCTCGCCGCCGTCGCGGCGTCGACAAAGCCCGTCTGGACCGCATTCAAGGCGCGCGTCAGATCGCCCGCTGCCTTGGAGACCGCCGCGGAATAGATCGAGCCCGCTGCCGCGCCGGCTTTGCCGGCCGTGGCACCCGCGATCGCCCCTGCGATCCCGAAATCGGCATCGGCTTGGGCCTGGGCCATGGCCCAGCCGACAAACGCACTCCCGACCGCGCTTTGCCATTCCCGCGAAGCGTCGGCCAAAGCACCGATCGCAGCCGCCGCGGCCGCCGCCTGGGCGGCTGCCGCCGCGCTCCAGGCCGGCCCCACGATCGTCGCCCAAGCGAGCCCCGCCCCGGCGATCTCTCGATCGCGCCGGGCGTCGGCGCTCGACTCGGCTGCCGAGAGGACGGCGTCGGCATGGGCCTCGGCGGCCGCCTGGGCAAGGTTGCCCGCCAGATCCCCTTGCCAACGCTTCAGCCCCGCGCCGATCACCGCCCCGACGTAGTCGGCATAGTGCGTTTTCTGGGTGGACTGCCAGGATGCCACCACCGTCGTCACCGCGCTGGCTATTCCTCCAGCGGCGGCCGTTGCCGTCGACACAAGCGCGCCGACATAGGCGTCGGTGGCCGCGACGAAGGCCTCACCGGCATGCGTCGTGGCGTTCTCGATGCGTGCCGCACAGACAAGCTCTGCCGTCGCGTCGGCGATCAGTTTTTGAACTTCGGCTTTGGCGATTGCCGTCGCCGCATCGGCTTCGGCCTTTGCTTCGGCTTTCTGCTCGGCCGCATCGGCGGCAGCTTTTTGATCGGCACAGTCGGCCTCGGCCTGGGACACGACCTTCGCGAAGGTGAGCTGCGCCGTGGCGATCGCCCCGGCAGCCGCGATCGTCGCATCCCCCACCCGTGCCGCTTCGATCACGTAAGCCCGGGCGACGGCCGCATCGTGAGTGGCCTGGGCCGCCGTCAGTGCCGTGGCATGGGCGGCATCGATGTCGGCGACGTCGAGCGCGGAGGTCCGCTCCGCCTGGGCGATTGCTACGGTAGCCGCCTCGTCGATCGCCGCTACCTTGCCCGTCGCCACGGCGCTCGACTTGGCGACGGCTACCCGCAGCGCCGCGTCGAGATTCGACTTCGCTTCCTTCGCCGCTGCTGCGATCCCCTCCGCCGCGGCGTCGCGATCGGCCCGCAGCGTTGCCACCTGCCCGACATACGCCACGCGGGCTTCATTGACCGCCGCATCAAACCGACTCTGCTCGTCGGCAAACCGCCCTGCGGCAGTCTTCATCGCCGCGCGGAGCGACTCCGCTTGAGCCAACGCTGGTACCTTTGCCTTGACCGTCGCCGCAAGCTCGAGCTCGGCCAGCTTGATGCTGAAGCGATCTTCGGCGGCCTGCTGCCCGGCCAGTGCCGCCTTGACCGCCTCCTGCGCCGCAGTCAGCGCTGCGGTGCTCGGCCCCGGTGCGGCACTTGCCGACCCGCCGGAGGGCATCATCGTGCCACCGGCCGGCATGCCAGATGTTCCCATCGGCGCCGGTGCATTCTGCGTGGCCACGCCACTCGATCGCATCGCCATCATCGCCGTCTGCTGGGCTTTCACCGCCGCCAGCGCTGCCGCCGCCAATTCCTGCTGCCGAACATTCGAGGCCAGCGTGTTGGCAACGCCCGATTCCTGCTGGATCCTTTGCATCGCCGATTCAAAAGCGACGGCGGCGGCCGCCGCCGCATCGGAAAACTCTTTGTTGATCGCGGCCTGTTCGTCGCCGTGGCGCTTCCCCTCGGCGGCCTCTGTTGCATCAAGCCCGGCTTTGGCTTTGGCTGCGCTTTCGGCAAAGGCACGGTCGAGCTTCGCGACGTCGAGCCCCGCCGCGGTGTCGATTCCCTCCTTTGCGGCACTGTTGGCTGCCACGAGGCCGTCGACTTCAGCGACGAACGCCTTCGACACTTTTCCCGCGTCGGCCACGGCCGCATCGGCAAGCGATTTTCGTTTCACGGCGATCGCCTTGTCGGCTGCGGCCAGGGCGATCTCGTGCACGTTGTCAGCGGCGGCCCGATCGGCCGTGAGCGTCGTGCCTGCCGCGGCGATCGCTGCCTGCCTAACAGCCCCGGCCGTGAGGATCGCCTCCGAGCAGGCGGCCTCGGCCGCCGATACGGCATCGGCATGCGCCGCACCGGCGGCGGTCGCGGTTTCCTCGCGGGCGTTTTTGGCGGCGGCGACCGTTTCTTCGCGGGTCAGTCGCGCTTGCCAGATGGCACTCGCCTTAGCGAGATTGGCTGCTTTGACGGCCGCCTCGTAATCAGACGAGTCTTGAGCCAGGCTCTGGTCATAGACATCGATTGCCGTCACGAGCGCGGCATCAAAGGCTGCCGAGATCGTCTGGACGGTGATCGTGAACGAGGCCTCGGCCGCGGCGGCTCCAGCCGTCATGAAGGCTTCGGCGGCTTGGATCGCTTGCTGAATCCGCGGATTCCCCTCGAGATCGAGCGGATCGGTCGCCGATGCGTCGTCGGGAAAGGATTTCCGGGTTGCCAAGGCGGCGGCGATCGCGGCCGCTTCGGCGGCGGCCCGATCCTGACTCGCCGCTGCGGCCGTCGCCGCGGCGCCGGCCACGGTGGCGTCGTGGCCGGCGCGTGCCCCTTCCACGAAGGTCGTTCGCCCCATGTCGGCCCCAGCGACGCTGGCGTCGACGAGCCGGTTGGCGCTTTCGACACTCGCATCGAGCGATCTGTTCAGGTCTTCGAGCCTCTGATCGAGCCCGCCGGCAATGCCGTTGGCGGCGGTGGTGAAGCTTGCGTCGGCGGTCGTGGTGGCCGCGTCGAGGGTCCCGTCAGCGGCGCCGATCTTCGCGTCACGATTGCCACTGGCGGCGTCGAAGCTGGCGTCGAGAGCCGCGCCGGCCGAACCGATCGAGACGTCGTAATGCGTTGCGGCGTCGGTGACGTCACCGACGTAGATCACGCCCGCGGCGGCGGCCTTGGCGACGGCCGCATCGGCCGCGGCGTCGATCGTTACGGCAGCCTGATCGGCAGCGGCGGCGGCCGCTCCGACGAAGGTCTCCACGGCGGCGGCCTTGGAAGCGGCGGCCGTGTCGCTGGCCTTGGAGGCCTGTGTGTCGAAGTTCGCGCCGGCAATGGTCAGCGTCGTGCCGAGGGTGGCATCGGCCGCGGCGACCTTCGACACGGCCGTGGAGAGAGCCGTCGCCTTGGCGGCCGCTTCGCTCGCATCGGCTGGTCTTCCCCCGAGGAATCGTTTCGTTTTGGGAGCCAACCTCGGGCCCACCCGCGGCGCTGCGTTCACCGCCCCCGCAGGACGGTGCCCTCCCTCTTGGCGGAGTGTGGGACATCCTTGCAACGCCGTCAAGGATTCGGCGCGGAGTAATTGCCCACGTCGCGGCTAAGGCTTCCGGAAGAGCGTGCCATGCTCGACCGCCTCGAAGCCGAGCTTCGAGAACAGCATCAGCGCCGCAACGTTGGAGCGTGAGGCGTGCGTCTCGACGAGGGTCACCCCCTCGCGGCCGAGGTCCTGGAGCGCGTCGGCGAGGAGGAAATGGGCCAGCCCCTGCCGTCGCCTTCCCCCCTCGACCTCGACATCGAGGAGCCCCGCGGCGGTGACCCCCCAGATGCTCGCCAACGGTTGCATGTCCCAAAACGACGCCGAGCCGATGAGCCGATCCCCCTCGCCGCACAGCTCATAGCGCCGCAGCGCCATGCCCGTCGTCGTGGCCGCTTCCCACCAGGTCCGCCGGGCAGGCTCGTCGATGACGCGCAGATGGGTGGTGCGGCGAATGGCGAGCTGATGGCGGTTAACCGGGGGACGGAAGCCGGCCAGCGGCCGCTGGAGGATCGCCACGCGGTCGTGCTCGACGTAGCCGGCGCGGCGGAAGACGGCCTGCATCGTCGCCGAGGAATCGAGCACGCCGGGCATGTCGGAGCCGCCGTAGAGCCCGAGGTAGAAGCTCCGCATCCCGGCCGATCCGCCGCCGTAGAAGACCGTCGCCCCGCGGCTGCGGAGGTAGGCCTCGGAGGCGGCAAGGAGGGCGTCGCCGATCTCCTCGCCGCGTGGGTGGGGGACGACGGCGACCAAGAGCGTCGAGCCTTCGCGTGTGTCGATCCCGGAGCGGTCGGCGTTGGGCCCGAAACCGGCCTGCGCGAATCCCACCACCTGGCCATCGTCGAGGGCGACAAGCAACCCGAGCCGGTCGAAATAGGGCTTGGAGAAGACGCACGCCTCGAGCATCGGCGGCGTCATTGGTTGCATCGCCGCCGGACCGAGGTCGGCAGCCCGCCAGACGGCGGCGAGCCGGGGAGGATCCTCATTGCGGAAGGCCCGGATCTCGATCACGCCGTCGTCCCTCCTGACGGCGTCGGTGAGGCCGGCGGCAGCTCGACCGGCGAGCCCCCCTCGACCCTGATCAGAACGCTCCCCTCGGCTTCGCGGACGTCGAAACGGGGCTGGATGACCGTGGCGGAAAGGCGGTGGCGTCCGCTGGGCATGTCGAACTGCCAACCGTGCCACGGGCACGTCAGCACCGCCCCACAGAGCTTGCCGGTGCCGAGCGGCCCCCCTTGGTGCGGACAGAGGCCGTCGATGGCGTGCCAGACGCCATCGACATTGGCCAGCGCCACGATCCGCTCGCCGACGACCCGTTCGAGGCTCTTGCCGGGGGGGCATTCGCTGATCGCGGCGATCGGCAACCAATCCGCCATGTCGTTCCGCCCAGGAGTCTTGCGATCGGGCTGGCGCGGCACCGTGTGCCCGATCCGCCGCAACCGTCTCCACACAACCGCTCCGCCGCACCATGCCGACAAGCCACCGAGGATCAGGCCTTCGTCGCGGGAGCAACCCGCTTTCGTACTCTAGCCTGTACGGGCTCCCCCCGCCATCGGCGATGAACCCACCAATACTGCTCCGGCGCCCGGCGGATCGAGGTTTCGAGGAGCGAGGTGTACCACTGCGAGATCTCCTTGAGGCCCGCCGTTTCCGCTCCACCGAGGGCCGGATCGGCGGTTCCCTCGAGCCGCATGTCGTAGTCGAACAGCCCGTGGCGCCGCGTCGCCGAGCAGACCATGATCGGGGCACCCGAGGAGACGGCAAACAAGCCGATCGCCTTGTGGACGCTCGCCGGACGGCCGAAGAACTCGACCCACGCCCCCTTCGGCCCGGCGGCCTGATCGCCGAGGAGGCCGATAGCGCCGTTGGCCTGGAGGGCGAGCTCGACATCCGGTGCGCTCCCCTTCTTGGGGAGGATCCGCTGCCCGCGTGACTCGCGAAATTGAGTCACAAACCGGTCGAGGAGCGGGTTGTCGAGGACGCGGGCCACGGAATAGATCCGGAAGCCAAACACCCCGAACAGGTAGGCGGCGAGCTCGAAATTGCCGTAGTGCCCCGAGAGCACGACCTTTGGCCGGTCGCTCCACAGCAGCCGCACCATCGGTTCCATCCCGTGGAAGCGCAGATGCCTCCGCCAGGTCGTCTTTTGGATCACGCGCTGGGCATGGGCGATTTCCACGACCATGAGGAGGAAGTGCTCCCACATCCGCTCGATCGTCTCGTCGGCCTTGGCCTCCGACCAGTCGGGGAAGGCGATCCGCAGGTTCTCGCGGACGACCGTGCGCCGAATCCGCACCGAGCGCGCGATGAACCGGGCGAGGCTCCGGGCCCCTCGTTCACACGCCGGCCGGGGGAGGGCCTGAACGACGCAGATAGCCACCCGGACGGCCCCGTAAGTGATCCGGTCGGTGATCCGATGCAACAGCGAACGGGGCACGGGGCGGGGATCCAGAGGAATGGCAAACCTAAGACAGCGCGGGGCTGCGGAAGATTGTGTCGCGAGGGAGCCGTTTCCATCCAGATCGGTTTTCACGACCACCGCGCCCAGTCAGGAGCTGGGGGCGGTCTGGAAAATGAGCATCACCACACTGACGGCATTGAAGAGGGCATGGAGGAGGATCGCCGGCATGAGCGAACCGCGGCGGCGGGCCAATTCGCCGAGGGCGACTCCCAACAGCACCAGCGGGATCCAGGCGAGCCCCTGCCCCCAGTGCGACAGCCCGAAGAGGAGCGCCGACCCCAGGATCGCCACGCCCCCTCCGGTCGACGGCACACGGGCATCGATCCAGCCGAGGAGGATGCGACGGAAAAAGAGCTCCTCGGCGATCGGGGCGGCAACCACGGCGGTGATTGCGACGATGGCGATCGCCACCGGCCCGTGGTTTGCATTGAGAGCATCGATGACCGGATGCTCGTAGGTGACGACCTGATTGAGCGCCGCCGAGATCAGGAGGAGCGGGCCGGTGACCAGCGCCAGCCCACCGACGGCCAGCTGCCAGTCGACCGTGGCGCTGTCGCTCGACAAGCCGATCGATCGCCACGACGCCCCGCTTGCCCGCAGCCCCGCCACGACGGCGAACGTGGCGACGATCGACCCGGCGGCCTGCCCGGCCATCCGATCGAGGAGCGGCGCATCGGCAGGGAACAGGCTGACACAGAAAGACACGACCAGCAGCCAGCCGCAGGCGATCAGCAGCACCCCGGCCCCGCTCCATTCCGCCGCCGGCCATTCCCTCCCCGGCACGACCTCCCCCCGCTGCGATTCGCACTGCCAGATGCGGGCGGCGACGCCGGCGCTGGCCAAGAGCGCGGCGGCCACGCCCCCCCAAGCGAGCACGCCCCCAGACAACGCCGCGGCGTCGGATGCGAGGATCGAGAGCCAAGCCAGGGCGGTCATCAGCGGGCCCCGTGGATCATTTCCGGTCCGACGGGACGTCACGGCCGGTGAGCACCGGCCAAGCCTTGACGACATACTCGGCACCGGAATACGCGGTCAGGATGACGGCGGCCCAGGCGAGCCCCGTGGCCATGCCCACCGCGTCGACGCCGTTGAAAAGCCAGGAAAATCCGAGCCGCCCCAGCTCGACCGCCACCGCCGCACACTGGAGCACCATCTTCAGTTTGCCGGCCATCCCGGCCGAGAAGTCGCGCCCGACCCGCTCCATCTCGGCGCGGACGGCGGTAACGATCAGCTCGCGAACGACAACGACGACCGCCATCCAAGGGAGGATCGACGTCCCTCCCCGGGCCGCCAGGAAAATAAAAGCCCCGCAGACGAGGACCTTGTCGACAAGCGGGTCGAGGATCCGCCCCAGTCGGCTCACCTGGTTGAAGCGGCGGGCATACCAGCCGTCGACCCAGTCGGTCGTGGCGGCGAGGAGGAAAAGCACCGTCGCCGCAGCGAAATCCTCGCGCTCAACGAGCACAAAGAAAACGATCGAGAGGACCATCCGCGCTGCCGAAAGCAGATTCGGGACGGTCCAGACCAGATCGGTGGCGGGTGCGGCGGTGGGGGAACGCTCGCGCATGGCGGTCACTCCTCGGCCGGTACGCCGGCCAGGTCATAGCCGCTGGAGGCGACGATCTCCACCGGCAGGATCTCTCCGGTGAGGGGCTGCTCGGGGCCGCTGCCAGGCGCCGTGAGGTAGACGAGGCAGTCGATGTCGGGGGCGTCGCCGGTCGAGCGGGCGAGCCAGACGTCGTCGCGCTCGCCACTGGGGCCGTCGACGATGCAGTCGACGATCCGCCCCACCTGCTTGCGGGCATGGTCGTGGGCGATCCCCTGCTGGACCTCCATGAGCGTGTCGCGCCGCGCCGCCTTCACCTCTTCGGGGAGATGGCCGTCGAGTTTCGCCGCCGGCGTGTCGGGCTCGAGGGAATAGGTGAACACACCGACGCGCTCAAACCGCCACTGCCGGGCGAAGTCGACCATCTCCTCGAACTGCGCCTCGGTCTCGCCGGGGAAGCCGGTGATGAACGTCGTCCGCAGGACAAGCTCGGGGATCCGCTTCCGCAGCTTGCCGAGGAGCTCCTCGGTCGGCTTGCGTGACACTCGGCGCTGCATCCGCTTCAGCACCGGGTCGCTGGCATGCTGGAGCGGCATGTCGAGATAGGGGACGATTTTTGCGGAGTCGGCAATTCCGCCGATGAGCCGGTCGGAAAAGTGCTCCGGGTAGAGATACATCAGCCGAATCCACTCCAGCCCCTCGACCTTCTCGAGCTCGCCGAGCAGTTCCACGAGCCTCGGCTCGCCGTAGAGATCCATTCCATAGTAGGTCGTGTCTTGGGCAACGACGACGAGCTCCTTGACACCGTCGGCGGCAAGCTCGTGGGCCTCACGGATCACCTCTTCCATGGGCTTGGTCGCATGCTTGCCGCGCATCTTGGGGATCGCGCAGAACGTGCAGGTCCGGTCGCAGCCCTCGGAGATCTTGAGATAGGCCATGTGCCGCGGCGTGATGCGCATCCGGCCGCGGTCTTCCAGCGGCACGGCCGGCGCGGGGCGAAACACGCTCCGCTGATCGCCCAAGCCGCCGATGAGCCGCTCGGCCGCCTTGGCGACATCGTCGCGCGAGAAGACGCCGATCACCGAATCGAGGCCGGGAAGCTCGTCGAGGAGTTTTTCTTTTTGCCGCTCGGCGAGACAGCCGGCGACGATCACGCCGCGCGTCCCCCCGGCTTTTTTCAGATCGAGCATCTCGCGGACGACCCCATACGACTCCTCCCGCGAGGCATCGATGAAGGCGCAGGTGTTGACGACGACAAGATCGGCCCCGTTGGGCTGGGCAACCAGCTGCCAGCCGTCCTGACGCAGCAGCCCGAGCATCCGCTCGCTGTCGACGAGATTCTTCGGGCACCCCAGGCTGACCATCGCGAACGTGCCGCGGCAATTGGCATCGGGGGGCTCGATGGAGAGCAGCTGCGGCGCTCCGCCGACGGATGGGCAGGTGGCCGTGGAGTTGGGATCGACGATGGGAAGTGTATACATATCAGGCCTTCGCCTCGATGAGCCGATCGAGCTCGGCCTTGAGCTTGGGGAGAATCGCGTCGTAGGGGAAGGCACCGAGCTCGACAGAGCGACGCTTGAGATTCACGTGCGTCGGGCCGCACCACAGGCCGAGGTCGGCGTCGTCGGTCTCACCGGGGCCGTTGACGCGGCAGCCCATGACGGCGATCGTGATCGCGTAGTCCTTGGCATACTGGGTCATCTCCTTGACCTCGCGGGCCAGATCGATGAAGGCCTCGTTCTCGACGCGCGAGCAGCTCGGGCAGGAGATGATGTTGAGCGACGAGAGCCCGTAGTCGACGACACTCCGCACGCGCCCCGCGGCGATGTCGGCGAGGATCGCCTCGGCCGCGGCGATCTCCTCCGGCTTGCGAGCGTTTGGCACGGTGAGCGAGACGCGGACGGTGTCGCCGATCCCCCGGCTGATGAGCTGCTCGAAAGCGATCCGCGTCTTGATGATTCCGTCGGGGGGCATCCCCGCCTCGGTGACGCCCAGATGGAGCGGGATCTCAGGCCGCTGTTCGGCAAAGCGCCGGTTGACCTCGATCACCTTGGTGGGATCGGAGTCTTTGAGGGAGACGGCGTAGCGGGTGAAGCCGAGGGAGTCGAGAAGCTCGCAGTGCTCGAGGGCGCTCGCGAGCATCGGGCCGATCGAATCGTGCTCGTCAAACTTCTCCTTCTTCGCCGGATCGACGCTCCCGCAATTCACGCCGACGCGGAGAGCGCAGTCGTGGGCGGCGGCGATGTCGGCAATGAACTTCACCTTCTCCTGCCACGGCTTCGTCGGCTCGTGGTGGTAGAGGTGGCCGGGGTTGTAGCGGAGCTTGTCGACATGGGGGGCGACGTCAGCGGCGAGCCGGTAGTTTTCCTGGAGATCGATGGCGAGGTTGGCCGTGGTGCCGGCGCGGATGGCGGGGAGCGCTGCGGCGTCCTTCTTGCTGTCGACGGCGATCCGCACGACCCCGGCTCCGGCCTGCCGCAGATCCTCGGCCTGGGCTACCGTCGCCTCGATGTCGGTGGTGTGCGTCGCCGTCATGCTCTGGGCGGCGATCGGGTGGCCGGCACCGATCGTGATCGAGCCGATGCGCACGGCGCGGGTGGGATTCCTCGTGATCTCGACCAAGGCGGAGCCTCCGGGCACACTGGTGACGGGTTTTTCGAGTCTTCCCACGATAGCAGACCCGCCCCCTGCGGCGAACCGCCATGCGCTATGATCCCTGCCTCCATATCGTCCTCCACGAGCCGGAAATCCCGCCGAACGCCGGCAACGTGGGACGGACGTGCGTGGCAATCGGGGCGAAGATGTGGCTGGTCCGCCCTTTGGGCTTCCAGATCGACGACTACTATCTCCGCCGGGCCGGCCTCGATTACTGGGCGGAGCTGGAGTGGGAGGTGGTCGATGATTGGGCCGCACTTTTGGCCCGGCTCGGCCGCGGGCCCGACTGGATGTTCAGTGCCCGGGGGGAAAAGCCCTACACCGACGTCCACTACGAGCGCGGCTCGGTCCTCGTCTTTGGCCGTGAGTCGGCGGGGCTACCGTCCGAGATCGTCTCCGCTCACCCGGAAAAACTTCTCACGATCCCCTCCCGGCCGCAGGTCCGCAGCCTCAATCTCTCCAATTGCGCCGCGATCGTCGCCTACGAGGCGGTGCGACAGTGGGGGGGGCTGGAGCCCTAAGGGCTGTCACGGTCGGCTCGGCACCTCACCATAGAGGGGGAGGTGGCGGTAGTAGACCTCGAGCATCCAGGTCGAGAAGCAGGTCACAAACAGCCGCCCGCCGATCGAGCCCCAGCGGTCGAGCTTCGGATCCCAGCTCCCCTTTTCTCTCCCCGTCGCCAACTGCTGGGCGGGGAGCTCGGCGCGGAGTCTTGTGTTCCACCGGGCCCACGGCCGCCCCTGGGCGTGATGGGCCACCTGCGTGATGTAATACCACGCGTAAACATCTTTATCGCCGGCGAAGTCGAGCGGCTTCTCCTCCATGATCATGTCGAGCCCCGCGATGATCCGCGGGTCATCCCGTTCCCACCCCAGATACTGCCGGCAGAGGAGCCCTTCGGCGGAGACCGCGGCGGTGACGGGGCTGGCGTCGCGGAGGAGCGTGTCGCGCCGGTAGCCGTAGCGCTGCCCCTCCTGCGTGGCGACGAGATCGAGAAACCCGCCGATCCGCTCAAACGCCCCGGTCGGCACCTCCATTCCCGCCATCTCGGCGCTCTTCAGCGCCATCATGTACCAGCCGGTGACCGACATGTCGCCATCCTTCCCCGGCTCGTAGCGCCAGCCGCCATTGGGGCCCTGCGCCGCCAGGCAGTAGGCCAGCGCTCGCTCGGCCGGCTCGGCAAGCTCCGCGTCGCGCGTCATCCCAAACAGCTCGCACAGGGCGATCGTCGCTTGGGCGTGCGAGTAGAGCTCGTGCTGCGCCGGGAGCCTGCCGACGTCGAAAGAACCGTTGCGCTGCTGCCCGGCGAGGAGCTTTTTCCAGCCCCTTGCGACCACGGCCTGATGCTCCCCTCCCTGGTGCGTGTGGCCGGCCCCTTGGAGCGCCAGCAGCGCCATCGCCGTAGCCGCGAGCCGGTTCTCCTGCGACCCGCCGTTTTGATACGGCCCCTGCATGCTCCACAGGCCGTCCTTCGTCTGCTGCTGCCGCACGATCCACTCCAGCGCCGCCGCCACCGCCGCCTCGGTGGCATCGCTGCCGCCATTGGCCCCCAGAAAGCCGTCGCGCCGCCCCGGGTCGCGGCCGGAGAGGGCGACCCGGATCCCCGGCACCGGCGCCGCTGGCATCTCGGCCTGCCGGGTCGGCTCCGTTGCCTCAGGTTCGTCGGTCGGCTCCTCCGGCGGCGTGGCCGCGACTGCCTCGACCGGTTCGTTCGGGGTCTCGTCGACCGGGGGCGCCTCTTCCCCCGGCACCTCGACGATCGCCTCCTCGGTGCCGGGGCTGCCAGGAGCGCCGTCGGTGGTGCCGAAGCCGAGCTCGAGGGAGAGCTGTTTCCTTTCGGGAAGACGCACGATCCAGATCGCCAGGGCA
>CAMBFA010000133.1 GCA_945865325.1 Candidatus Kuenenia stuttgartensis
GCGACGACTCCCTCGCCCAGCACACGCACTACACGGCCGACTACATCGAGCCGGCGATCCCGGAGTTTGTCGCCATGGGCTCCGACGAAGCCCGTCTCCGCCGCGGCCTCGACCATCTCCTGGCCATCCACAACGATCCCCACGGCGCCGTCACGCAGCTGGTCTACCGGGCCCGGGGCAGGGCCTGACCGCCGCGGCCGCGAGCGGCCTCACCGGGAAAACAGACCGGGCCGGGCACCTTTCGATGCCCGGCCCGGTTGGGAATCAGCCACGAGTTGCAGATCGTTCGGGCACTGGCCAGCTCACGCCGCGACGATCGCCACGATCACACCGCGGTCCGCCGGCTGAACGCCCGGCGGACCCGCCGCTCGAGCATCGCAATCGACCCCATCACCATCGCCAAGGCACTGCCGAAGGAGTTCGGATCGATCTCGGGGACGCCAGAGGGAACCGAACCAACGAGACGAAACCCGAAGAGGTTGGACTCGGCCGTCGGGTTTTGCTGCCCACCGTAGGACGACGACAAGTAAGACGGATCGCCGAATTGGTCGAAGAACCAATAGCCGCCCCGCAGCCCACGTAACGAGCCGGGCACACCATCCAGATCGGTCCACTGATTCACGTTCCCGCTTTGGTCGAACGTCCCGTAGTAGCTCCCACTGTTGGTAAACGCCCCCACGTCCGTCAGGTAGTTTTGATTAGGATCATAAGCCTGCGACTGCGTCACGGACATGCCGCGACCAGTTGTATACCAATTCACCTGATTCGCTGTGCTTCCGATCGTATTCCCCGGCGTTGCGTTACTCTGCGTGGCGTAGGTGTAGTAGCCGCCGGTATTGCTGTTGACCGTCGGCGAGTAATAAGCGGCCTTATACCACTCGTTGGTGTCGGGGATGTAGAACGACGCCCCAGGAGTCCTCGCAGGGGCCTCGCCCGGAGCGGCGTTCCCCAAGTCGTAGGCCCCACTCTCCGTGCTGCCGTTTCCTTGGCCGTTGCTCATCCAGTTTGCAAACCTCGCCGCATCGAACCAGCTCACGTACGTGATCGGGCGGTTGGCTGCAGACTGGCCGTACGCTGTTCCGTCGGGGCCGATCACGCTGTAGTCGTACGAGCCCGACGAGCCCGTCCGCGAGATGCCTCTGGTGGCCGGGTTCGAACCCATGTTCGTGTTGTAGAGGTTGTACGGGTCGCTCTTGGCCACCGCATTCAAGAACTCCATGTACTGCCCAATCGTCACGTCGTATTTGCCGATCTCGTACTCGTAGGCCACGCTGCCGTTCTGCGTGCCGCCGGTGTCGGCAGCGTTCCCCGCATCCCCCACCGTCACCATCTCGTACGTGATCGGGGCCGCGACAGCAGGGGCAGACAGCAGGCAGGCGACCACCGCGAGCGACCAACTCTGGCATGCGTGATAGACACCCGACACTCTGATCGAACGGGAAAGACCGAAAGAGCTACTCATTTTTGGAATGCCTTGGAGAGGATGATGGCGACTTACTCTCTGTGGAAAGCAAGCGGCGTGCCGGACGAGAAAAATATTCGCGACAGTAATCGAAACGATTGAATCAGCGTCGAACCTGCAGACGCCCCGCGCAACCCCGAGATCTCTCGCTACGCTGATGTCGCAAAGTTTGCGCATCGAACCCGCAACTTCTGCGAATCTCTCGCAACTCTTTGGAGAGGCCGACCTCCCCGAGCGCATGGCACTCGTACGCGCGATACAAGCCATACACTCTCGCTGAACGGTGCAGCCCGAAAGAGCGGTAGGGTCTTACAATGCCTTCGGGATCGATGTTTGCGCCCTGCCGGCGTCGAAACACAAGCGGCGGTCGGAGAGCGAACAGGTATCGCGACAGCGTTCAAAAAGACTTTGAAGACATGGGCAAAAGCGCGGGCGGCCCGCGCGCCGCATTCCCACCGACGGCGCTTCCTTCGCCAGGCTCCAGAGGCGACCCGCAACGTCTGTGAGCCTCTTGCAAGTTTTTCGGAAGGCTCTGGACGCGCCTTATGAAATCGATACCTTTTTTCCCCAGGGAATGGTGCGAGAAAACGACGCCGCAGGAGCTTCTCCGGTCATGCAAGCGACAACGTCAGTCGGCTCGGGGTGCTCATCGTTCGTCCGTAACTCCTGGTCGCGGCTCCCTGCCGCGGGTAGCGGCGGCGGCGACATTGAGGAGGCGATCAAGCGGATCGCTCGGTTTGAATGCCCCGTCCTGATCACGGGCGAGACCGGCGTCGGCAAGGATGAGGTCGCCCGGGCGATTCACGGCGCGGGCCCGCGGCGCAATAAGCCGCTGGTCACGATCAACTGCGGGAGCCTCGTCAACTCACTCGCCGAGAGTCAGCTTTTCGGCCATGAGAAGGGGGCCTTCACCGGCGCCGCGAGCGCCGCGGCTGGCGCCTTCCGCACCGCCGACGGGGGAACGGTGTTCCTCGACGAGATCGGGGAGATGCCGATCGATCTCCAGCCCCGGCTCCTCCATGTCCTCCAGCATCATGTGGTGGTGCCGGTCGGGGCGAGCCGGGAGCATCCGGTGGATGTCCAGGTCATCGCCGCCACCAATCGAAATCTCCCGGCCGAGATCCGCCGAGGGGCGTTCCGCGAGGATCTCTTTCACCGCCTCAATGTCTTCCAGATGGCCATCCCCCCGCTGCGTGAGCGAGCGCCAGAGATCCCCGCGTTCATCGCCCACTTCTCGGCCTATTTCGCTGCCAAGTACCAGCTCCCGCTGTGGCGGCCATCCGCAGAGTTGCTGGCCAGATTCCTGCGCCATCCCTGGCCCGGCAACGTCCGCCAAATCGCGCAGACGATCCAGCGTGTCTATGTGTTTTACGACTTCGTCGACGAGGTCCTGCGGGAGGTCTTCGACGCCGAATCGAACCTCGTTCAGCCCCCCACCGCGGGCGCGACGAGACTTCCCGAAGCAGCCACTCTCGAGCCCGGCCCGCTCGATTTCAATCTCGCCGAGCTGCGGCGTCGCACGGTCCGCCGGGCCATGGCCCATACCGGCGGCCGGCGGGCGATCACCGCCCGGCTCCTCGGCGTCAGCCCCAACACGCTGACGAAACTCGTTGCCGAGGCCTGTCCGGCGATCCCGCCGCGGACGAAGCCGCAGAGGCCCAGCGCGTCTCCGCGCGGCCCGGCAGCGGCCCGGGGGGCGAGGGAAGAGGCTCCTCCCGGAGCGTCGGCGCCGGGGGGCTATCGCCAGCTCCCCCTCCTGCCGGAAGTCGAGGTCTATCAGGTCGCGCAGGCATCCCAACAGCGATTCCGCTTCGTCGATCCGCAGCGGCAAGGGGATAGCGTGGCGCTCGGGCGGTGAGCCGGGGCGCCCTCGTCGAGGCGCTCCATTGAGACGCTGCGTCAGTCCCGGTCCAGCCACCGTGCTGCGAGCGCTTACCCCTCGTCGGCATCGCCGCGGAGGAGCTCCGGCGGGATCGCTCCCTCGCCGTCCCCTTCATCATCGTCGCCCCGACGGATCTCGGGAACGGCATACGCCTCGTCCAGCCAGCGGCCCAGATCGATGACGCGGCAGCGCTCGCTGCAGAAGGGGGGAGTGGTGAGGGCCGTCAGCTTGACGGTGGCGCTGCAGATTGGGCAACGGGGCATGGCTGGTCTCCCCGGTGGCCCGGGCTCTTGGTCACCGCTGGCAACAGTCACGCCGCCTGGAAAAGGGCAAATACCGCCTGAATCTTGCCCGACTCATTCTTGCCCGACTCATTCCTTGCCGCCCGATCCGCCCCCCGACTTCTCGCCCCCCGATTTCTCTCCGCCAGACTTCTCGCCCGACGATTTGCCTTCCGACGGCTTCGTTGAGGCGTCAGCCGCCGCGCCTTTTTTATACGACTCACTGCGGTAGTCGGTCTGATAGAAGCCGCTTCCTTTGAAGACGATCGCGCCGCCGGCCCCGATCAGCCGCCGCAGCTTTTTCTTCTTGCACTTCGGGCAGGTCTTCTTCGTGGCGTCGGTCATCGACTGGAACAGCTCGAAGGCATGGGAACAGCCGTCGCAGACGTAATCGTAGGTTGGCATCGGCTCACTCCCCCTTCGAGACGATGACCTGGGCGGGGCGCACCACACGGTCGTGGAGCTTGTACCCCTTCGTGGCCGCACCGACGACCGTCCCCGCAGCGACCCCCTCGACAGACCGCTGGAGGATCGCCTCGTGGATGGCCGGGTCGAACGGCTGCCCCTCGGTCTCGATTGGCTTGCAGCCGTGGATCAGCAGCAGCTTCTCAAGCTGCTGCCCCGTCATCCGGAAGCCGGCGATGAGGCTCTCGAAATCGGCCTTCTTCCCGGCCGCGTCGAGGGCCCGCTCGACGTTATCGAGCACCGGAAGAAGGCTGCGGAGGAGATCGATCTCCCGGTAGCGGTGGGCATCCTCGAGCTCGCGGCGCGAACGCTTACGGAAGTTTTCCAGCTCCGCTTGGGTGCGCAGGAGCCGGTCCTCGGCGTCACGGAGCTTCTCGTGGAAATCGGCCCCGGGGGCCGGGGACGACGCCGGCTGCGGATCGACCGAGGGAAAATCGTGGGAATCGTCGCTGTTCATGGATTCTCCTCGCGTTCGGGCACGGAGTCTTTCGGCTGGAAGTATTCACTCAATCGGCTGAAGAAGCTCGATCGCTTCGGGCTGACGGCCTTCTGCTCTTCGGCCGCCAATTCCCGCAGCAACTGCTCGGCCCGTGGGGAGAGCGACTTGGGCACCTCGACGTGGACATGGACATGGAGGTCGCCGATTCCGCGCCCCCGCACCTCCGGCATCCCCAGCCCGCGGACACGGATCACGTCGCCGGCCTGGGTGCCACGGGCCACCTGGAGCGGCTTCGGGCCGTCGAGGGTCGGAACATCGATCGTCGCCCCGAGCGCCGCTTGGCTAAAGGTTACCGGCACCTCGCAGTGAAGGTCACGGCCGTCCCGGTTTAAAAAGGGGTGGGCCTCGACCTCGATCACACAGTAACAGTCGCCGGGGGGGCCTCCGTTGGCCCCCGGCTCCCCCTCGCCGGCCAGCCGGACGCGGACGTCGCGGTCGACGCCGGCGGGGATCGTCACCTTCCGTTCGACCTGCTCCTCAGTGAGGCCGTCGCCGCCGCAGCCCGGGCACTTCTCTCGGATGACATTCCCGGCGCCCCGACAGGCCGGGCAGGTGGTCTGAAGCCGGAACACCCCGGCCGACTGCAGGACCTGCCCACGACCGCCGCAGTACTCGCACGGGACCGGCTTCGTCCCCTTCTTGGCGCCGCTGCCGTCGCAGGTGCCACAGGCCTCGTGGCGGGCGAACTCGACCGTCTTCGTCGCTCCCCGGGCCGCCTCGAGGAGCGTCATCGAGAGCGTGCAGAAGACGTCACTCCCCTGCCGCGGCCGGCTCGTCCGCCGCCGGGGATCGCCGCCAAACATCCCCCCGCCGAAGATGTCGCCGAAGGCCTCGAAGATGTCGGTGATGTCGTTGAACTCGTGCGTCCCGCCCCCCTGGAGACCGGCGTGGCCGTAGCGGTCGTAGCGAGCTCGGAGTTGCTCGTCGGAGAGCACCTCAAAAGCGCGGGCCGCTTCCTTGAAGCGGTCGGAAGCCGCATCGTTGCCGGGATTCTTGTCCGGATGGAAGCGGATCGCGAGTTTTCGGTAAGACTCCGAGATCTGGGTCGTCGTCGCGGTGCGCTCGACGCCCAGAATCTCGTAAAAGTCGCGCTGTTGGGCCATGGTGGGGTTGGGCGGCCCGCGGGGCACCGCCCTCCTTCCGGAATCCTCCCGACGTCAGGGGAATCGATCCCTACCGGACGCTTCCCTCGATGCGCTTCCGCTTCGATTCGTCCTTGTCGAGGTTCGTCACGAGCGCCTCGGTGGTCAGCAGCAGTCCGGCAATGCTCGCGGCATTGGTGAGGGCGACGCGGACCACCTTGACCGGATCGATGATCCCGGCCTTGAGCATGTCAACATACTCCCCCTTGTTGGCGTCGTAGCCGACATGGAGCGGCTTGTCGGCCACCTCGTCGGCGACGACCGAGCCGTCGATCCCACCGTTTTCGGCGATCTGACGGATCGGAGCCTCGAGCGAGTGGAGGACGATGTCGACGCCGATCTTCTCGTCCCCCTTGGCCTGCGAGCGGACCTTCTCGACCGCTTCGCGGCAGCGGAGGAGGGCGACGCCGCCACCGGGAACGATCCCCTCCTCGACCGCAGCGCGGGTCGCATGGAGGGCGTCCTCGACGCGGGCCTTCTTCTGCTTCATTTCTGCCTCGGTGCCGGCACCGACCGAAACGATTGCAACGCCACCGGTGAGCTTGGCGAGCCGCTCCTGAAGCTTCTCGCGGTCGTACTCGCTGTCGGTGGCGTCGATCTGGTTGCGGATCTGCTGGACGCGGGCGGTGACTTCGGCCGTCTTACCGGAGCCTTGGACGATCGTCGTCTCGCTCTTATCGACGGTGATCATCTTCGCCTTGCCGAGGTGAGAGAGATCGAGGCTCTCGAGCGTCAGCCCGAGGTCTTCGCTGATCAGTGTGCCACCGGTGAGCACGGCGATGTCGGCGAGCATCGCCTTGCGGCGGTCGCCGAAGCCAGGGGCCTTGGCCGCACAGACGTTGAGCACGCCACGGAGCTTGTTGACGACCAGCGCCGTGAGGGCGTCACCGTCGACATCCTCGGCGATGATCAAGAGTGGCTTGCCCGACTGAGCGACCTTCTCGAGGAGCGGAAGGAGCTCCCGCAGATTCGAGATCTTCTTCTCGTGGATCAGGATCAGGGCGTCGACGAGCTCGCAATCCATCTCCGCGGTGCGGTTGATGAAGTAGGGGGAGACATACCCCTTGTCGAACTGCATGCCGTCAACGAAGCGGACGGTGGTCTCGGTCGTCTTCCCCTCCTCGACGGTGATCACACCATCCTTGCCCACCTTTTGAAGGGCCTCGGCGATGAGGTCGCCGATCGAGCGGTCGTTATTGGCAGAGATGGCACCGACCTGGGCGATCTCCTCGGGGCGCTCGACCTTCTTCGCCATCTCGTGGAGCCGGACGGTGGCGGCGGCAACGGCCTTCTCGATGCCGCGGCGGACGGCCGTCGGATTCGAGCCGGCGGCCACCATCCGCGTCCCCTCGCGGAAGATCGCGCGGGCCAGGACCGTGGCCGTGGTCGTGCCGTCACCGGCCAGGTCGGATGTCTTCGAAGCGACCTCGTTGACGAGCTTGGCGCCCATGTTCTCGAAGGGGTCCTCGAGATCGACTTCCTTGCTGACGGTGACGCCGTCCTTCGTGACCGTCGGGCCACCGAACGACTTGTCGATGATCACGTTGCGGCCGGTCGGCCCCATCGTCACCGCTACGGCGCCGGCGAGTTTCTCGACGCCTTTGAGAAGCTTGGCACGGGCTTGGTCGTCGAACAGCAGCTGCTTGGGCACGGGACGATCTCCTCGGGAGCCTGGGTGTATCGGGGAATGGGGAGCGGTGTACGAAAGGGGGGGTATGAGGGGGTCCGGCCGGCCCCGGCCCGCCGCGGGTGCGGTCGGGCCGGGCGGGGCTTGAAACCGTCAGCCGGAAATCTTCGCGAGGATCTCGCTCTCGCGGAGGATCTTCACATCGTGGCCGTCGACCTCAATGTCGCTGCCGGAGTACTTGCCATAGATCACCTCGTCGCCGATGGCGAGCGAGAGCGAGGCACGGGTACCGTTTTCAAGGAGCTTGCCGGGGCCGAGCGCGACGACATGGCCGCGCTGCGGCTTCTCTTTGGCCGAATCGGGGAGAACAATCCCCCCGGCGGTGCGCTCTTCGGCCTCGACGGGCGTCACCACGACACGGTCATCGAGCGGACGGATCTTCAGGTTCTTTGCAGCCATCGTGAATCACTCCGGAAAAAAAAGAAAAGAAATCTGTTTGGAGGGAGAAGGACACCCAGAAGGACAACCAGGGAACGGCAGCCGACAACGGCTCACATCATGCCGCCCATACCGCCCATGCCACCCATCCCGCCCATGCCACCGCCCATGCCGCCCATACCACCCATGCCGCCACCGCCCATGCCGTGATGATCGTGGCCCTCGCCACCGTGCTCCTCCTCGGCCTTGGGGATCTCGGTAATCAGCGACTCGGTCGTCAGCAGGAGCGCGGCGACGCTGGCGGCATTTTGGAGCGCTGTCCGCACCACCTTGGCCGGATCGATGACGCCGGCGGCAACAAGGTCACAGTAGATCTCCTTGTCGGCATCGTAGCCGTCGTTCTTCCCCTTCATGTGGCGGACACGGTTGACCACCACCGGGCCGTCGACGCCGGCGTTGGTGGCGATCGCTTCGAGCGGATAGCGGAGGGAGTTTTTCACGATCGAAGCGCCGAGCTTCTCATCGCCTTCGAGATCGAGCTTCTCGATCGACTTCTCGCTGCGAAGAAGGGCGACGCCGCCGCCCGGAACGATCCCCTCGGCGAGGGCCGCCTGGGTGGCGCTCTTGGCATCCTCGATGAGCGCCTTGCGCTCCTTCATCTCGGTCTCAGTGGCCGCCCCGACGTTGATCTGGGCAACACCGCCGGCGAGTTTCGCGAGTCGCTCCTGGAGTTTCTCACGATCGTAGTCGCTGTCGGTAACCTCGATCTCGGCGCGAATCTGGGCCGCCCGGCCGTCGATCGCCGACTTCGTACCGGCCCCGCTGACGATCGTCGTGTTCTCGCTGTTGATGATCACCTTCTTGGCGCGGCCAAGGTCGGTGAGCTTGACGGCGTCGAGGGCGATGCCGAGATCCTTGAAGATCGCCTGACCGCCGGTCAGAACGGCCAGATCGCCCATGATCGCCTTGCGACGGTCACCGTAGCCGGGGGCCTTCACGGCCACCGACTGGACGATGCCGCGGAGTTTGTTGACGACCAGCGTCGCCAGCGCCTCCCCCTCAACATCCTCGGCGACGATCACCAGCGGCTTGCCCGCCTTGCTGATCGCCTCGAGGAGCGGGACAAGGTGCTTGGCCGAGGAGATCTTCTCCTCGAACAGGAGGATGTAAGGGTTTTCGTACTCGCAGATCTGCGAATCGGCATCGGTGACGAAGTGCGGGGAGAGATAGCCGCGGTCGAACTGCATCCCCTCGACGACGTCGACGGTCGTCTCCGCCTGCTTCCCCTCCTCGACGGTGATCACGCCGTCCTTGCCAACCTTCAGAAACGCCTCGGAGAGGACGCTGCCGATCGTCGGATCGTTGTTGCCAGCGATCGTCGCGACCTGCATCAACTCCTTCTTGTTCTTCTCATTGATCGGCGTCGCCATGGCGAGGATCGATTTCGAGACCGCCTCGACCGCCTTGTGGATGCCGCGTGAAAGAGCCATCGGATCGGCCCCGGCGGCGATCATCTTCAGCCCCTCGCGAAAAATGGCCTCAGCAAGGACCGTGGCCGTCGTGGTGCCGTCACCGGCGACGTCGTTGGTCTTGCTGGCCGCTTCTTTAACGAGTTGAGCGCCGAGGTTCTCGTAGGGATCCTCGAGATCGATGTCCTCGGCGACGGTGACGCCGTCCTTGGTGACCTTGGGGGAGCCCCAACCCTTGTCGAGGACGGCATTCCGGCCGCGCGGGCCGAGAGTGCTCTTCACGGCGCGGGCGAGCTTCGAGACGCCGGCGAGCAACGGCTGGCGGGCTTCATCGTCGAACACCATTTGCTTGGCCACGGGTCACTTCTCCTCTGGAACGATTGCGGAAACGGGCTCGGTGTACGGCTGGGGTCCGCCAGGGCCCCGAATTGGCAGCAGCGCCAGCGGACATCCCCTGGGAAGGCAACCCGCGTGCCGTCCGTGGTCGCGAATCGAAAAAAATCGGCTGGCAGCCGTGGGACAGGGAGATTTGCAGCGTTGACGGTGCCGGTTTCTCCGCTGGGCCCTGGTCGCTGCTGCCGTTTTGGCAGCGGGATCGACTAACGCTGTGGGGCACCGGGGGTCCAGTCGATCCCCGGCCCGAGCCCGCCGACGAAGGTGGCGAGGAGATCGGCGGCATGGTCGAGGTCGTCGAGCGACACCGTCTCCACGGCCGAATGCATGTAGCGATTGGGAATGCTGACCAGCGCCGTCGCCACCCCCGCCCGGGTGATTTGGAGAACGTTGGCGTCGGTCGGGGTCGCCCGGCCGCTGGCCGCGAACTGGAACGGGATCGACCGGGCCCCGGCCGCCGCCACGAGCCGCTCGACAACCTGTGGATGCATGTTCGGCCCCCGAAACACCACCGGCCCTTTGCCGAGGCTGATATCCCCCTCCGATTTCTTGTCGATCGTGGGGCAGTCTGTGGCGTGGGTGACGTCGACGGCGATCGCGACATGGGGATCGACACCAAAGGCGCTCGTCTGGGCGCCGCGGAGGCCGATCTCTTCCTGAACCGTCGAGGCGACATGGAGCGCACAGGCCAGGGGCCCCGCTTCGGCTGCGCGGCGGAAAGCCTCGAGCACCACCCACAAGCCCACCTTGTCGTCCATCGCCGGCGAGGCGACGAGGTTGTTGCGCAGCGGCTGAACGCGCAGCTCCACCGTGACGCAATCACCGATCCGGATGACCCCCTCGAGATCGGCCTTGTCGCGGGCCCCGACGTCGATCCACAGATCCTTGATCTTCGGCACGACCTTCCGCTCCTCCTCGGTGAGGAGGTGGATCGGCTTGCGGGCGATGACGCCGGGCACCGGCCCCGCCCCCCCCCACACAATCACGCGCGAGCCGATCAACTGCATCGGATCCCAGCCGCCGATCGGCTGCACCGAGCAATAGCCATCGCTGTCGATGTATTGGATGATGAGCCCGATCTGGTCGCAGTGCCCGGCGAGGAGCATCCGCAGCGGAGCCCCGGGATTCTTGACGCCGATAACGTTGCCATGGGAGTCGGTCGAGACGGTGTCGGCGACCGCCCCCAGATAGGAGCGGACGAGGTCCTGGATCGGCCACTCGTAGCCGGACGGGCTGGGGGTGAGGAGAAGGCGAAAAAGGAAGTCGCGGGCGGAGTCTTTCACGTGCCGGGGGTCCTCGGGGCGATGAGGGGCGGGGCGGAGGTGTGGAAGCGGTGGGGACGGGATCGCCCCGACTCCCGCCCCGTTGTACGGCATCGTCCCCGGCCGGGCGACCGGCCGTTCCCCCCGACCGGCCGCCCCCCCGACGAGCAAGACCGGCAAAACCGGCAGTCTCTCCCAATCCCGCGGCCGTTCCCCGGCCGCAGCCGAGAGGCGTCGTTGGTCGCGCCAAGCTACGCTCGTTACATTGCAGGGCTTCCCCTTTCCCGGAGCATTCCCCCCTCATGGCTCACCATGACCCGGCCCAGCCGGTACGGATCGGCCTCGTCGGGCTCGGCACCGTCGGCTCCGGAGTCGTCCGCATCCTCGTCGACTCCGCCGACCACATCACCCGCCACGCTGGCCGACCGATCGAGGTCGCTGCCGCGGTCGTCCGCGACCCCGCCAAGGAGCGCGACTGCACGCTCCCGGCGATCCCGATCTCGACCGACATCGCCACGATCTCGCAGGATCCCTCGATTGCGCTAGCCGCCCTCCTCGTCGGCGGCCTCGAGCCGGCCCGGTCGATGATGGTGGAGCTCCTCGAGAACGGGAAGGATGTCGTCACGGCCAACAAGGCGCTCCTCGCCGAGCACGGCCCGGAGCTGTTTGAGCTCGCCCGCCGGCTCGGTCGCTCGATCGCCTTCGAGGCGGCAGTCGCCGGCGGGATCCCGATCGTCGCCGCCATCGGCGAATGCCTCGCCGCCAACCGGATCGAGAGCATCCGCGGGATTCTCAACGGCACAAGCAACTTCATCCTGACACGGATGGAGGAGGATGGCTCGAGCTACGCCGAGGCCCTGGCGCTTGCCCAGGCGAAGGGCTTTGCCGAAGCCGACCCGTCGATGGACGTCGACGGCACCGACGCCACGCAAAAGCTTGCCATCCTCTCCCATCTCGCCTTCGGCGTCTGGGTGCCCTGGAAGGAGATCCCGCGGACCGGGATCGACACCGTCGACATCGACCTCATCCGTTATGCCGCCGAGCTCGGCTACCGGATCCGCCTCGTGGCGGTGGCGCGTCGCACCGACGGCCGGCTGGCGATGCGCGTCGCCCCAGCGCTGGTGAAGATCGGCACACCGCTGGCCGAGACCCGCGGCGCCTACAACGCCGTCAGCATCGTCGGCGACGCCGTCGGGCGGATGTTCTTCCACGGGCTCGGGGCAGGGCAGATGCCGACCGCCTCGGCCGTCGTCGCCGACATCATCGACACCGTCGTCGGGCGGACGGCGATCACCTTCCGCACCAC
>CAMBFA010000134.1 GCA_945865325.1 Candidatus Kuenenia stuttgartensis
AACGTGATCCTCGTCGGCGAGATGCGCGACACGGAAACGGCCCAGATGGGCATCCAGGCGTCGCTGACGGGGCATCTCGTGTTCAGCACGCTCCACACCAACGACGCCCCCAGTGCCATCACGCGCATGATCGACATGGGGGTGCCGGCGTACCTCGTCGCCTCGAGCATCATCGCGGTGGTGGCGCAGCGCCTCGTGCGGGTGAATTGCGTGAAGTGCAAGCAGCCCTTCCAGCCGCTCGACACCCAGATCGAGACCGCCGGCGTGACGGCCGAGATGCTCAAAGGCGCCACCTTCATGAAGGGGCGTGGCTGTGCCAACTGCACCAAGAGCGGCTACAAGGGGCGGCTGGGGATCTTCGAATTGATGGTCATGAGCGGCAAGATCCGCGAGCTCGCCTTCCAGGGAGCCCCCACGCAAGACATCCGCCGCGCCGCCTGTGCCAACGGGATGCGGGTGATGTTCGACGACGGCATCCAGAAGGTCCTCCGCGGGATCACGAGCTTCGACGAAGTCTTCCGCGTGGCCAAAAAAGTCGAAGCCTGACCGGCCAAGCCAAGCCAAGCCGAGCCCCACCCACTTCCCACCGCCAGCAGCGGCCCACCCCCTCTCTCCCACCCCCAGCGCCTCAAGCGAGGGGTCGCCCGTGCTCCGAGAGCCGGCGTTGCCGGCAAGCCTCGTGGTCTACACAGCGGATCCCGCCGTGTTTTCCAACGGCTGCCAGGTCTCGACGAGCCGCCAGCTTGCCAGCGCCGAGCCGATCGCCGCCGGGGAATTGGAGAACGAGCCGGCTAGGCTTACGTTTCTCGTCACCTTGCGGGACAATCCCCCTGTGGGGATGACGATGGACTATCTCACGCTCGAGTTCGAGGGCCGGCCCGAGGCGATGCTCCATGTCCCGATCATCGCGGCGGTTGATACGGCGGTCAGCGTGCTCAAAGCCTCCCCAGCCCAAGCAACTCCGAGACCGGCACCCGCCGCGGCCATGACGGCGCCCGAGGAGATGGAATAACCGATGCGTAACCTCTGCCAACTGGTCCTCCTCGGCTTGGTGCTGCTGATTCCTTCGCAAACAGCGGCCTGGGCCGCGCCGGAGATGACGGCCGACGAGATCTTCGCCAAGTCGCAGGCGGTCATGGCAGCGCCGATCCAGTATCGGATGGTGATGGGTGAGGTTGAATCGATCGTCTCGATGAAGGATCTCGGCGGCGAGATCGGCGTGGCCTCGCGGGTCGAGACGGTCAATCCCCTGATCGAGCAGACGACGATCACGACCGCCAAATACGCCTATGAATGGCAGCCGAACACGGGCCTGGCGATCGACAAAACGCTCCTCGGGGAAGTGATGCTCGCCCAGGCGGCGGCCATCAGGCAATCGGTGCCGTCCGGCGCCACCATGAAATTGCTCGAGCCGGAGACCATCGACGGCGCCGAGCACTACGTGATCGAGACGACCGTTCCGCAGGGGCTCGCCGACGCCATCGCCAAGGCGCTGTCGATCACCACGCCCTTCTCCGGCGCGACCAAGTCGTGGATCAACGCCGAAACCTTCCACCTGCGGCGGTTGATCACCGCGGCCGGCGAGATGGAGTATCTCGACATCAAGCAGGGGATCGACCTGCCAAACGACCTCTTCCTCCCTCCGGAGGGGATGACCTTCCAGAAGCCGAAGACGGTCGATGAGTACATCGAGATCATCACCAGCACGTCGCGCGCAAAGCCGAAGCCGAGGATCAAGTTCGAGCGTCAGAAAATAGCGCCCCCCTTCTGGGACCCCGTGGCCAAGACTTGGAAGGCATCAGCGCCACCGGGCTGGGACCAGAAGGAGTGGGAAGCCTACGTTGATTCCATGCCGAGCCAACCCTCGGAACTCGAAAAGCAAGCCCAACAGCCCACAGAGTCTGCAAAGACGTCCCGTTCCTGGGTTCTCTACGCGAATCTCACGATCCTCGCTGCGCTCATCACCTATGCCTTTCTCCGCAATCGACGCATCCGTAACGCCGCAATCGATGCAAAGTAGATTCTCCAAGCCGGTCTTATTATCTCTTCACCAAGACAGGACTGAGCCTGTCAATCTGCAGAAAAAAGGAATCACGATGACAGCCATTAGGGAGCGACACCGCCTTCTTTTCGGCAGGCTCCACACAAGCCTTACCGCGTGTCTCGTAGTCCTCGTAGGGATTGGCCAACCAGTGATCCTTCACGCTGGCGCGTGCGAGGACTGCGAAAAGACCAAAATTAACCAGTTGAGAGCCTGCAACACGACGCTCGACACTGATGTAGAAAAATGCGCTGTAGATGCTGATACCGCCCAAACTATTTGCATAAGCATTGAACAGGGTAAAATTGCTCAGGCCGAGGTTGATCGAAAATCCGCCCTGAAAAATGCCCTTGGCGCCTATTGTATAACTGTCGGTTTTTGCGCGTTACTGCCGCCGCCTGCGAACGCCGCCTGCCTTTATGGAGCAAGCGGCGTCTACACCTACGCGATCTGCAAATCCGAGAGCGACTATAACTCCAGCGTCGCCAAGGCTGGAATTGAACGAGAGACCTGCGATAAGAACTGCCAAGTTGCTTGGGCGGGATGCTTAAAAAAAGCTGATCTCGACCACGCCAGGTGCGTAAAGCTAGCCAACGACGCCTACGACGCCTGCAAAGGCAAGTGCGCCGGCCCTCCTCAGATCTGACCTCCCGCTGCGAGCTTGGCCAATGATCTCGGGCAATGCCCGCTCGGCTGCCCCGACCCTTTCATTGGCGAATGAGACAAGAGCGGTAGTCACCGGCGTCCGGTTATCGCCGAGGGCAAAAGAAGGTACGGGCATGGGCATTTGGACGGATCGTGTCTGAAATGCCCGGCCCGTGGCTCGGGCCCTATGTTGGACGCCTGATGGCCTATTTATCGGCGGGGCCGATATTCCTCGGCGGCATTGCCATGTCGCAAGCGTTCGGCGACCCTGCCTCGTCCGCTCCGTTAGCGGGTAGGCCTGTGCCCGCGTTGCCCAATGTGGCTGCCCCGCAAGGCGCCGCCATGCCGCAATTCGGAGGCCCCTCGCGCCGCTGGCCCTCCCGAAAGAGAACGAAGAACCGATGCCCCGCACCTTCCCGGCGATGCTCCGTGGCTTGCTTGGCTGGGCGCTGCCCATCGCTTCGGCGGCGACGACCGGCGCCGCGTTGGAGATGACGGCTGACGAGATCTTCGCCAAGTCGCAGGCGGTCATGGGGGCGCCGATCCAGTATCGGATGGTGATGGGTGAGGTTGAATCGATCGTCTCGATGAAGGATCTCGGCGGCGAGATCGGCGTGGCCTCGCGGGTCGAGACGGTCAATCCCGTGATCGAGCAGACGACGATCACGACCGCCAAATACGCCTATGAATGGCAGCCGAACACGGGCCGAAGCCACGACCTAGAAGGCATCGGCTCCGCCGGGCTGGGGCCAAAAGGAGTGGGAGGCCTACGTCGACTCCATGCCGAGCGAACCTTCGGCGATCGAACAACCGGCCAACCAGCCCACTGAACCTGCAAAGACGTCCCGGCCCTGGCTCTTCTACGGCAACCTCGCAATTCTCGCTGCGCTCGTCGGCTAAGCCTTCTTTCGCGGCCGCCGCGGCCGTGGCCCGAGCGCTAACGCGAGTTGATGCCCCTCGGGAGGGGATTTCGGCAGGGAAGTCGCGATCGGGGACACCTCGACGCTGGTCGCCCCCGGCCTCCGCCACGCCGGTAGCCGTTCTCGACCGCCCCGCCAGCCGGCCCCCGCAGGCACCGCCGCCGGGGCCGGGGGGAGAAAATCGGAGGAAAAGTGTCGACGGCGAGACTTTTTCGCCGATCGTGCGCATAATGCCTCTAGCTTGGTCGGCGGGATGTCAGGGACCCCGCAGGCCGCAGCCGGACTGGCTCCCACATGGGCAGCAACGGTCGTCAGCGGGGGATTTTCTTCCAACCGGTTTCCGGGCGGTTGCGGTCTGCGCCGCGGTCGGCCGGGCCAGGAACTTCGCGCCGGGGTTCCCATGCGGCAGAATCGTCTTCCGATGGGTGGGCGGCACCTGTCCGGCAGGGGAGGGCTCCGGGATTCCCGGCGGTTCTTTGGTCCCCTCTTCTCCCATCCGCACCAGGTGTCCTCCCTATGAGCACGGCAGCCTCCTCCTCCCTCGCCGCCCACGTCGACAAACTGCTGAAAGTGGCGGCCGACAACGGTGCCACCGAGCTGCGCATCTCCGGCGGCCGTGAGCCGATGGTGCGGATCAAAGACAAGCTCGTCACGCTCAAATCCCCGGCCCTGACAGCCGAGCAGGTGGCCGGGATCACCGCCGCGATCCTGCCGCCGGGGGCCGATCCGAAGAAGTTCGTCTATCTGTCGGTGATCGGCCGGTATCAGGGGAGCGCCGTCGATGTCCAGGGGACGAAGGTCCTCGTGCTCCAGCCGGCCGGCCCGGCCGAGGCGGAGCCCGCCGCGGCCGCCGCCCCGCAGACGCTCGAGCTGGAGACGATCGACAACAGCGCCGCCGCGGAGGAGGAATCCAAGCCGAGCACGGCCAACGCCTACGCCCTCCCCAAGGTGGCGGTGGGGAACATCCAGATCGATAAGCTCCTCACGGCGGCCGTGAAGAACGGCGTCAGCGATATCCACATCACCGTCGGCCTGCCGCCGGTGTTCCGCATCGACGGCGGTATGAAGCCGCAGGCGACGAAGGTGCTCACCGGCGACGACACCAACGGCCTCATGAAGGCGATCACGCCGGAACGCTGCCAGGCGGAGCTCGCCGAGAAGGGGGGCTGCGACTTCGGCTTCGCCTTCGGCGATATGGCCCGCTTCCGCGTCAGCGTCTTCAAGCAGCGTGGCTCGATCGCCATGGTGCTCCGGCAGATCCCCAACAAAATGCTCACGCCCGAGCAGCTCGGCGTGCCGGATGTCTGCAAGAAGATGGTCTGCCGGCCCCGCGGCCTGTTCCTCGTGACGGGGCCGACCGGGTCGGGGAAGTCGACGACGCTCGCCAGCCTCATCAACTACATCAACGAGACACACGACCACCATATCATCACGATCGAGGACCCGATCGAGTTCTATCACCAGTCGAAGAAGTCGACGGTCAACCAGCGCGAGGTCGGCTCCGACGTGACAAGCTTCTCCGAAGCGCTCAGGCGGGCCCTCCGGCAGGATCCCGACGTGATCCTCGTCGGCGAGCTCCGCGACTTGGAGACGATCGAAGCGGCGATCTCCGCGGCGGAAACCGGCCACGTCGTCTTCGGCACGCTCCACACGACCGGGGCCCAGGGCACCGTCAACCGGATCATCGACGCCTTCCCGACCAATCAGCAGGAGCAGGTTCGCACGCAGCTCTCGACGGCGATCATCGGTGTCGTCTCCCAGGCGCTCCTTCCGAAAATCGGCGGCGGCCGTGTGGCGGCCTACGAGATCCTCGTCGTTACCCCGGCGATCGGGAATCTGATCCGTGAAAACAAGACCTTCCGCATCAACTCGGCGATCCAGACCGGGGCCAAGCTCGGCATGGTGCTCCTCGATGACAATCTCTTCAGTCTGTGGGAGAGTGGGAAGGTGACCGAGGAGGCGGTGTTGATGAAGGCCCAAGCGCCAGACGATCTCGCCGCTCGGATCGCCAAGGCGAAGGCGGGCGTGTTTGACGACGAGGAAGACATCAACCGCCGCGCCAAAGACATGTGACCAGGCCCAGCCAACGTTTCAGCGACCGCATCCAAAGCCCCCCATCCGGCCCCGCATTCCTGACCGACCACCAGCGGTGGAACCACGACCATGGCCCTGAAGCGCATCGGACAGATCTTCATCGACCTCGGCCTCATCGACGAGGGCCAGCTCCAGCAGATGCTCGAGGAGCAGCAGGCCCGCGGCGGCGAGCTGATCGGCAAGGTGGGGCTTTCGCTCGGGTTTTTCGGTGAGGATCAGCTCGGTGAGGCACTCGCCGAGCAGTGGAACACAACGTTCGTCACGCTCTACGACCGAACCATCCCCGCGGAGGTGCTCAAGCTCGTCAGCGAGCCGATGGCTCAGCTCTACCGAGTGATTCCGATCGAGCTGTCCGGCAACCGGCTCACGGTGGCGACGTCGGAGCCGCAGAAAATCCAGATCGCCGACGAGCTGCGGACGTTTCTCGGCTTCGACATCCACAACTGTGTGGCGACGGAGCAGGAGATCCAGAAGGCGATCGACAAGTTCTATTCGGCCGATAACGAGAGCGTCGAATCGATCGTCGAGAGCCTGGAAAACGACAAGGAGCTAGCGGCCCAGGCGGCCGGGCTCGGCGGCGAAGGCCCCACCGATCTGACGAGCGTCGAGGCCCTCGCCGAGAGCGCCCCGGTCCGCAAGCTCCTCAACATGGTCCTCCTTCTGGCAATCCGCGACGGCGCCAGCGACATCCACTTCGAGCCGTTTGAGAGCGAGTTTCGCATCCGGCTCAAGGCGGAGGGGGTGCTCCAGGAGATGGTGCCGCCGCCGAAGCATCTCTCCTTTGCGATCACGACGCGCATCAAGGTGATGGCGAATCTCGACATCGCCGAGCGCCGTCTCCCGCAAGACGGTCGGATCGAGCTCAACGTCGGCGGCCATCCGGTCGATCTGCGGGTCAGCGTCCTGCCGACGCTGTTCGGCGAGAGCGTCGTCATGCGGGTGCTCGACCGCGGCGTTGTGTCGCTCGATCTCAACAAGATCGGGATGCCGGCCGAGACGCTGCGCAACTTCCGCACGGTGATGCAGCGCCCCAACGGCATCGTCCTGGTGACGGGGCCGACCGGCTCCGGCAAGACGACAACGCTCTACTCGGCCCTCTCCGAGCTCAACGAAATCGAAGACAAGCTGATCACCACCGAGGATCCGGTGGAGTACGACATCGAAGGCATTGTCCAGGTGCAGATCGATTCCGAGATCGGCAACACCTTCGCCCACTGCCTGCGGTCGATTCTGCGGCAGGATCCCGACCGGATCCTCGTCGGCGAGATCCGCGACACGGAGACGGCAGAGATCGCTGTTCAGGCCTCGCTCACCGGCCACATGGTGTTCAGCACGCTCCACACCAACGACGCCCCCTCCACGATCACGCGCCTCCGCGACATGGGGGTGCCGCCGTTTTTGATCACGGCGACGGTCGAGGCGATCCTCGCCCAGCGGCTCGTCCGGAAGATCTGCACCCTCTGCAAGGAGGAGATCATCCCCACCGCCGATCTCCTTGCCGATCTCGAGATGACCTCCGACCAGCTCGCCGGCCGGAAGATCTTCCGCGGTAAGGGCTGTGACAAGTGCAACCGCACCGGCTACAAGGGGCGGCTGGGGATCTACGAATTGATGCTCATGAACGACGAAATGCGCGACATGATCATTCGCAACTGCTCCACCGAGGAGCTGCGGATCGTGGCGCGGAAGTTCGGGATGGTGACCCTCCGCGACGCCGGCATGGAGAGCGTGTTTGCCGGCCTGACGACTGCGGAGGAAGTGATCCGCGAAACGATCCTCGATGCCTGACCAGATCCTTCCCTCCGATCCGACCGAGCCCCACTTCTTGTCCCTTGTTTTTCTCCTCGTCTTGTCCCTGATTTCCTGACGCCAACACCTTCCCCGTAGGAAGCTTACGACCATGCCCACCTTTCAATTCGAAGCCATCGACGCCGCTACGGGGAAGGAAATCCGCGACAAGGTGGAGGCCCCGACGGAGGCCGAAGCCCAGGCGACAATCCGCGCCATGGGCTACATGGTCACCAAGCTCAAGGCGCAAAAGCAGCAGCAGGCGGCCGCCGCCGGGAAGCGGAAGCCGGGGCGAACGTTCGCGATCGGCGGCGTGAAGAGCCGCGAGCTGACCCTCTTCACCCGCCAGCTCTCGATCCTCCAGGACGCCGGCCTGCCGATCCTCCGCAGCCTGAAAGTCCTCGCCAATATGCAGAAGCCGGGGCGGCTCAAAAACAGCCTCTTGGATGTCTGCGACGAGATCGAGGGGGGATCGACGCTCTCCGAGGCGATGAGCAAGAGCCCGAAGGCCTTCGACCGCCTCTACTGCAACATGATCCGGGCCGGTGAGGCGGGGGGTGCGCTCGAAGTCATTCTGCGGCGCTTGGCGGAGTTCATGGAGCGCGCTCAGTCGCTCAAGCGGAAGGTGAAAGGCGCGATGGTCTATCCGGCCGTCGTCGTGAGCGTGGCCGTCGGCATCCTCTGCTTCATCATGATCAAGATCGTGCCGCAGTTCAAAAAGATCTTCGACGATTTCGGCAGCACGCTCCCGCCGATGACGCAGGTCCTCATCGATATCTCCAACTGGGTGGTCAACTACTGGTATCTGATCCCGGCGATCCCGTTCGGCTTCCGGCTGATCATCAAGGGGATCTGCATGATCTCCTATGGCCGATTCGGCTGGGATCTTTTCGTGCTGAAGGCCCCGATCTTCGGGCAGCTGGTCGAGAAAAACATCATGTCGCGCTCGTCGCGGACCCTCGGCACGCTCCTCGCTTCGGGCGTGCCGATCCTCGAGGCCCTCAACATCACGAAGGAGACCTCGGGCAACATGATGTTCGAGAAGCTCTTCCAGAAGGTGTCCGACTCGATCCGCGACGGCAATGCGATCGCCAAGCCGCTGAAGGAGTTTGCCATTCCTCCGTTCAACATCGTGGCGCTGCTCTTCTGGACGCTCTTCTGCCCGGGCATCGGGGCCCTGCTCTATCTGACGAAGTACAAGTCGCCGGTCGTCGACGATCTCGTCGTCAACATGGTTGACGTCGGCGAGGAGTCGGGTGAGCTCGACACGATGCTCTACAAGGTGGCCGACACCTACGACGAGGAGGTGGCGGTTCTGACGGAGAGCCTCACGAGCCTCATGGAGCCGCTTTTGATCCTGTTTCTCGGCGGCGCGGTCGGCTTCATCGTCATCGCGTTGTTCATGCCGCTCATCAAACTGATCACCGATCTGTCGTAAGGGAGCCCGTCGAACGGGAGAGAGTCATGCTGCGTAGAAACTTCGGCGGTCGGTCGGCCGCGAGAGCCCGTGGTGGCTTCACGCTCGTGGAGCTGCTCGTGGTGATCATCATCATCTCGATCCTGGCGGCGATCGCGGTGCCGGTGGTGATGCGGGCGGTGGCGACGGCGAACAACGCCCGAATCAAGACCGAGATCGACATGCTCCACATGGCGATCATGCAGTACAAGAATGAGTATGGGAGTTATCCGCCGTGCGTTGACTTCGATGCGGCAGGCAATCCAGGCAGGATCAACAAGCACATCCAAAGGCTCTTCCCAAGAACGCCTGGGGGCCCTACCGGTTTCCTTCTTAACGCGCAGAATGCCGACTACATGAAGCCCAACACAGCAATCGTCGGCTGGCTTGTCGGATATTCCGATATTCCAACCAATCCGATGGGGATTGAGGGCGGTTCCGGTGGTGGAAGGCAGCTCTCAGGCGTCACTAAGAAGAAGCTCTTCGATTTCGATTCTTCCCGGGTTTCCGGCAACCAGTTTACGGCCCCCGGCAAGCCCGGCAGCCCCTACATTTACATCGATTCGGCGAGCTATCCGATCTACGACAGCACGGCCTCCTCCCCGGCCGGACCGTTCGGTGGCATCTACTACTCGCACCGCGCAGCGACGAAGGCGGTACCGAACTTCGTCACCCCGACCCAGCCCTACGCCAATCCGGACTCGTTCCAGATCCTCTCCGCCGGCCGCGACGAGAAGTTCGGAACCGACGACGACATGTCGAATTTTTGGCCCGGCACGCGCAAGGATTACCTCGACAATCTCAAATGAGCCCTGCCCCGGAGGAAAAGCTCCGCGAGGATTTCCCATGCACGCCTTCTGCCACAGCCGTCGCCCAGCTTCGCCCGCACTTCCGAGCGGTCGGCGGGCGTTCACGCTCGTCGAGCTGATGGTGGTGATCGTGATCCTCTCGATCCTTGCGAGCCTCATGCTCTCGGGGCTCAATGGCGCCCGGCAGCGGGCGAAGATCGACAAGACGCGGAGCACGATCCGCAAGCTCCACGAGATCGTGATCCCGATCTACGAGAGCTATGTGGAGCGGCGGTACTCGCCGATCGCGACCGTCGCCGACCGGAAGACCGACATCGCTAAGAAGCAGCTTTGCTGGAAGCGAATGCTGATGACTCTCGGCATGCCCGATCAGTGGGCTGACGTGGGCGTTGCGGGCTTTGACACGGTGATTCCGTCCTCCGGCTACGGGCCGTCCGCCCCCTCACTGCGTTTTAAGGCAGCCAAGACACTCAACACTACTCTCGCCTATGAGAGCGCCGAGTGCCTCCAGATGATCGTCGTCCGCGGCGGATACGCTCCCGATGCCGTTGAGCAATTTCGTAGCGACGAGATCGGCGATGTAGACAACGACGGCAACGCGGAGTTCCTCGACGGATGGGGCCGCCCGATCTCATTCATCCGCTGGCCCGCTGGGGCGGATTGGTCGGTCGTCCAACAGACGCGCGGCAGTATCAACGCCGCGGTGGCTACCGGCTCGCTTCCCAGCGGGTTCAAGCCCGCGGCCGATCCTCTCGATCCCCTTGGCGTTACCGCCGATGCTACCGGGGACTTCGACACCGCACTGATCCCGCTGATTTACTCCGGTGGCGTCAGCAGTTCACTCGACGAACCAACGCCGACCTCCGGCGACTATGGCCTAGTGACATCGGCTCTCGCCGTGCCGGGCGGTTGGCTCGCTGGCGTCAACCCGACGACGCCATTTCCCGCGCTGGTCCCAGCCGTCGGGACGACGCGAAGGAGGTCGGGTAGCCTGTGGGCCGGATCAGTAAACACGCTCGATCCACGATCGACGCGAGAGGCTCGCGACAACATCACCAATCACGACCTTGTCACGAAGTAGCCAGGTGGTCCCTATGGCCCGTATCGTCCACCGCCGCGCTGGAATGACACTCGTCGAGCTGCTCGTCGTCGTCGCGATCATCGGGCTTTTGGCGGTGACAGTCCTGCCCAACGTGGCCTCAACGGCCGAGAACCGGCGTAGCCGTGAGGCGGCGCGGGTCGCCTCGACGTTCGTCGCCCGAGCCCAGTCGCGGGCCATCGGGCGACCAGAGTGGGCCGGCGTGTCGTTCGTGCGCCCCCCGACGAATTCGAATGCCACCTACGCGATCGACCTGTTTCAGGCCGGTATTCCGCAGGTCTACAGAGGCGATTCGCTGATGTCGCGAGCAAGAATCACGGGCAGCGGACAACTAACTAGGACGCTCAATTTCGTCGATGGCTACACGGGTTCTGGCGAGGTGATTCCGTCGGCCCGCAATCTTCAAACCGGTGACCTGATCCGGTTTGACGGCAACAACGCCTGGTACGAACTTGTCGCGGGGGGGGCTTACGGCGTTCGACTACGGGGATCACTCGGAGGCTCCGCTTCGGCCTCAGAACTCGCGGGTCAGTCGGAACGAAATACCCCTTGGCCGACTACGACTCCCGACCTTCACCCATTTGAGATCCTTCGCCAACCCGTCCGGAGCGGGCAGGCTTTCACGATCCCCGACAGTCGCTGTGTCGATCTTGCGTGGTCGGGCTACGGCAACTCGACGTACAACCGATTCATGTCTTCCGGCACGGCGATCTCGGCGGTGACCGTCCTCTTTGACGCGACCGGCCGCGTCAGGCAGATCTTCACCGAATCGACTGCGACGGATGGATCTGCGTTCTCCACGCGGCAAACCTTCACCGGCCCGGTGTTCCTGTTGGTTGGTCGCGTTGACAGGGCGACCACCAATCCTTGGGCCAACGCCGGATACGACCCCGCCGACGACAGCACGGGGTTTAACTGGCAGTATGGCGACTCCTACTGGATCGGCATCGACCCAGCCAGTGGCATCGTCAAGACCGCCGAGTGCATGCCGATTCGCGCCGCGATCGACGTGACGAATGCAACGGCTCTCGCGGCCGCGCTGGCGACATCCCAGCAATTCATCCGCTCCGAAATCACGGCTGGAGGAAGGTGACCATGACCATTCCAACCGCCCGCAGGGGCATCACGCTTATGGAGGTGCTGATCTCGATCGGCATCCTCGCCATCGGTCTCACGAGTGTCGTCTCGCTCGTGCCTGCCGGACAGTCGCAGGCCGCCCGCGCCGTCGTGCTCGATCGGGCAGCCACCGCCGCCGCCAACGGACTGGCCGACGCGGTCACCTTCGGGCTCACCCGGGCCGACTCCGTGGTCATCTCAGGGAC
>CAMBFA010000135.1 GCA_945865325.1 Candidatus Kuenenia stuttgartensis
GCGGATCGCCGCGGGGATCGAGGAGGCATGGACGGGGCGCTCGCCGTGCACCATCGGCTGGGGGATGGGGCATGCGGTCGTGGCCCACAACCGGCGCAGCGTCTATGCCGACAACAACGCCGTCATGTACGGCGCCACCGATCGGCCGACGTTCCGGATGATCGAGGGCTATGAAGACCATGCCGTCGACGCGCTGTTTGTCTGGAAGGCCGACGGCGCCCTGTTGGCGACGGCGATCGACGTCGCCTGTCCGGCCCAGGAAGTGGAAGGCAACGGCCAGGTCGACGCCGACTTCTGGCACCCGGTCCGCGAGCGGCTGCGGAAGGAGCATGGGGCGGGGCTCCATGTCCTTGCCTGGACCGGCGCCGCCGGCGACCAGTCGCCTCATCTGATGTTCCGCAAGGCTGCCGAAGAACGGATGCGCCGATTGCGCGGCCTCTCCCGACTCGACGAGATCGCGCGGCGGGTTGTCGCCGGCTGGGAGGAAGCGCTCGCGGGCGCCGAGCAGGAGAAGCTCACCGAAGTTCCCCTCAATCACCGCGTCGATCGGATCGAGCTTCCGCGCAGGATGGTGTCGCAACGGGAGTATGAGCTCGCTGAGGAAAAAATCCGCGAGCTGTCGAGCGACCAGGGGAATCAGACGCTCCTCTGGTGGCACGGGGGCGTCGTGCAACGCTACCAGCGCCAGCAGTCGGGGGACGAAACTCCGTTCACGACCGAGGTCCACGTCATCCGTCTCGGCGACATCGCCATCGCCACCAATCAGTTCGAGCTCTATACCGACTTCGGCGTGGCGATGAAGGCCCGCAGCCCGGCCCTGCAGACGTTCGTGATCCAGCTCGCCGGCCCCGGCACCTACCTCCCCAGCGCCCGGGCGGCCCGCGGCGGGGGCTATAGCGCCATCGCGGAGAGCAACGAAGTCGGGGCGGAGGCCGGGCAGGTGCTCGTCGATCACACCGTCACCCGGCTCGGGGAGCTTTTTCCGGCTCCTTCGCCGTGACTGCACGCGGCGGCCGATTTGCCAGCGGGGGGGATCGGGGCGTAGAGTTCGCCGGCAAAAATGACGGGGCAGGGACTGGTTCGCCCGGGGCGCCGTGGCCCGGTCCGGGCGTCGGCTTCAGGCGTGGACTTCAGGGAGGATCCGATGACAAGACTGACAAGACTGCCAGGGCTACCAGGACTGCCAGCTCGAGACGATCTCACGGGCCGACCGTCACCGTCTGCTCCCCACTCCCCCCAGGGCGGCGGCGCAGCGGTCACCCTCGCCGCCGAGGGAAGCCTGGCCGTGCCGCTGGATCGCCTTGCCCCGCTGGCCGCCGTGGCGGCTTGGCTGGCGACCGACCCCCGCCCCGACGTCGCCGCGGCGCTGGTCGCGGTAATCCGCACCGACACCCGCATCGAGCTCGACCCCGAGGAGGTCAGCGCCGTCCTCGCTGACGCGCGGAGCGAGGGGCTCGATGCCGAGATCGCCTTCGAGCGGCTCATTCTCCAGGGGGAATGGCTGGCGATGGATCGGCTCGCCCGCATCCGCCCCCGCTGAAGACTCTCCTCCTTCCATGACGCGCTCTCCCTACGATCTTGCCCTCCGGAAAGATCCGGTCATGCGCCGCGTCATCGACGCGGTCGGCCCACAGCCCGCCTACTACCGCGAGCGGACCGATTTCGAGACCGCTTGCCGGATCATCGTCGGCCAACAGCTCTCCTACGCCGCCGCCACGACGATCTGGGGGCGGGTTCGCGACGCAGCGCCCCGCTGGAAGCCGGCCGACGTGGCGGCGCTCGCCGCTGATCGGCTCCGTACGCTCGGCTTGAGCCGGAGCAAGGCGACGTTCATCCACGAGCTCGCCACCCGAGCTGATTCTGGCGACCTCAACTTCCGGCGCATCCGCCGGGGCGACGACGCTGCCGCTGCGGAAGCCCTTCGCGGCATCAAGGGCTTCGGCCCCTGGTCGGTGGAGATGTTTCTCATCTTCGCCCTCGGCCGCGACGACGTCTTCAGCGTCGGTGACGCCGGGCTGCGGCGGGCGGTGTGCGAGCTCTACGGCGTGCCGCCGGGGGACTACGAAGCGCGGATCGGGGCGATCGCCGCGTGCTGGCGCCCGTGGCGCAGCCATGCCTGCCGCTATCTGTGGGGCTGGCTCGAGTCTTCCGCGCGGAAAGCGAAGGGCACGGGTTGACGCGGAGGGGCGTGCGGGACCGATAATCCAATCCTTGTCACCCTTCACCGGAGCCCCAGACGTGCCACATTCCCTCTCTGCCCTGCTGCGCGCCGCCGCGATCCTCTCCGTGGCCCTACTCGGCACTGCCGGCGCCGAGGAATCGGCCCTTCTCCCGAAGGCGCGCGTGGCGATCGTCGGCGACTCGATCACCGAGCAAAAGCTCTACAGCAAGTATGTCGAATGCTGGCTGTTGGCCTGCTCCGGTGTCCCTGATGTTCGCGTCATGCAATTTGGCTGGGGAGGCGAGACGGCCGGCGGCTTCGCCAACCGGGCCGACAACGATCTGGCGGTCTTCGATCCCGACATCGTCACCCTCTGCTACGGGATGAACGACGGCGGCTACCAGCCCTGGCGGAGCGAGATCGGCGCGGCGTACGAAGCGAACATGCGCCGGGTCCTCGACCGGCTCGACGCCCTCGGCGTGAAGTCGGTGGTCGTCGGCTCCCCTGGCGCAGTCGACACCAACTTCTTCCGCCCGGGCCAAACCATGGCCGACAAGCCGGCCCACGTCGCCTACAACGACAATCTCGCCCACCTCCGCGACATCGACCGCAGCCTGGCCACGGAGAAAGGGCAGCGGTTCGCCGACGTTCACGCCGCGATGGTCGACGCCATGACGAAGGCCAATGGCGCGCTGGGGGCGAAGTACGACGTCTGTGGCGGCGACGGCTTCCACCCTGGCCCCAACGGCCAGCTTCTCATGGCCTATGCCTTTCTGAAGGGGCTTGGGGTCGACGGCTCGATTGGCGATATCAGCGTCGATCTCGCCGCCGGCGCGGCACAAGCGACGCCGGGGCAGAAGGTGACGGGGATCAAGAAGGAGGGCTCCGGGACGACTGTCGCGCTGTCGAGCACGCGCTGGCCGTTTTGCTTTGAAGGAGACTCAAGCTCGAGCAACGGCACCCGCAGCATCCTCCCGTTCGTCCCCTTCAACGACGATCTCAATCGCTACCAGCTCCGAGTCACCGGCCTCCAGACCGCGGCGGCCAAGGTGACATGGGGGAGCGAGACAAAGACCTTTACGAAAGACCAGCTCGCCGCCGGCGTGAACCTGGCCGCTGAGTTTCCCCGCACGCCGTTTGACGAGCCGTTTGCCCACTTTCAGGCGGCCATCGCCGAGAAGCAAAACTACGAAACCTTCATGATCAAGCAGATCGTCACCGACTTCCGGCTCATCCCCAACATCAGTACCGATACCGAGGCTCAAGCCGCCGCCAAGGTGCTCTCCGGCAAGCTTTTGACGCGTTGGGAAGCGCTCGACCAGGCGGCCCGGGAGCGGCTGGTGCCGGTCGACCACACGATCCGGATCGAGCCGGCCGCGGGCTGAATAGGCCGCGGCCTGTTCAGCGGGCGGGGCCGAGACGCTTGAGCGCCTCGCGCGCCCGGTCGTCGGCCGGATCGAGGGCGAGCGCTTTTTCGTAGGCGGCCCGGGCTTCGTCTCGGAGGCCGCCTCGCAGGAGCGTGTCGCCGAGGATCGTGAGGTGGGGGGCAGTGGGATCGAGGTCGGCTGCCCGCCGCGCTGCCTCAAGCGCCGCGGCCGGAT
Source organism: Candidatus Kuenenia stuttgartensis (assembly GCA_945865325.1). GTDB lineage: Bacteria > Planctomycetota > Planctomycetia > Pirellulales > UBA1268 > QWOP01. The sequence goes on from CAMBFA010000135.1 coordinate 3,763, forward strand.
CGAGCGTCGCCTCGGCCCGGGCCAAAAGCGCGTGCCCCTCGGCGCGCTGGGGCGCCAGGGCGACCACTTTTTTCAGCGCCGTCGCGGCTTCCTCGGGGAGCTCAAGGGAGAGGGCGAGCTTGCCGATCCCGAACCAGGCCGCCGGGCTGCTGGGATCCCGGTCGCACCATTCCTGCCGGAGTTTCATCGCCTCACGGGTCCGCCCTGTTTCGGCATAGAGCGTTGCCAGGGCCTCGCGGCTGTCGTGGTCGTCGGGGTCGAGCTCGATCGCCCGCCGCCACCCGATCGCCGCCCGCGTCGCATCCCCCAGCCGGGCATGGGCCACCGCTGCCCAGTAGTTGACCGTTGCCGTCCACGGCGCGGGGCCGATCCCGTCGAGGGCTTCGAGCGCTTCGAGCAGTCGCCCGGGCCGCCCCTGCTCGCGTCGATCGCGGAGGCGCCGGTCGAGGTCGAGCGTCACCGGCAGCGGCGTCTCCCGGCCGAGGGATCCAATCGCCGCCGCCATGCCGTGGCTGGCATCGCGGGAGGTCGGCTCGAGCTCCAGCGCCTTGTCAAACGCCTCGCGGGCCGCGGCCGGATCTCCCTCCACCAGCCCTGTCTTGCCGAGGAGACACCATCCCTCGACGACGCGGGGGTGATCGTCAAGAAAGCCGAGGAGGATCTCGGTGGCGGCGGCCGTGTCCCCCTTGGCCAGGAGCGTCTCGACGAGGCTGTCGATGACGACCAGCGCCTCCGGATCGGCCTCCAGCGCCAGCCGGTAATGGGCTTCGGCCCCATCGAGGTCGCCGCGCTCCAGGGCCGCGTCTCCGAGATGCCGGTGGGCATCGGGGAAATCGGGGGCGATGGCGAGGGCCTTAGACAAAAGTTTTTCGGCGCCGGCTTCGTCACCGAAGTGGCGATAGACCGCCCCGAGGAGCGTCCAGCCGGCGGGATCAGCGGGGAAGTCGGCCAGGAGCGTCTCGGCGACTTCGAAGCACTCGTCGCGGAGCCGCGTCTGGCGCTTGGCGACGTCGGTGATCCCCGCCGGCGCGAACACCGGCCTGGGGGGAACATCGGCCGGAAGCGGCTGCGGATCGGGTGCGGCGGCGGCCTGCGACCCGCTCGCCCCGGCCCCCTTGTCGGCCCGTTTCTGCGCCTTCCGCGGCGGCAGTTTTTCGACGGAGTCGCTGCATCCGCCGGCGACAAGGACGACGAGAACGACGAGGAGGCCGGCCAGCCACACGCCGGCCTGCGTTCCCCGCAGCCCCCACGGCCGCGCTGCCCGGAAAGTCTGTCGTTGTTCGCTGGTCGTCACGTCGCTCGCCTCCCCGCGGATGGGCTCCCGGATCAAAGTATAGGTCGACATCGGGGGAGGGGGGCGACTCGGGGCGGACGGGCCGAAAGGCTTAACGCCCTTGTGCCGGGCGAAACGACGATTCAGCAGTGGATTGCGACGCTGTTGTGCTTCTTTCGTAGTTTGGCCGGCATCGAAAGTCTCCTCCCACGAGGGGGCCTCGACCGTCATTCCGACTGGATCAGGATTTCCAAGGCCGGTCACAGCCGCGATATTGAACGTCAGGACGGTTGACGCAGCGCTGCGGGCAAGAGAGGTCAGCGAGAGGCATCGCGGAGTCGACGGTGGGGCGCAGAAGGTGAGAAGAATCCCAATGAAGCGGTGCGCCACCTATCGGAAAGTGAAGGGCCAGAGAAATGCCCACAAACTCACGCGACCGCAACGAACGTTCATCGCAATCACTCGACGGGAAAAACGTCTTCTCCAATCAGCTTGTTTGCGCTCAGCGTAAGTTGCCTAAGATGATGGCCAATAATACGATCTTTCATACCGTCTTCCGTCAGATACTTGCCGCCCGCGGCATCATCGCTCAAGTACCTAGCAACCTGCGACACCTGAAACAGTACAGAGTAGTGGGTCCAGATATTACGAAATCGATTCTCGGTTTTCAGGTACAAATTCCTGCTAAGGTGCTCGTTCTTGTGCAGCGGTGGCCTTTGCCTCGCAAGCACAGCCTCGACGACATGAAGTGCTTTGTAGAAGGCAACCGTAACGACCCAAGGCGCATGCACTACGCCACCCGCCAACAGGTAATCAATCGTCGCCTGATTATTGAGAGCCGCCCGGACATGGGCTTCGCTACTTGGCATAGGTCCAGTAATTGTTTTCAGCGCCTGAAACAAAAGCCGTAGCTGCCTCCTCGGTCGCCCGAGGAATCACCAAAGCGTTCATCCTAATCAGGCTGAAGTTTTCGTCGTTGGCTACTTCTAAATCAAGCACAGCGACCTTTTCCATAAGATCGCTGTCGAATGTTTCACTGGCTTGTGTCACCAAGAACAACAAGTCGCTTTCCCTGACGGCGATCTGAGCACGATGAGCACTGGCCCTGTTCTCATCAATCCAACTCGCGAGCTTATCAAGCAACCCGCCGAACTGATTAGAAAACCGAATGCTTTCATGAGCCGCATGGCAGGCCTCGACGGCCTCCTGTGCCGTCATGACAAAACGGTCTTCATGGCGATTAATGACAAGCACTTTTCCGCTACTCTTTTCATCGAGTAGTGTAATTCCGGCACGACCCTTTGCCTTTGGCGCATCAGTTGACATTGGGGGCTCCTCCGCACGTGGCCCAAAGACCGAGTTGCCAATTCGCAAAGCGGCAACCAAAACGAGTCGATATCTTCCCGTATCGGTAAATAGCCCGCAAGTCCAGCGCAAAGAGCCTCAAAAAAAGCATTTTGCCGGTTGTCGAGCGAAGAGATTCTGAACTTTTGAACACCTCCATGGTGTGGCCCTCGATTCCTGGCTTGGCTCACCGCCGGCCATTCCGCATGACTTCCTGCTTTGTCACTCGGCGCTCAAAATCGGCCAGTGATCGGCACGTGATGAGCGGCCATCTTCCCGGAGCATTTTGACCTCCAGGACATCCAACGGCACGTCCGCCGCATACCCGGTTTGGCGGCTCGGGAGGGAACCCCCGAAGTGGCAGGTTTTCTCGCAAGGCGCGGCGCTCTGGTGGATGCCGATCCATCCGAACTGGACCGCCGCTGACGGTTGCAGTCAGCCCCGCGGTGCTCTCTTGCCACCCATGGCTGGACTGCTCTCAAGTACCCTTTTCACCCACGGATTCTGCCGAGGAGCCTGATCAGGGAGCCCCGCCGCGATGGGGGAATTGTAGGACCGAGACTTCGCCAAATCTGGTGGGGATGGCAGCGTGCCGTGGGAAAACAAAATCGCTATTTTGCGGAATCCCAAGATCAGGGGTTTCCGTGATGGTCAGGGTCTGCCGTTCCACCCCCGGGCGCTTGAGCAAGCGTCCGCAGCGAGCGGGCGATGACGATCGCCATCGCTGAATTGTATGTCCACGGGGCCAATACGAGGAAGGGCACCTCGATCGTCGAGAAGATCTGTGGCCTCGAAGTCACCTCGACGCAGATCAGCCGCGTTGCCGCCGAACTCGACAAGCACCCTCTGTGCCATAGATAGGTGAGACACCTGCCTGCTCCCCGGCGGTAGCGGTCAGTCGGAGTGCTCAATCACAATCTCCGATCGCCCTGCGGCGACACGCTTCACCAGCACCCGCCCGCCGATCCGCTCCGCGAGGCCACCGACGTGACTGATGATGCCGACCCGCTTCCCGGTCGAGGTTTGGAGACTCTCGAGCGCCTGTACCACCGAGTTGAGCGTCCCCGAATCGAGCGTCCCGAATCCTTCGTCGATGAGCACGGTCTCGACCGGCATTCTCACCGCCCGGAAATCGGACAGGGCCAGCGCCAACGCCAGCGACACGAGAAACGTTTCACCGCCAGAAAGAGTCGTCAACGGCCGCTCGACATCCGCCTGATGCGAATCTTGAACGAGGAAATCCATCGTCGGCTCGCCATGCTCCCCGCGCCGCACGCAAAGTCGATAGCGGTCGCTGAGCTTCTCGAGCCTCCGGTTTGCGAAATCCGCCAGCTCCATCAGGTGATAGCCCTGCGCCAGCCGCCGAAATCGCGACCCGTCGGCCGTGCCGATCAGCTCGTCGATCAATTTCCATCGCTCCGCTTCCTTGCGGCGCTCGATGAGCTTTGACCTCGTCCCTTCGAGAGTCTGGGCGTTCTTGGCCGCATCTTTGAGTTGCTGTTCAATCCCACCCAAACTCTTGGCCACGCTACCCTTGTCTTGCCCGACAGCGCCGGCCTCGGCACAAAGTCGATCGAGATCCGCATCGGCTGCGAGCGATTCCGGTCGGCTGCTCCGCCAGGTGTCGAGTTGCCCGGCAACACCACTGACTCCCCCTTCTGCCCGACGCAGTTTGTCGTCGATCGTCTTCTCAAGCTCGGTCGACTGGGCAATTTCATCGAGGAGGAGCGTTGCCTTCTCGAGTGCGGCGACGTCAGGGAGGCCCACCTCGGCAAGGGCTTTATCGAGGAGCTTTTGAGCCGCCACGAGCAAGTTGCGGCTGGCGTTGGCCTCTTTGGTCGCAGCGATTTGCGAAGCGATCGCTTTGTCGTGCTGTCGTCGGGCTTCGCTCCGCTGAGCTTCCCCCGCTTCCAACGCCGAACGGGCAGAATCCACCCGCTTCTGCGCTTCCGTTGCCACCTCATCGGGGTGACGTCCCTGAAAACACCCCTCGACCGCTGTAGCAGCGTGCTTCGTCTTCTGCCGCTGAGTCTCGAGCTGCTTCTCGGAATCCGATGCCGCCTTCGCGGTCAGTTCCATCTGCTTCCGGTCTGCCGCGACCAGCGGCTCGTGCTTGTGAATCTCGCTGTCGATGGCCTCGCACTCCGAGCGGAACTTCCGCCATTCTTTGAGGCGCTGTTCGGCCGATGCCACCAACGTCCCAAAAGATTCGACCGAGCCCTCCAGCGGGAGTTGCAGCCACCGCTCGCGTCCCAGGTCGTCCCTGAGCGATCGCTCGAAGTCTGCAGCGCGTTGCTCACTCCCTTTCTTCCGTGATCGGAGGTCGGCGGCCTGCTTCTCCGCTGACTCCAGTTTTCCTTGTGCTTCCTGCACTTTTCCGGCCGCACGTTCGACCGCCAATTGGTGTTTTGCGTTACCGAGCCCTGCCGAGGTGGTTCCGTCGATAGCTGCTTTGAGCTGGCGGAGCCGGTCGTCAGTCTTCACGAGACGGCCTGCAGCCCGATCGCGTGCGGCCTCGATCGTGACGGGGCAATATTCGCTCTCAGGAACGAGCCCCGCGATCACCACGGCGTCCAAGGCCACTCGGAGCCGATCCCGGCACTTCCCGAGTTCCGCTTCGAGAACCGAGTGTTGGTCCTCCATCGCTTGAAGCGCGCCGAGCGATAGTCGGATCTCATCGTTGGTCTCTTTCTCCGCTCTGCTGGCCTTTTGTAGGTTGTCGCGGCTCGTGTCCAAGAGCGACTCGATCGAAGTGCGTGTCTTCTCGAAGTGCGACGTGTCGGGCGGGGAGGCGGAGCCGTCGCGGTAGGGGTGATCGTGGCTGCCGCACAGCGGACAGGCCTCGCCATCCGCAAGTGCCGCCCGGCGCTCCACGATCTCCAGCACGAGCCCGAGGTGTTCGCGAGCCGCCGTCAGCCGGGTGACGTCCGCTTCCAGGAGGCCGCGTGCTTCCAGTTCGACGCTATGGCGGGCACGCAAGGTGCGGAGGTGAGCACGTTTCTCTACGGTCTTGGTGTGCAGCGTCGCTCGCTCGGCAGACTTCGACGACTCATCTCCCACGAGAGGGAGAAGTTGATCCAACGCTCCCTTTTGCTGCACGAAGTGCGCGCGGGTGAGCTCCAAGTCGTTGCGGACAATCGACGCGTCGCCGCCATTGGTCACCGCGTGGAGAGCAGCCTCTGCGGCGTGCAGTGTCGATTCGGCGTCAGCGAAAAGCGAGCTCGCCTCGGTGACGGCTTCGAGGCTGTTCCGGAGGAGGTCTGTCGCCTCGGATCCCGCCAGGCACTCGGTGTCGAGCTTTTTCTGGACATCAAGGCTTTCCGAGGATGCATCCTGCCATCCTTTCAGCCATTCTCGCCAAACCGGTATCCGCGCTTCGAGCGCGTCGGTGCCATCGAGCGACAGGAGGCGGTTGGCCAGCTTCTCTCGTTCTCCCCGCCGCACCTGCTGCTTCGCCGCCGATTCACCGTGAGCCTTCTCGGCGAGGGAGTGTTCCTCGACATTTTTCGTGTGGTCTGCTGTTGCTTTTTCAAGCGACTGGTTTGCCAGGTCGAGGTCGGCCCATGCCTTGCGGGCGGCACCAATCTGCGGGGCCAGCGTGGCGGAATCCGCTTCGACCCGCGAGAGCGTGTCCTTCAGCGTCGCGCTTTCCAAGTCCTTTTCGGATGTCACCCGTCGTGCATCCGCCAGCAGGCGGTCCGCCTCGGCGAGCTCGGCACCCCGGCCCTCCTCAGCCTCCTTGGCCAACATCCAATCTCGCAAGGCAGCCGTTGCGGGCTCGGCTCGCCGATGAAGCGTCAGGCGCTCCCGCGCAGGTGCAAACTGCCGACGGGCTTCGAGAGCCTGATTCAGAGCGGACTGCTGCTTGTCCCGTTCTTCAGCCAGGGTCGCGTTTTTTTTGAGCCAATCGATGTGGCTGCAAAGTTCTGCCTCGCGCTCGCCGAGGGTGGTCTCCTCCCGCTGAAGCCGGTCTCTTTCGAGGAGCATGTCGGCCTGCTCGGCCTCATCCGGCACGGAGATCCCAGTGGCCTGGGCCTCGAGTGCCACCACCTCCAGATCGCTTTGCTGCCGGGCCTTGGCGGCCCGAACGCCGATGGCCGCGTATTCGCCGGTGCCGGTAAGCCGTTCGAGAAGCTCCGCCCGCTCCTTCTGCGTCGAACGGAGGAAGAGCTGAAATTGCCCCTGCGCGAGGAGAACCGTTCGGGAGAAGTCGTCGTAGGTCAGGCCGCACAGTGCGGCGTCGAAGGGCTCTCTGGTGTCTTTCTCCTTGTCGGACGAGACTACCAGTTCGAGTTCCGCGCCGCGTTCATCGAGCTTGATCAACGTTCGGTCTGGCTTCTGGAGTTTTCCCTGGGGGCGACCATGCGCTTTGGCCACCGACCACCGTGCCCTCCAGAAGTGCCGAACGCCCGCGTCGAGCACGCTGAAATCGACTTCGGCATGGGCCTTCCCGGTGCCGTGCGACAGGACCAGTGACGGGTCGCGATCGACGCCGGCGTCTTTGCTCTTGCTCCCTCCGTCGAGGCGAGGGGTGCGTCCGAACAGGGCCAGCGTGATCGCATCGAGGATCGTCGATTTTCCGGCACCAGTGTCTCCGCGAATGAGGAACAGGGCGTGCCCGGCGAGGTCGCGATCGAAGTCGAGCGACTGCTCGCCGTAAAGGGAGTTGAGGTTCAGTGTCCTCACCGCATGAATCCGCATCGAGATCAGCCCTCAGGGAACTTCGTTCGACATCAGGCTCGCAAACGCCGCCATGATCCCGGCGTCCGGGGGCGATTGGTGCCTCTCAATCCAGGCCCGTCGGAAGACCATCTCGGGGGTCGGTCGCTCCATCGGAGGCGGCGGCGGGGGCGTTGTCCCGCCATCCGTCGTGCGGATCTCGCGCCAGGCGGCCATCACCGGGCGTCGACTGCGATCGGGATAGAGCGAGTCGAGATGAGCCTGGATGGCATCACGCTGCCCGAGGACAACCTCGGGGGATTCGAGGATCATCGACACGAGCGCCGGCTCTGGCTCGTCGCCCGCGAGCGTTGCCAGCGCCGTTCGGAGTGAGGCCTCGTCGCCGCGCAGTTCGACCACCCGCCGTGTCGCGGGGACTACGATCGGTTGCACGTTTCGCAGCACCCCCTCCTCGAGATCGACAAGGAGCACCTTTCGTGCCGAGGCCCCCTCGGCAAAGTTGACCGCAACGGGAGTGCCGCAATACCACACCCGGCCGCGATCGACCGGATAGCCCTTGTGGATGTGCCCGAGAGCGACGTAGCGGTAGCGCTCGTCAAAGATCGTCGGCGGCAGGGCGCCGAGCGTGCCCACCATGTGGATCTCCTGTGGCGCGTCGAGCGTGCCGACATGGTCGTCGTCGGCCGCATGGCCAGCGACGAGCTCTCGCTCCCGCGCACACGTCAGGTGGCCGGTCGCGACCAGGGCCGCGTCGGGCCAGCGCTCGAGAGCCGCGTCGGCGAGGTCGGTGTAGAGCCGCTGGAAAGCCTCCGCGAGCGCACCGGGGCTCGCCTGATCGTCGATGCCAAGTTGCCAGCCGTGCACGTAGGGAAGAGCCACCACGACGACGTGCACACGCCCGTCGTTTGCCGAGATCGGCACGAGGTAGCGTGAAATGTCGGCCGAGGCGGAATATCCGCCGACGACGGCGACGTCGAGCGCTCGGAGCACACCTTCAGGTGCGTCGAGCCGGGTGGCCGAGTCGTGGTTTCCGCCGACCACGACGATGCGACGGAGGCTCGTGATTGAGGTTGCGCGGGCAAGGAACCGGTAA
>CAMBFA010000136.1 GCA_945865325.1 Candidatus Kuenenia stuttgartensis
CGCGATCGGGCCGTCGACGAATCGGGCAACCAGATCTCCGTCTTCGGCCGGATCGGCGCTCGGCCGTTCAACCGTGCCGAGCAGGAGCGGATGTACAAGCGCGACGGGAAGGTGTGGAAGGTGAGCGACGACCCGTTCGACGCCGAGCTCTACCGGATCAAGCCCTGATGAGGGGCTGGCTGAACCAGGGTTCAAACGCTGATTCAGGGGCTGCTTCTGAGTCTCCTGTCGAGTTCCCCCGCCCGTTCCCCTGGCAAGCGCCAGCTCACCGCGCCGATATCGGCGCCGGGAGGATGAAGGCGGCGCGCACGGCGCGGATGTCGGGGGAAGCCGTCGGCGCGGGGCGATGGCTGCCGGGGGGCATGCCGGCGGGGTCGAGGCTGAGGATCGCAGCGATCCGATCGCACGCGTCGCGGCGCTCGTCGGCGCCCCAGGCGGGGCTCGTGGCGAGGGCCGGAAGGAGAGCGGCGGCCACGACCCGCGCCGCGTCGACGTCGTCAGCCGTCGCGCCGGCCGCCGCGAGCGCCTCGATGGCGGCCCGATCCCCCGCCTCGTCGCCGGGGAGGCGGCCGGGGGCGAGCCTGGCGATCGCGGCATCGATCCCCGTCAGCGGAGCCTCGGCGGCGACGACCACAGCCCTGGGCGTGCCGAAGGGGACCGCGTCAAACTCCGCCAGGAGGGGCGCGAGAAGGTCGTCGACCGCAGGCTTTTCCGGGGTCGAGCGGAGGGCGGCGCCGGCCAGCCCCAACGGCCAGCGCGGCAGCGTCGGCCGCCCCGGCACGTGGCGCCGGTATCCCAGCGCAGGCCGTTGGCTCGGGAGGACCAGTTCATGGTGGCAGGCGCGGCAGTCGTGGAGGGAGAGCTCTGGCCAGGAGACCTGGGGAGTCTCTCGCTCGGCCACCGCGGCGAGGTCGGCGGCGAGGCGCACCGATTGCCGGAGGACACCGAGCCCCTCGATGAGCGAGCGGTCGATCGGGCCGGCCGCCTCGGTGCGGTAGCCGGCCGCCACCGCTTCGGCGCGGATGGTCTTTGGCTTGGCCTCGATCCGGCGCCAGTGGGGCCCGAGCGCTGCCGAGAACGACTCCACCTCAAAGGGACGAAGGGGGGGATGCCCGGCGGCGTACATTCCGTGCGTCACCAGCCGCCCGGAGCCGATGTCACCGACATGGCAGGCGGCACAGTTGGCCGCCTTCACGGCGGGGCTGCGCAGATCGTGCATCCCGAAGGCCGATTTCTCCTCCGTGGGGAGGAAGCGCCATTCCTTCGCGGCATGGGGCTCGAGGTACGCCGACGCGGCGCCGTGGCAGGTCTCGCAGCTGATCCCGGCATGGAGGAGGGGCGTCTCTGCCGTGACCGCCGGCTCCGCAGGGGCATGCGAATGGCAGGCGATGCAGCCGCGCGTCTGCCGCGCCTCGATCCCGAGGACGCGCTCGATCGCCGCCGTTCGCTCGTTTGTGGGGGCGAGGGCGAGGTGGGCCCGGCTGTGGGCATCCTCGCGCCAGTGGAGCGTTGTCGCCGGTCCCGTCCATTCCCCCTGCTCGGAGCGGTGGCAGCGGACGCAGGTCTCGGTCCCCTTGAAGGTCGCCGTGGTCGTCGCCGTGGTCGCGCCGGTGGCGGAAGCGGCTGCGGTGACAGAAGCGGCTGCCGGTGGCGGGAGATCATCGGCCCGGCCGAAGCCCCCCGGCAAAGACCCGGCCACGAGAGCGGCGCGCAGGAGCACGAGGGCGACCAGCGCACCGGGGCGGGGAAGCGCAGGGGGGAGTTGGTGGGAACGATGGCCCATCGATCGAAGTCCTCCGGCCCGTTCGGGGGGAATCGTCATGGTACGGTCGCGCGGAGGCGGTTGAAATCAGACCGGCGCAGCGTCGGCGGGGTCTCCTGCCGCGGCAGGTAGCGAAGCGATTCCCGCAGATCCTCCAGCTCCCGATCGACGTCGTGGCTCTCGGCGTTGCCCAGCTGGGCCGGCCCGCCGTCGAGGATCGCCTCGAGGGCGAGGACGCTCTGCACGGCCGCCTCCCACGAGCCGATTCCCGGTCCCCCCTCGGCGACGAGGGCCTCGATCTTCGTGGCGACGTCGTCGAGGTCGACCTCGTGGCGGGCCTCAATCGCCTCGGCTCGCCGTGCGGCGGCTGCCGCCAGGGCCCGGGCCTCGAGGCGGACCCGGCCACGCCGCGTCTGGTCGGCCGGCCCCCAGTGGCGCTCGAGGAGCCGCCGCAGATCGGCCAGGCCACGATCGACATCCCCTTCGGCCGAGCTGCCCGTGAGGAGCGCTCCCCCCGCCTGCGACCACGGCTGCCAGGCGGGCGTGCCGACGGCCGACCAGCCGGGCCTCAGGGCGTCGACGGCCGGCGGGGCGACACCGGCGATCGAGCGGTGGCAGCCCTGGCAGTCGAACTCGGCAAACTCCGGCCAACGCCCGCTGGGGAGGGCGCTCGTGGCCCGGGCCGGCTGGTCGCTGACGCGGCCCGGCTGGTCGCTGACGCGGGCCGCGAGGAGGCGGGCTGTGGCGGCGAGGGTCGCGGCCTGTCCGACCGCCCACGACCGGGCCTGGAAATCGGTGCCGACCTCGGCCCGCCCGGCCGGGCTCCAGTGGCGCGGATAGCGCTTCTGGTAGGCGGCAAACTCGAACACCAGCCGCGGATGACCGGCGGCGATGAGAGCATGGTCGACGTCGTGATCCGCATCGCCGACATGGCAGCGCGTGCAATCGTTTACCCGGTCGAGCGGCGTAGAGAGATCGCGGTAGCCGAGCGCGGCGCGCTCCTCCCGCCCCATCCCCTTCCAGGCGTCGAGGGTGTGCTCCGAGCCCCACGCCGTCGGATCGCCGTGACAGGAGGCGCAGCCGACGCCGTCGGCGACGAGGTCGTCAGGGAGCGGTGTCGGTGAGAGATCAGCCATCGAATGGCAGACGAGGCAGCGGCGCGCTTGATGGGCCGGGCCGATCCCCAGCAGCTCCGCCATCCGCCGCGAGCGCCCCGAGTGGAGCACTTCTGACGCGCGGGCGTGGGGATCGCGCTCCATCCACAGTGTGGCGGCGAAGGTCGAGACGGCGTGGTTGGTGCCCTTGGGGCCGCCGTGACAGCTCGAGGCACTGCACGAAGCGACGCCGAGGCGCGAGGGCATGGCCCCTCCCGGCATCGACTCGTCGGCCGGGCCGGCAGGACAGACCTCGCCCTCCCCCCGGCTCTCCAGCGCGCAGGGGGGCTCGAGAGGGCAAGGGGGATCAGGTGTGGCCGTCCGGGCGAGCTCCATCCCGCCGGCGAGGAGCAGGAAGCCCGTCGCCGCCACCACCATCCCCCAGCCGGTCTGCTCCTGTCGACGCATGGGCTCGTCCCCTCGGGGAGGATTGTCGGCCGGATTGGAACGGGGGCTGGAGGAGCCGCCGGTGGCGGGGTGCAACTTCCGCCGCTTCGCTCACTTCCACGAGCGCGGTTGGTCGCAACCGGGGGAAAGACCGTCGCATCCCCCTCCCGGTCCCTCTTTGGAGGGTATGGGCAGGTGGGGTACCATTGGCGGCCCCGGGAAGTGGTGCGGAGCGTAACGGCGCTGCGGCGGGTGGGTCGATCGTTGGCCCAGGATCGTGGGGAGACTTCGCGTGCGCATCGGTGGCAAGACGTGGCATCGGGACCTCCCGTGGATTGTCGCCATGGTCCTGCTCGCGGTCGTGGCCTCCGGCTTCTATCTCGCCGAGTATCTCGCCGCCGGCCGGCTCCCCGGGGGGAGCAGCCGGACAGGCTTCGTGTGCGGGGTGATTGCCGGAGGGATCGTCGTCTTCGAGCTCCTCCTCTGGCCGCGGCGGCGGGTGCGGTCGTGGCGGCTCGGCTCGGCGCAGGCCTGGCTGCGGGCCCATGTCTGGCTCGGGCTCCTCGCCCTCCCGCTGGCCCTCATGCACGCCCGGCTGCTGTTCATCGGGGGCTGGCTCAATTGGGCGCTGACGGCGCTGTTCCTCGCCGTCATCGTCAGTGGGATCTGGGGGCTGGCGGTGCAGCAGTGGATCCCCGGCTGGATGCTCGAGCAGGTGCCGGCCGAGACGATCTACGAGCAGATCGATCATGTCGCTGCCCAGCATTGCCGTGAGGCCGAGCGGCTCGTGCGGGGAATGTGTGTCGCCGATCCGGCGGAGCACGGCGGCGACGATGCCGCGGCCGACCCCGACCCCGACGATCATGCCGTCATCACCGGCCTCCGTTCGATGACCGGGATCCAGGGGAAGGTGCTCCAGGTTGTTCAGATCCATGCGCTCATCCCCGGCACGGCGGCGGTCCGGCGGATGTTCTTCGCCGAGGTCAAGCCCTACCTTCTCGGTGGCCGCCGATCGGGCTCGAGCCTCGCCTCGCGGGCAACGTCGGTGCGCCTCTTTGCCGCCCTCCGTGACTCGAGCCCGACCGAGGCGGCGGTCGTCATCGACCATCTCGAACGAACCTGCGACATCCGCCGCCAGTTCGACCTCCAGGCCCGGCTTCACGGCTGGCTCCACGGCTGGCTGCTCGTTCACGTTCCCCTTTCGGTGGCGCTGGGGGTGCTCCTCGCGGTCCATGTTCCTGTCGCGCTCTGGTACTGGTGACGCATGGCTGGCCCCGATTCCTCCCCCTCGACCTCCCCGGAGACCTCCCGCGGGCATGCCTCCCGGATCGACCGGTCGTACTACACGCGCACCGCGCCGCTCCTCCTGGGGCGACGGTGGCTGATGTTCCTCGCCTTCGTCGCCGCGCTCGGCTGGTCGGCATGGGCCCTCACCGACAAGTCGCGCCAGCTCGCTCCGGGGGCCGTCGTGGCAGCGCATGCCACCTGGGAGAACGACTGCCAGGCCTGTCATGTGCCCCTCTCACCGATCCGCGAGGGGGGCTGGCAGGAGCAGGTCATCGCCGGGAGCGCGACGCATCCGGCGAAGTGCGAGAAGTGCCATGCGCTGGCCTCCCACAGCCTGCGGCAGCTGCCGGCGGAGGTCGGTTCCTGCTCTTCCTGCCATGTCGATCACCGCGGCCGTGAGGCCGACATCAGCCGGGTCGCCGACACGACCTGCACCGCCTGCCACGGCGACATCTCCGCCCACTCCATTGCTGCCGCGGGGGAGCCGACGCCTGTCCTCCCCTCCGTCACGCGCTTCGATGCCGACCATCATCCACCGTTTCGGTCGCTCGCCGCCGACCCGGGGCGGGTGAAGTTCTCCCACGGCCGCCACCTGCGCGCCGGGCTGACGCTCAGCGCCGGCGGCGGCGCTGACAAGGTGGCCTGGACCTATGACCGCCTCCCCGCCGCCGACCGGGCCCGCTACCTTCCGGCCGGCGTCTCGGAGACCGATCTGGTTCAGCTGGACTGCGCCGCCTGCCACCAATTCGCCTCCGATCTCCCGCTCGACGTTTCTCTGCGGGATCTTCGCCCCGTTAGCGCTCTCCTTGCCGGCCGGGCTCCCGGCGCGATCGCTTTGCCGGTGGAGTTTGAGCGCCACTGCAGCGCCTGCCACCAGCTCCCCGCCGACGCCAGCGCCACCGCGGCCACCCTCGCGGACGCCGGGACGGCCGCGGACACAAGCGCGGGCGCACCCTCCCAGCTCCCCCACGGCCTCGATGCCGGCGCGATCCGCCGCTACCTCGAGACCCGCGCTGTCGCGGCGCTGCATGCTCCCCCCGAGGGCGCCCCTCCAGGGGAGCGCCGCCCCCTGCCGGTGGCACACGTCCCCGAGCCCCCGCGCGACGCGGCGAGCCTGGACGAAATCCGCGTGGGGGTCGACGCGCGCCGGTTGTTGGTCCGCGGGGTGTGTGAGAAGTGCCATCAGGTCGACCCGGTCACCCTCGCCGCCGAGGGAAGCCTCGTTGCGGCCCTCGCCGGCGACCGCGCTCCCCAGGAGGGATGGTTTGGGGTTGGGCCGAGCGGGATTAAGGTGGTGTGGCTGGAGAAGGCCCGCTTCGATCACTCCGCCCACCGGTCGTGGTCGTGCCGCGAATGCCATGCCGGCGCCTATCCCCCCGCGCTGCCGCCGGCGGATGTCCTCGCCTCCTCTCCGCTCGATCACGGCCAAGTGCTGATCGCCGGGAAGGAATCGTGCCTCGGGTGCCATGCCCCGCGCCAGCGCGACGCTGCCTCGGGGCGCGAGTTTGGCGGCGCCCGCTTCGATTGCGTCGAGTGCCATGGCTACCACGGCCACGGGCATCTCTCCCCGCTCCCCGTGGCGTTTTGAGAGCCCTCGACGTGACGCGCCTCCTGACTGCCGTCGTGGTGTTCGCCCTCTTCGCCGGTGTCACGTTCCTCATCCTCCGGCCGCGCGACACGCGGGTCGCGCCGGTCGGCCCCTACGCGCCGCTTGTCACCACCCCCGCGGCCGTGCCGGCGCTCCGGGCGGCGCTTGGAACCTCCGCCTGCACGTCGTCGGGGTGCCATGCCGGCACGCCCGGGGAGGGGGAGCCGTGGCGGAGCGCCTACTCGGTGTGGGCTCTCCACGATCCCCACTCCCGCGCCGAGCGTGTCCTCCATGGGGCGCTTGCGGCGCAGATCGTCGCCGGGATCGCGGCCGTTGATCCGCCACTGCCAATCGTGCCGGCCGCCGAGAACCGCGCCTGCACCGGCTGCCATGCGCCGCTCGCCGCGCCTCCCGCCGGTGGGGTCGAGGGGGCGATCGCTTCTGCCGACCCGCGCGCCGCCGAGGGGGTCAGCTGCGAGGCCTGCCACGGGCCGGCCGGCGATTGGCTTGTCGCCCACACGCTCCCCGGCTGGCGGCAGTCGATCGAGCGCGAGGGGATGCTCGACCTCGGCGATCCGTCTGTCGCCGCCGCGCGCTGTGGCGAGTGTCATGTCGGCAGCCCGCCGACCGCCGACGGCCGGCCCCGTCAGGTGACCCACGCGCTGATTGCCGCTGGGCATCCACGCCTGGCCTTCGATCTGCGCGCCTTCCGCGCTGGATTGCCCTCCCACTGGCGCGATCCGGCGGCGTTCGCCGAGCGGGCCGCGGCGGAAGGGGGGCGGCGTGCCGATCCGATCGAGGAGTGGTCGCTCGGTCGGCTCGCCGTGCTGCGGGCCTATCTCGTTCAGGCCGAGCGGCAGTCGGTCCCCGTCGGCCCGCCCCCCGCCGACGGCTCGGCGCCGGCGTGGCCCGAGTTCACCGCCTTCGACTGCTACGGCTGCCATCGCCCCGCCCTCGTCGCCGGCGCCCTCTCCGCGCCGTCTCTCGGCACCCAGCCCATCCAGCCCCCCGGCATCCCGCGCCCCGATCCGCTCGTCTGGGCGTTGCTGGAAAGCTTTGTCCCTGCGGAGGCGCACGCGGCCGTGGAGGGGGCCCGCGGCGCGCTCGCCGCGCGGTGGATGGATCCCCCCGCCCTCGACACCTTTCAGGGGGCGCTTGCGGCCATCGACCGCGGCATGCCCGGCGCCGCCGATCGGCTCCGCGCGCTGCCGCCGGGAGAGCAGGCGGCGGCGATCGCTGCCGCGGCCGATCTCCGGGCGTGGGGAGAGGCGGCGGTGGCGTTTTCAGCCCTCGAAGCGGTGGCGGCCCAGGCTGGTGCCGGTGACAGAGTCGCCGCCGAGCTTGCCGCGCTCAAGGACTTGCTCGCCTTCCCGATCGGGGAGGGGCCCGATGGCCCGATCCGCCACGACGCGCCCCACCCCTACGATCCCGCGGCCGCCGCGACCGCCGTGGAGCGGATCGTCGCGGGGATCCAGGCCGGAGCTTCCCCCCCCTGATCGACGAGCCCGTCGGCAGCGGCCGGCGCGGCGTCAGCCGAGGGGGGACGTTTCGGCGCGGCGGGCCTCGACGATCGCCAGAAGCTCCTTGCCGCTCATCCGGAAGGCGGCATTGTGGGGGCAGGCGTAGACGCAGCTCGGGTCGTCCCCCGGGCCAACGAGATCGCGGCATAGGTCGCAGGTTGTCGCCACCCGCCGGCCGCCGTCGGCGCGGTGGTCGACCTCGTGCATCGAGATGTTGCCGTAGGGGCAATTCGTCGAGCAGAGCCCGCAGCCGATGCAGTGATCCTCGATGACGATCTCGACGGCGCCGGGGTGGTTCTCGCGGGCGCGGCGGTGGATGGCATCGACGGGGCAGCCGACGAGGCAGTAGGGATCGAGGCAGGAGCGGCAGGAGCTGGCGACGAGATAGTTCTCGAACCGCAGCCCCTCGCGGATCAGCCGGGTGACGCCGTCGTGGGTGTCGGAGCAGGCCCGCGTGCATTCGTCGCAGCGCGTGCAGCTCTCGAGATCGAGCACGAGGAGCTTCTGGGCGCTGTACAGCCCGTTCTCGAGGAACGTCCCCAGCCCGTTGTCGAGCGCCGAGGCGCGTTCCCGGTCGCGGGCAAGATTCCGCCGCGCCTCGGCCACCATCGCCTCGCGCACCTTGGGAAAGCGCTCGAGGATCTCCCGGAAGTCGTCGGCCTGCACGCGGATCAGCTCGACGTCGTCGAGCGCGGTGCAGGTGGCGCTGCGCCGGGCGCGCGTTGCCCCGGTGGCGGCGAGCTCGTCATCGATCGCCCCCATCGCGCCGAGGAGGCCGATCTCGCCGAACGTCCGGCCGTTGCCGAGGTAATCGACGACCCGCTCCTGGTCGCCGACCCGCTGGCTGACCTTCACGAAGCCGAGGCGGACTTTGAAAAAATCGGTCGCCGGATCTCCCTGACGGAAGATCGGCTGCCCCTTGTCGACGCGGAGGAGCTCGGCCCGGTCGCGGAGGAACTCGGCGCACTGGTCGCGTTCCTCCGCCGTCAGGCCGGCGAACATCGTCAGCTGCCGCAGCTCCCGGGCCATCGAGCGGCTCCGGTAGGCCCGGTCGAGGACGCGGCGCGAGGCGCCGGTGCGCTGGAGGACATGGAGAACGTTGCGGTTGATCTCGAGGAGCTCGGTCGGCTCGAGGGCCACCACCGTCGCCGAGCGGGGATAGTGGCTCAAGCACGACATCTCCCCGAAGAGGATGTCGTCGGGGGTCATCTCGTCGACCCACCGGCCGTCGCGGAGCTCGAGCGTCCGCCCACCCTCGATTGACAGCCGCTCCCGGCGGTCGGTCGCGGCGGGGGGATTGCGGCGCGGCAGCGATCCCTGCACCCAGGCGGTGGCGCTGCGGACGAGCGCCCGGAGCCCGGAGCCGGCCCCGGCATCGCCCCCTCGGCCCCCCACCGACACTCCCACCCGTCCGCTGACGATCACGAACGCCGTTGAGGCATATTCCCCCTCCCGGCAGATGACATCGCCCGGCTGGTAGATCCGCCGCTCGACGGAGTCGGCGTTCCACTCGAGGAACTTCGGTGGCACGCCGGCGAACAGGGGGATCCCCTCGAGCTGCGCCGCCGACACCCGCGCCGCGGTGCCTTCGGTATGGTCCGATTCCTTGACTTGCTCGCGGAACATCAGCGCGCCGGTCGGGCAGCTGATCATGCACTCCCCGCAGGCAACGCAACTCGACGACCCCATCGGATCGTCGAGGTCGAAGCCGATCCGGGTTGTGTAGCCCTTGCCGGTGCGCCCGATGACCATGTTCTCCTTGACGTCGGTGCAGGCGCGGACGCACCGGTCGCAGAGGATGCACTGATCGTGGTCGACGGCAATCCGCGGCGACGAGGGATCCTTCCCGCGCGGGGTCTCACGCAGCGGGATCCCGACCGTGCCGATCAGCGGCCAGCGCGCCACAATCGCCGCCGGATCGGCCTCGGGCGTGGCGGCGAGCTCGAGGGCCCGCCCTTCCTCGGCCAGCCGGTCGAGCCGCCGGGAGAGCCGGCCGAGCTCGTTGGAGGGGAGCGTCGTCTCCCAGTCGGCCGGGAGACTGTCGGCGACGAGCATGTCGACGAGCGTCCGCACTTGGTCGTCGATCCGCCGCCGCGCGGCAAGGTCGGGGGAGGCGATCGTCTGCACCTCCATCGTCTCCTCGACGCGGTGCTGGCAGGCGGGGAGGAGCTTGCGCTCGCGCTGCATCGCGCCGCGCTTCACCTTCGCGATTTCCACGCAGCACACCCGGCAGACGCCGCCGGGGTGGAGGTGCTCCTGATGGCACAGGACCGGGATCGGATTGCCCCCGGCAACGCCTTCGTAGCGCTTTGTGGCGGCGTCGAGGATCGTCGTCGCCCGCGGGATCGGTCGCCCTTCGCTGTCGCGCAGAATCTTCCCCTGCGAATCAGTGAGGGGGACGGCCTTGGCGACGGTCACCTCCTGGCCGTCGATGCGGATCGTGATCTGCCGCTCGAAGTCGGCCGACGTCACCTTGTCCATGCGGACGAGCTGACCGTTGAAGTCGCGGGCAAACAGCCCGTCCTCCTCGATCGGGATCGGGAGGTGGTGGTCGTCGTGGTCGGCCATCGGCATAAGTCCGCTCATCGGTCGTTTTTCCGCAGGTGCCGCTCGACATCGGCGGGGAAGAACTGAAGCGCCGTCTGGAGCGGCTTCGCCGCCACCATCCCCAGGCCGCAGATCGACGTCATCTCCAGCGCCCGTGTCAGGTCGTCGACGAGCCGCCGCTGGAGCGCGAGGCCGGCCGCGTCGTGACGCCGGGCGACGAGATCCTCGGCGACATGGACGATCTTCTCCGAGCCGAGCCGGCAGGGAACGCACTTCCCGCACGATTCGTCGCGGAAAAACTCCGAGCCATTCAGCCCTTCGGCGAGCATGTCGCGCTGATCGTTGTAGACGACCAGCCCCGCTCCAATCGCCAGCCCGAGATCGCGAAATCGCTGCAGATCGAGATTCAAGTCGAGGATGTCGAGCTCCTTTCCTCCGCCCGCCGTCACCCGGGCCACGAGGTCGGCTGGGGCGCGCTTCTCCCAGCCCCGCGGCAGCGCCGACACCGGCAGCCGCGCCGGAAGGAATCCCGCCGACGGCCCCGACGCCGCAAAGGCCTTGAGCGTGCCGACGACGCCCCCGGCAAGGTCGTTGAGGAGCTCGCGGAGCGTGATCCCGTTGGGGACCTCGTACACCCCGGGGCGGACGACATCCCCCGAGAGCGAGAATAGCCGCCGCCCCTTGCAGCCACCGCTGCCGCCATCGGCATACCACTGGCCGCCGTGGATCATGATCGCCGGCGCCCACGCGAACGTCTCGACGTTGCTGACGAGCGTGGGGCGGTCGTAGAGGCCGTTGGTCTCGAGTTGCGGCGGCTTGTTCCGCGGCTGGGCCCGCCGATCCTCCATCGCCTCAATCAGCGCGCTCTGCTCCCCGCAGATGTAGCCCCCCGGGCTCGTGAACACCTCGATCTCGACATCGCGCGTGCCGCCGCCGACCTTCGCCCCGCACACCCCCAGCCCCCGGGCGCGCTCGATCTCGCGCTTCATGATCGCGATCTGCTCGCCATATTCGTGGCGGATGTAGATCCAACCGCGCCGGGCGCCGGTCACGAGGGCGGCGAGGATCACCCCCTCGAGGACGAGGTGGGGATGGCGCGTGAACAGTTCGCGGTCCTTGAAGGTTCCCGGCTCGCTCTCGTCGCCATTGCAGACGACATACTTCTCCTCGCCGGCCGCCCGCCAGACGTCGTTCCACTTCTGCTGTGCCGGCACCCCCGCGCCCCCCATGCCGCGCAGGTCGGCCACCTTCAGCTGCTCGATCACCCCTTCGCGCGTGCCGCCGGCCACGAAGGCCCGCACCGCCTTGTAGTCTCCCGGGCCGTCGTAGGGATCGATCCGCCACGGCTTATTTGTGATCGTCACCCCGTCGGTGTCGGGGGTGAAGTCCCTCCCGGCGAGAATCTCGCTGACGGCCCCGTCGATCTCCGCCTGATCGCGGGCCACGAGGAGGGCGTCGTTGACCGTCACGGCCACCGGTCGATCGCAGCGCCCCAGGCACGACGCATAACCGACGGCGACCCGACCGGCCGCGATCTCGGCCGCCCA
>CAMBFA010000137.1 GCA_945865325.1 Candidatus Kuenenia stuttgartensis
GTGCGCGACGCGAGCTGGCCACGCAACGACATCGACCGCTTCATCCGCGCCCGGCTCGAGGCCGAAGGGCTTTTTCCAGCGCCGGAAGCCGGTCGCGGCCAGTGGCTGCGGCGCGCGACGCTCGATCTGACGGGCCTCCCGCCGACGCCAGAGGAGATCGACGCCTTCCTGGCAGACGAGGCCCCCGGCGCCCATGAGCGCGTCGTCGATCGGCTCCTCGCCTCGCCGCGCCACGGCGAGCGGATGGCCCAGCACTGGCTCGATGTTGTCCGCTATGCCGACACCCACGGCTACGAGGTCAACACCGAACGGGCCAATGCCTGGCCCTACCGCGACTGGGTCGTGGCGGCCTTCAACGCCGACATGCCCTACAACACGTTCGTTCGCCGTCAACTCGCCGGCGACGCCGACCGGGACGACGCCGCCACCGGTTTCCTCGTCACCGCCGCCGTCCTTCTCCCCGGTCAGATCGGCGCCGACGACGTCTCAAAGCGGCTCGCCCGGCAGGATGCCCTCAACGACATTCTCATCAATACCGGCGAGAGCTTTCTCGGCCTTTCGATCGGCTGCGCCCGCTGCCACGACCACAAGTTTGATCCGCTCTCGCTCCGCGACTACCACGCCCTCCAGGCGGTGTTCACCGGCGTCACCTACGAAGACCGCGAGCTCCGTTCCGCCGAGGCCGACGCCCGCCGCGCCGAGATCGCCACTCACCGGGGAGCGCTTGCGGCACTCGACGCGGCACGGACGGCGCGGGCTCCGCTTGTCGGCAATGGATCGCCGCGGGCAGCCGTGTCGCCCCGGCTGAACGTCGACCGGATCGCTCCCCGCCGGGCCACGCGCGTGAGGTTTACGATCCTGGCCACCAACAGCCTCGAGCCCTGCATCGACGAGCTCGAGGTCTTCGACACTGAAGGCCACAACGTCGCGCTCGCCTCCGCCGGGGCCACCGTCACGTCGTCTGGCAACAACGTCGCCCCCGGTCGCCACGAGCTCCCCTTTATTCACGACGGCCTCGAGGGGAACGAGCGGAGCTGGATGTCGAGCACGACCGGCAGCGGCTGGGTGGAGATCGGCTTTGCCGCCCCGGCGACCGTCGACCGGATCGTCTGGGCCCGCGACCGGAAGGGCGTCTACGCTGATCGAACGGCCATCCAATACCGGATCGAGCTGGCCGACGGCGCCGACGCGCCCCTCGAGCAGGTGGCCGATGCCTCTGACCGCGAGCCCTTTGACGCTGCCGCGTCGGCCCCAGCCCCCGCCGCCGGCACCGCCTCCGCCGACGGGCTCACGGAAGAGGATCGCTTGGCGCTGGCCAGAATTGACGCCGACAAGGCCAAGCTCACCGCCCGAATTGCCGAGCTCGACCGGGGGCTGACCGTATTTGCCGGGCGCTTCTCTGCCCCACAGCCCGCGCGCGTCCTCCACCGCGGCGATCCCGAACAGCCCGGCGACGAAGTCGGCCCACGCTCGCCGCTGGCCTTCGATGACCGGCTTCCTCCACTTGCCCTCCCCACCGATGCCCCCGAGCAGGCCCGCCGGATGGCGCTGGCCGACTGGATCGTCCACCCGGCCAACCCGCTCGCGGCGCGCGTGATCGCCAACCGGGTGTGGCAGTGGCACTTCGGCACCGGGCTGGTCGAAACCTCGAGCGACTTCGGGCGGTTGGGCTCCATCCCCAGCCATCCGCAGCTCCTCGACTGGCTCGCTGCTGAGCTTGTCGCGCACGGCTGGTCGCTTAAGTCCCTTCACAAGCAAATCGTTCTCTCCGCCACCTACCGGCAGGGGGATGCCATGACGGCCGAGGGCCTCGCCAAAGACTCGGGCAACCGGCTTCTGTGGCGCTATCCATCCAGGCGCCTCGAGGCGGAGGGGATCCGCGATTCGATGCTCACCGTGAGCGGGCTTCTCGATCCATCGATGGGGGGCCGGGGCTTCGATCTCTTCCGGTCGCGCGGCGGCCTCGACGGCTTTCCGCCGGTGGAGACGTTTACCGGCGACGGGCTGAAGCGAATGATCTACGCCCACAAGGTGCGGATGGAGAAGGAGAGCGTGTTTGGCGCCTTCGACTGCCCCGATGCCGGCCAGACGATGGCCCGCCGCCGCCAATCGACAACGCCGATCCAGGCCCTCAATCTGATCAACAGTCCGTTCACGATCCAGGTCGCCGAGGCCTTTGCCGCGCGCGTCGAACGTGACACCGCGACTGGCGACGGCAACGCAATCGAGCGCCAGGCGACTCAAGCGGTGCGACTCGCACTGGGGCGAGCGCCGACAGAGGAAGAACTTGCCGACTCCGTCGCGCTCGTCCGCGACCATTCCCTCGTGGCCCTCTGTCGCCTTCTGCTGAACACCGGCGACTTCGTCACCCTCCCCTGACAGGTCTCACCATGGAATCCCTCCCGCGACTCTCCGCCGCCGGTGCGAGCCTCCTCGATCGGCGTGGCTTCCTCGGTCACGCCGCCACGGCGGCCGGCGGGATGGCGCTGCTCGATCTTCTCGCTGGCGACGGCCTCGCCGGGGATGGCGTTGCCGCGGAGAGCGGCCCGATCACGCCGCTGATCGATCCCTCCGATCCCTACGCGCCGCGGCTCCCCCATTTTCCGGCCAAGGCGAAGCGGCTGATCGTGATCTTCTGCGCCGGCGCCGTCAGCCAGCTTGAGACATGGGACTGGAAGCCGGAGCTGGTGAAGTATGACGACAAGCCGCTTCCCGGCGGGCCGGCGGTGACCTTTCAGGGGCCGGCCGGGAATCTCGCCCGCCCGCAGTACGACTTCAAGCCGCGTGGCCAGACGGGGAAGATGGTGTCGGAGATGATCCCCCATCTGGCCGGCCTCACCGACGACATCGCTTTCGTCCACTCGCTCACCAGCCGCACGAACACCCACGGCCCCGCCGAGAACTTCCTCTCCACCGGCTTTGCCGCCGACGGCTTCCCCAGTCTCGGCGCTTGGACAACCTACGCCCTCGGCAGCGAGTGCGCCGATCTCCCCGCCTTCATCGCCATCCCCGACCCGCGCGGGATCCCCCAAGCCAGTGGCAACAACTGGGGCCCGGGCTTTCTCCCCGCCGAGTTTCAGGGGACGACGCTCTCGGCGTCGGCCCCCGTCCGCCATCTCGCCCCCCCCGCCTCGGTATCGGCTGGCGCTGATACAGCCACGCGCGCGGCGCTCTCGCGCTGGCACCAGCGCCGGCTGGCCGAGAGCCCAGCCGATGGCGCGCTCGCTGCCCGGATCGCCAGCTACGAGTTGGCCGCGCGGATGCAGCTGGCCGTGCCGGGCGTGGCCGATCTCTCCACCGAGACCGCCGCGACGCTGCGGGCCTACGGCGCCGACGACCAGTCAAACCCGCTGAAGGCGGCCTTCGCCCGCAACTGTATCCTTGCCCGCCGGCTCCTGGAGAAGGGGGTGCGGTTCGTGCAGCTCTTCAACGGGGCCTACGCCAGCGGCGGTGAGCTCAACTGGGACGGCCACTCGAAGCTCCGCGAGCAGTACGACCGCCACGCCTCGATCCTCGACCAGCCCGCCGCCGCCCTGATCCGCGACCTCCGGGCGCGCGGCATGCTCGACGACACGCTCGTCGTCTGGTGCACGGAGTTTGGCCGCATGCCGTTCTTTCAGAAGGGGGCCAAGGGGCGCGATCACAACCCCGACGGCTTCACCTGCTGGCTGACCGGCGCTGGCGTGAAGCCGGGGGTCAGCCACGGCGCCACCGACGATCTCGGCGTCAAGGCCGTCAGCGACATCCATCCGCTCTACGACTTCAACGCCACGATCCTCCATCTCCTCGGGCTCGACCACCACCGGCTCTCCTTTCGCCACAATGGCGTCGATCGGCGCCTGACAGACGTCCACGGCAAGGTGATCCGCGAAGTCCTCGCCTGATCGGCCGCACGTCGGCAGCCAAAAGAAAGAAGCACGCGTCTTTCCGACGCGTGCTTCTCGTGTTGAACAATTGGCCAGAGCCTCGGCGGCATTCAACTCAGCTCGGCTCGGCCGGCGGCGGGCCTCCGGGACCGGCAGGGGCCGGCGGGGCGCCAGGAGTTCCACCCGGAGGACCATAGCCCGGCGGCGTGCCAGGAGCGCCAGGGGCGCCGGGAGTTCCACCCGGAGGACCCTAGCCCGGCGGGGTGCCGGGAGCGCCAGGGGCGCCGGGAGTTCCACCCGGAGGACCGTAGCCCGGCGGGGTGCCAGGAGCACCAGGAACGCCGGGAGTTCCGCCCGGAGGACCGTAGCCCGGCGGGGTGCCAGGAGCACCAGGGGCGCCCGGAGTTCCACCCGGAGGACCATAGCCCGGCGGTGTGCCAGGAGCGCCAGGGGCGCCGGGAGTTCCACCCGGAGGACCATAGCCCGGCGGGGTGCCAGGAGCGCCAGGGACGCCGGGAGTTCCACCCGGAGGACCGTAGCCCGGCGGCGGGCCGAAGCCCGGAGGTGCGCCCACAGTTCCGCCCGGCGGACCGTAGCCCGGAGGCGTGCCAGGGGCGCCGGGAGTTCCACCTGGCGGACCGAAGCCCGGCGGCGGGCCGAAGCCCGGAGGTGCGCCAGGCGTGCCGGGACCACCGTAGCCCCCCTTCGGCGGGCTACTCGGAGCCGGAATCCCTCCAGACAACCCGCCCGGCGGCGGCGACCCCGGCGGGCCGAAGCCGGGAGGGGCTCCGGCCGGGGGACCGTTCCCACCTTGGGCGAAGTCATCCCCCGGCTTCGAGTCTTCCTTTGGCTTGCCACCGCGCTTGAGCTTGGCGGTGATGAACACGGTCGAGGCGCCGAGGCGCTCGTCGATGTCGACCCACTTCTCCTCGCCGATTTCATCGGTTGCCGGCTCGACCTCGGGGAGATGCTCCTCGAGGAACGGCCAGACTCGCTCCATCGGGATGCCGACGGAGTAGGCCGAGCCCATCAAGCTCGTCCGCCTGATCGCCACGACAACACCGATGACCCGCCCCAACTGGTTGATGATCGGCCCGCCGCTGTTGCCGGGATTGACGATGGCGTCGAAAAGGAATGTCCCGTCGAGCTTCGGATCGGCCGCGGAGGCGATCTCCCCTCGCGCGCTTTTCAATTCCAGGCCGAGCGCCGAGCCGCCGGGATAGCCAAGGACCATGATCTCGGTGCCGCGCTTCGGCATGGCCTCGGCCAGCGGCATCGGCTCGGTCTCGAGCCCTTCGACCCGGAGCAGCGCGAGATCGGGATTCTCCGACTCGGCCACGAGCGTGGCAAGAAGTTGCTTGTCTCGATTCTTCGGATCGAGGATCGTGATGTCGGTGGCCCCCTCGATGACATGGTGGTTGGTGAGCACATACCCCGGGGCGATGACAAAGCCTGTGCCATTGGCGATGCTGACAACGACCTCCGCCGGCTCGTCAAACATCGACTGGATCCCCTGCTCCCCCTGGGCGCCTCCGATCGACCGGCCCGACGGCCTGAATAATTGGTAGGCAAACATCGGGCGGCTGTTTTGCTGGCCACCCGGGCCGCCAGCCCCACCGGGGCCGCCAGCCCCGCCAGGCCCCGCCGGCGAACCTGGCCCTCCGAGCGATCCCGGCCCCCCCATGGAACCGGGGCCTCGTGGACCACCGGGACCACCGGGACCACCGGGGCCGTTCCCCTGCTGGCCATTCTGCGCTGCTTCGGCAGCCCGGCTCTGGTCGAGGGGGAGGAGGTGGAGCTCGTGGAGCGCCCTGCGGTAAAGATCGTTGAGCTCGTCCGCTTGATCGTCGGGGATCTGCCGGTGCCGCACCATGCCGTCCATGCCGATCGCCACGGCGATGTTGTCGGCAACTTCCTGGAGATCGGGCATGATCTCGAGGGCGCGACGGAAGTGCTTCGCGGCCGCGGCATAGCGCTTCAGGAACACCTCGCTGACGGCGAGGTTGTTGTAGGCAAAGGCGTTGTTCGGCTCGCGCTTCACCACCTCCGAGAAGTGGGCTACCGCCTTGAGATCGTTGTCGGCGACGAGCGAGTAGATGAAGCCCATCACGAAGTCGGCCCGACCGCTCTCGGGGTTAAGCCGGCTGGCGGCTATCAGCTCTTTCTTGGCGAGATCGCGGTTGCCGAGCTTGAAGAGTTGGTGGCTGTGGCGAACCATCTGATCGGCCTTCTTGGAGACGCTTTCATACTCCTCCTCGGTGACCCATTTCTTCCCGAGGCGGAGTTGCTTCTCATCCTCCATCACCTTCCACTGGGTTAGCTTCTTCTCCGCCGACTTACGGAGGTCGGCAGGGAGCTTGGGATTGGCGAGGAAGATCTTGTAGACCTGCACCGCTTCCGCGGCGGTGCGACACGACTGCGCATCGGCCTCGAGTTGCTCCAGCGGCCCGAGGGGCGCCGCGTCCCCGGCCGCGGCCTGCTCGTTGGCATCGGCGTCGCTCGACGCCTTCCCTGCTGTTCCCTTCGGCGTCGCGGCGCGAGATCCCTTTGCGGCGTCGCCACTTCCCTTCCGGGCCCCGTCGGCCGAGGGAGCCGATCGCGGCGCCGACTTCGGCCCCTGCGATTTCGATGACGGCCCCTTGGTCGTCTGGGCGTTGGCCGGCAACGGACCGACCACCAACGCCACCAGGGCGACAAGGAGCAAGGTCCAAACGACCGGACGGAGGGTGCGCATGGTATTCACTTCGGAAGGAAACCGAGGGGCTGGAAGAAGGGGGCGGAAGCCTCTGGCCGCAAGCAATTCCGTTCCCGGCAACCAGCTTATCGATGCGTGGCGGGAGCGTCCAGAAAACGGCAGCGTTTCCGGCTGACTTGCCGGTCTTGCCGGCGGCCGATCCCGGACGGGTTGGTATACTGCCTAGATCTTTGAGGAGGGATGCGATGGCAGACACGGCTCCACGGTCGGTTTCCGCGGGTCCCGTTCCCGACATGTCGTCGGCCGGCTCCCCGTCCGCAATTCCCTGTTCCGGACCGGTCCCCCTCCGTTCTGGCGGCCTTTTCCCGCGTCGTGACGGGGTGGGCCCGGCCGTCCCCCGCCGCGTGGCGATCGCCACCGGCCTCCTCGGCCTGGGAGGCTTTGGGCTGGCCGATCTCCTCCGCCACCGGCAGGCCAGGGCCGACGCCGGCCAGCCGGCCGCGGACGACACGGCGGTGATCTTCGTCTGGCTCCCCGGGGGCCCGCCCCACCTCGAAACCTACGACATGAAGCCTGACGCCCCGGCGGAGGTCCGCGGGGCCTTCCGGCCGATCAGGACGAACGTCTCTGGGATCGATGTCTGCGAGCTCCTCCCGCTCCACGCCCGCTGTGCCGATCGCTATTCCCTCATCCGCTCGGTGACGCACGACTTCGCCGATCACGGCGGCGGCCACAAGCGGTTTCTGACCGGCCGGGCCCCGAAGGAGCCGACCGGGTTTGTCAACGACTTCCCGATGGCCGGGTCGTTTGTCTCCCGCTTCCGCCCTGCCACCGTCGCCGGCATCCCCGGTTACACGGCGCTGGTCGATTCCGGGCGGCAGCATGTCGACACCTTCAGCTTCGGTGCCGCCTACCTCGGCACCTCCCACACCCCGTTCATTGTCGATGGCGATCCCTCAACGCCGCAGTTCCAAATCCCGAGCCTGAATCTCGACACGGCGATGGAACGGCGCCTGGGGGATCGCTCGGGGCTGTCGTCGAGCCTCGATCGACTGCGGCGCGAGGTCGACGCTGGCACATCGATGCGCGCCAAAGACGACTTCGACGTCCGCGCCCTCGACATGCTCACCAGCCCCGCCGCCCGCGAGGCCTTCGATCTCTCGCGCGAGAGCGATTCCGTGCGCGACCGCTACGGCCGGCATCGCTTCGGCCAGCGGGCACTGCTGGCGCGGCGTCTGGTGGAGGCGGGGAGCACGTTCGTGACCGTTGTCATGGAGCACCCTGGCGGCGAGATGCCGCTCAACTGCTGCTACAACTGGGATTCGCACGCCGTCAACTGCCACATCTTCGACGACGCGAAGTGGCGGATGCCCTTCTACGACCAGGCCGTCACGGCACTCGTTGAGGATCTCGCGGCCCGCGGGCTCGATCGCCGCGTGCTCCTGGTCGTCACCGGCGAGTTTGGCCGGACGCCGCGGCTGGAAAACCAGATCGGCACGCAGACCAAGGTCCATCAACCGGGGCGCGACCACTGGCCCGGCGCCCAATCGATCCTCGTCGCCGGCGGGGGCCTGAGGATGGGGCAGGTGGTCGGCTCGACCGATGCCCGCGGCGGCTTCCCCAAGGATCGCCCCCTCTCGCCCAACGACGTCTGGGCCACCGTCTACCGCCACCTCGGCATCGATCAAGAGCTTGCCGTGCCCGACCTCGGTGGTCGGCCGATGCCGATCCTTCCTTCCGGCGAGCCGATTCGGGAACTGCTCGGATGACCTTGTCGCTCCTCCAGGACGATCGCCCGCCAGGCGCGCGGCCTGCCCGAGCCTGGGCTGTGGGCTTGGTCGTGGCGCTGCTGGCCATCCCGTCGCCGCTGGCCGGTGGCCCACCCCCGGCGAAGGCCGAGGCCCCGGCAACGGCCGAGGCCCGCGGCGGATCACCACCAGCGGTCGCCCCTTCGACGGAGGCTGTGCTCCGCAACACACCCGTGGCCGCTGGGTATGTCCTCGAACTGGTCGCCGCTGAACCGGCCGTGGTCGATCCGGTGGCGGTGACGTTCGACGAGCATGGCACCCCTTTCGTGGTGGAATACCGCGACTACCCCTCGGGGCCGCCGGCCGGCTCGCCCCCCCTCTCGCGCGTCGTTCGCTTGAACGACGCCGACGGCGACGGCCACTTCGAGTCTTCGACCCCCGTGGCCGAACATCTCCCCTTTTCCCAGGGGATCCTCGCCGCCCGCGGCGGGCTGCTGGTCACCGCCTCCCCCGATCTCCTCCTTCTGACCGACGCCGATGGCGATGGCACGTTCGAGACGCACGCCCGACTCGCCACCGGATTCCGCGTCGGCAATCCGCAGCTCCGGGCCGCCTGCCCCACGATCGGCCCCGACAACGCCGTCTGGATCAGCGGCGGGCTCTCCGGGGGATCGGTGCGGTGGGCATCCGATCCCGACACAGCCGGCGTGTCGATCGACCGGCGCGATGTTCGCCTCGATCTCGCCCGCGGCACGATCCGCGCCGTCACCGGCTTCGGGCAGTTTGGCAATGCCTTCGACTCGCGCGGCCACCGCTTCACGGCCAGCAATCGCAATCCGCTCATGGTCAGCCTCCTGCCGGCGGAGGCGCTCGTCCGCAACGCGCTGGTCGATCTCGGACCGGGCTACACCGACGCCGCCCCCAGCGGCGCCGACAGCCGAGTGGCGGCGGTGGCGGCGACGAACGCGACGGCCATCTCCCACACCGGCACGCACACGTCCGCCTGCGGCCTGACGATCTTCCGCGGCGATCTCCTCGGCCCCGAGGCCGATGGCGACGCCTTTACCTGCGAGCCGGTCTCCCATGCGGTTGTCCGCCGCCGCCCGATGGCGCGGGGCGCCGGCTTCTGGAGCAGCCATCCGGAGCCCGAGGGGAGCGAGTTTGTCGCCTCGGCCGAGACCTGGTTCCGGCCGGTGTTCACGGCCACGGCGCCCGACGGCTCCCTGTGGATCGTCGACTTCTGCCGAGCGAGCGTCGAGCATCCCGACTACATGCCCCCCGGGGTCGCCGCCACGGTCGATCATCGGGCCGGCGACAAGGCCGGGCGGATCTGGCGCGTCCGCCGCGCCGACCTCTCCCCCCGCGTCTGGGCCCCGCCGGTGACCGCTGTCGAGGCCGTCGCGCTCCTCGCCGATCCAAACGGCTGGCGCCGCGACACGGCGCAGCGGCTCCTCGTCGAGGGGCGCTTTCCCGCCGCAGATGCCGAGCATGCGGTGAGGGCCCTGCTCGATGCCCCATCCTCGCCGCCGATCGCCCGCGTCCACGCCCTCCGCGTCCTCGACGGCCTGTCGCGGCTGACGATCCCCGATCTCGACCGCGCCACGGCCAGTGACGACACCGGGCTGCGGGAAGAGGGGCTGCGGCTGGCACGCGAAGCGGAGGGGATCGTGTTCGAAGCGTCGGCCGATGCAGCGTCGGCCCGGCAGGCGCTGGGTGACCGCGTCGCCGTGCCGTCGGTCGATCATCCCGACGGGAGCGTCCGCCTCGCTGCGCTTCTGGCGCTGGCCGGATCGCCGGCCGAGCCGGCCACGACGGCCCTTGCTGTCGCTGCTGCCTCGCCGCACCTCGACGACTGGACCGCGCGAGCCATCCTCTCTGGCGCCCCGGGCCGGGCCGGGCCACTCCTCGCCGCGATCGCCCGGCAGACCGCTGCAGGGGATGGATCATTACTGCCCCCCGATCCGGCCCGGATGATGCTCGTCACGCAGCTGGCCACGACCGCCACGGCCGATCCGACGGGTGCCGATCTCGACGCGGTGCTCGTGCTTCTTGCCGCGCGGGCCGACGCCGGGCAGGTCGGGTGGTTCGATGTTGCCGCGATGTTTGGCGTCGCGGCGCGTCGCCCCTTGGCCAGCTTGCGGGAACGCGCTGCCGCGACGGTCGATAGCACCGTGGCCCGCGCCCACACGCTCGCCGCAGACGCTCCCGCCAGCGCCGATCTCCGGCTCCTCGCCATCCGCCTCCTGGCGCTTGCCGCCGTCGATGATTCGGGCCTAGGAATCGCCTCGCGGTCGTCGCTCCTGGCGCTGGCCGCGTCGCGCGAGCCGGAAGCCGTGCAGCGCGAGGCGGTGCGCGGGGTCGTCGCCTGTGGCGCTCCTCGAGCGCTCGACGAACTGCTCACGCTCGCGGCCGATCTCGAACCGGGCGTGCGCTCGGCCGCCGTAGCGGCGATGCTCGACCGCCCGGCCGCGATCCCCCCGCTCCTTGCCGCCCTCGATTCGGGCTCGATCCCCGCAGGCGCGATTCCGCTCGAGCGCCGCAAGCCGCTCCTGGAGTCGCCCGACATGGCCGTTCGCGAGACGGCGCTGCGGCTGTGGGGGGAGGCCGCCGGTGCGCTTTTCCCCGAGGAACTGGCCGGGCTGACCACGGCCGTTCGCCAGGGGGGCGACCAACCGCGCGGCCGCGAGGTCTTCGCCCGCCACTGTGCCAACTGCCACCGCACGGCCACGCCCGGGGCCGAGCCCCTCGGCCACAGCGTCGGCCCGGATCTCGCCGAGGCGGCCGATCGGCCGATCGAGCGATTGCTGCTCGATATCGTCGAGCCGAACCGCTCCGTCGAGAGCCGCTACGAGGCAACGGCCGTCGTCACCGATGATGGCGTTGTTCTCGAGGGGATCCTCGCCGCCAACACGCCCGAGTCGATCGTCCTGATTCGACCCGGTGGGGAGCGGACGCAGCTTCCGCGCGAGCGGATCGAGTCGGTCCGCGGCACAGCCCGCTCGCTGATGCCGGAGGGCTTCGGCCGCGCGATCCCCGCCAGCGAGTTTGCCGATCTCCTCGCCTATCTCCGGCAGGGCCGCGTCATCGGCCCGCCGCCATGAATCATTTCTCCGGCGGGCTCCGTGCCGCCCCGTTCCCCCAAGAGGTCCGCTCCCCATGCCCCGCCCATCCGCCGTCTGCCGCCGCGCCCTCCTCCTGATCCTTCTGGCCGTCGCGCTTCGCTCGGCAGCCCATGCCGACGAGGCGCGCCTCGCTCCGCTCAAGGATCTCGATGGTTCTTTCCCCTTCACCCCTCCCGCCACGCTCGAAGCCTGGCAGGCGCGGGCCGCGGAGGTGCGCCAGCGGATCCTCGTTTCGCAGGGGCTGTGGCCGATGCCTGAGAAGACGCCGCTCAATCCGTCGATCCACGGCACGAT
>CAMBFA010000138.1 GCA_945865325.1 Candidatus Kuenenia stuttgartensis
CAAGGCGCGCCCGACGCCGATCTCCTCTACTCCGACAAAGACTGCATCGACGAGCACGGGAAGATCCGGCAGCGGCCGCTGTTCAAGCCGGAGTGGAGCCCCGAGATGCTCTACTCGGCCAACTACCTGACCCATCTCAATCTGCTCCGTCGGTCGCTCGTCGTCGATCTCGGAGGCTTCCGGGCCCACACCGACGGCGCCCAAGATTGGGACATCTTCCTCCGGGTCAGCGAGCAGGCTCGGAGCATCGTCCGCGTGCCGGGAATCCACTACCACTGGCGGCTCCATGCGGCGTCGACGAGCCTCGGCGGCGTCGCCGCCAAGCCGTATGTCTCCAATGCGCAGCAGGTTGCGCTCCAGGAGAGCCTTGACCGCCGTGACCTCCCGGCGGAAATCGTGCCCAGCCCGGAGTCAGGGTTTCAGGTTCGCTTTCGGATCCCGGCCGAAGCGCCGGTCCATGTGATCCTCGAGGGGACGGCCCAGGGCTCGGCGGAGCTGGGCGTGCTCGTCCGTGACATCGTTTCGGCGCTCTCCACCCTGCCGGTCGACGTCCCCCCGGGGACGGCGCCGGAGCCGCTGCGGCGGCGGCTGACGGTTCTCTCGCCCCCCGACCGGCGTGACAGGCTGATCGCGGAATTGGCTATGCATGAGGGGAGCATGTCCGGCATCGACATCGCGGTCATCGACAGCCGGCCCGGTGAAGTCGCTCTCGATCTCAAGTCGGCCGTCAAGGCCTGGCCCGTCGATGGTGGGGCGATTGTGTTCGTCTCCGGACGGGTGGCGGTGCTCCGGGAAGGATGGCTCGCCGCGCTTATCGGTTGGGTGACGGCCCATCCGGAGATCGGTTTTGCCACCGGTTTGGTCGTCGGCGCTGATGGGAACGTCGTCGAGTGTGGTCTCGTCGTCGATGCCAACGGAGAGGGGACGCCGCTGTTCCGCGGCATCCCGCCGACCCAGTGGGGCTCGTTCGGTGGCCCGATGTGGTATCGCAACACGTCGGCCGCGAATCCCTGGGCTTTGGCCGTGAAGGCCGAGGCGTGGGAATCGGTCCGGGGGATCAATCCGCGGCTCCACCTTCCGCAGGCCTTCGTCGACCTCTGCGGCAACCTCCGTCGCCGTGGCTACCGCGGCGTCGTCGAGCCACACGCCCGGGTGACGATCGGCCCCGGCCCGCTTGCCCCCGTGCCCCTCTTCGATCCGAGCCTTGGCGACGACCCCTACTTTCATCCGGCCTACGCGAGCGTCGTCCCCCTCCGCCTCGCCTCCGGCCCCGAGGCCGCGCTCGCCCGAAGGCCACGGGCCCTGCGAGGCCTGCCGCCGGCGCTCGTCGTCGCCGGGATGCACCGCTCCGGAACGTCGCTGGTCGCCTCGCTCGTTGCCGGGGCCGGGGTATCGATGGGGACGCGGCTGCTGGCGGCCGGGCGTGGCAACGAGCGGGGCCACTTTGAGGACCTCGACTTCCAGGAGCTTCACCAGAGGGCGCTACGGGCCAACGGTCTTCATGGCGGCGGCATCGTGCCCGCCGGTCAGCCGCACGTGCCGGAGGCGCTCGAACCGCGAGCCCGCGAGCTCGTCGCTGCCCGGCGCGCGACGGGGAAGCCGTGGGGCTGGAAAGATCCGCGGACGCTCCTGTTCCTCGACTTTTGGAGCGAGGTTGCGCCCGAAGCTTCATGGTTGCTCGTCTTCCGCAGCCCATGGGAGGTGGCCGATTCGCTCTATCGGCGCCTCGACGAGACAACGACCTCCGATCCGCTGCTGGCCATTCACGCCTGGATGCATGCCAATCGCCTCCTCCTCGACTTCGCGCGCCGTCATCCCGGCCGCTGCCTCGTTCGCGAGCTGGGGCAGGTGACGGCGGAGCCGGGGCGGACGTTCGCCGCGATCCGTGACCACCTCGGCGTGCCCCTGGGCAAGCCTCCTGCCTGCTTCGATCCCGCGCTCCTTGGCGGCGATCGGGCAGTGATCGAAGAGCAGGCCGAGCTCGTCCGCACGCTCCTCCCCGAGGCCGATGCCCTCTACCACGAGCTCCGTCGCGAGGCGGGATCGGCGGTGCCGCTCCCGGCAATGCGGCGCCGCGCTCACGATGATCCGCGCCGCGCCGCTGCCTTGACGGGAGTCACGGCCTGGGCCCGGGCGAGCAGGACGCAGATCCACGCCCACGCCGCCCACGTTTCGGCCGTCGAGGCCGTGGCTGCCCGGGATGCGGCAATCGGAACGGCCGCGGAGACAAGTGCCGCGGCAGAGGAGGCGCGCGACACCCTGGCACGCGAGACGGCCCTTCTCCGGTGCGAAGCGGCCCGTGAGGTTGCCACGGTCCGCGCCGCGGCCGAAGCCGAGATCGCGGCCGTGCGGGCGGAGCTTTCACGCGTGACGGCGGCCTGTGCCGACACGACCCGGCAGGTCCTTGATGAGGACGCGAGTCGGACTGCGGAGATTGCCCGGCAGCGCGACGAGATCGAGGCCCTCCTCGGCGAGCTCCACCGGGTCCATGTCCGGCTCGACGAGGCGACCGGCGTCGCGGCGCTCAAGCCCCGGAAGTGGACGGTCGACAAGGTGCGCCGCGAGGCCTCGCGGCTCGCCCGCCAGGCGCGGCGGATCGTCCGCCAGCAGGTGCTCGGTGGCAGAAAGGGAGATCGACAACGATGAGCGACATCGCTGGACAGACCGTCGCTGCTGCGCCTCTCGAGCACCGGTTCGCCCCCCTTCGCCGCCTGATCCATCCCGGATCGCTCGGCATCGAGATCGGCCCGTTTCTCAATCCGCTTGCCGCGAAGCGCGATGGATACCGGACGCTCGTCGTCGACCGCTACGATTCGTCGACGCTTCGAGAGAAGGCGCGGGAGAGGGGGTCGAAGCCCGCCGAGATCGAGCGGATC
The DNA here is from genome assembly GCA_945865325.1 of Candidatus Kuenenia stuttgartensis. Lineage (GTDB taxonomy): Bacteria > Planctomycetota > Planctomycetia > Pirellulales > UBA1268 > QWOP01. Next base: position 2,877 of record CAMBFA010000138.1, read on the forward strand.
GAGCCGGTTGATTATGTCGGCGATGCGTCGCGTCTCCTCGATCTCGTCCGGGGACAGGGATTCACAGGGCTCGTCGACTGGATTGTGAGCTGTCACAATTTCGAACATCTCCCCGACCCGATCCGCTTCCTCCGCGACTGCGAGGCCCTCCTCGCGCCGGGTGGGGTACTGGTGATGATCGTCCCCGACAAGCGCACCTGTTTCGATCGCTTCCAGCCGGCCGCCACCGCCGCGGGGATGATCGAGGCGGCGGAGGTGATCCCCACGACAGCCTCCGAGGCATGGGCCGCGTTCCGGCAATTCTCGGCGACCACGACCCTCGACCGCTGCGGCGCGAAGGTCGTCGCCTGGGGGCTTGCCGAGAGTGATCCGGAGCGGATGCTGATGGGCGATCCGCGTCCCCCCCACGCGCGTCTGCAGCGGCAGCTCACGGAGGGGCGTGATCCGGACTTCTGCGGTCACCGCTGGCGGTTCACGCCGGCGGTGTTTGAGGCGATCCTCTTTGATCTCCGCATCCTCGGCTTGGTCGGCCTCGAGGTCGACGAAGTCATCCCCACGGTCCACGGGGAGTTCACGGTGAAGCTTCGGGCCGCGACGCCGGGCGAGCTCACCGTGGAGGAGATCCGTCGGCGGAGAACCGATCTCCGCATCCGCGCCGACGATGAGGCGGCGGTGGTGTCGCGGGCCTACCGGGCGCTCGAAGCGGAGTTGGCCGCGGCCCGAGCGGAGCTTGCGGGAGTCCGACGCGCGGCGTGAGGATTGAGTTCGTCGAGGGCGTCCGCCCCCGACGCCCCCCCCCGCAGCAGCCGACATGCTCCGTGAATTCTTCGGGGCTGCGCGAATCGGCTAAAATGCCGAGCATTCGCCCCGTCGTGCCCCGAGGAAGATGCCGATGACGCAGACGCATGAAGAACAGGTGCTCGTGGTGCCGCGGGCGGTGTTCGAGCGGGTGGGGGTGTTTCAGGGCTTCAGTGCCGACACCGCCGCCTACCTCCCCCACCTCCTTGATCCGCGCCACACCTGCTGGCAGCCGCGCGGGAAGGTCGAGGAGGATCCCTCCTTCAAGCAGCTGATTCCCTACTGTGTCCTCTCCGCGATCGGCGACGATGGCGTCCGTCGGTTTCTCGCCTACACGCGCGGAGGTGGTCAGGGAGAGGCACGCCTGCGGGCGAAGCGATCGGTGGGGATCGGTGGCCATATTTCCACACTCGACGGCGGCGCGGGAGACGACGCCTCCTACGAGGCCGGGATGCGCCGCGAGCTCGACGAAGAGGTGGCGATCGGCGGCGCCTGGACATCCCGCTGCGTTGGCCTGATCAACGACGATGCCACGCCGGTGGGGAGCGTCCATCTCGGCATCGTTCATGTGATCGACCTCGAGCGACCGGAGGTGGCGTCGCGCGAGGCCGATCTCCTCGACTGCGGGTTTGCCACGCTCGCGGAGCTGCTTGTCGACCGCGAGCGCTTCGAGACCTGGTCGCAGATCACCCTCGACGCCCTCCATGCCGGCCGTCTCGCCTGACCGTGCGTCGGATGAAAGCAGCGTGCCGGCATGCCGACCTACCTCGACAACCACGCCACCACCCGCCTCGACCCGCGCGTCCTCGACGCGATGCTGCCGTGGCTGACGGAACGCTACGGCAATGCCGGCAGCGCCACGCATGGCATGGGGCGCGAGGCCCGCGATGCGGTCGATGCGTCGCGCGCCCGGATGGCGGCGGCGGTGGGGGCCGATCAGCGCGAGATCGTGTTCACCTCGGGGGCGACCGAGGCGATCAACCTCGCCCTCCAGGGGGCGGCGTCGCGGCACGGGATGCGGGAGGGGCGGCCGGGGAGGATTCTTTCGCTTGCCACCGAGCATTCGGCCGTGCTCGACACGCTCGACCATCTCGCCCGCCGGGGCTTTTCCGTTGAGCGGCTGCCGGTCGTGCCGCAGTCGCGCCCCGGCCTGGCCGGGAGGATCGATCCGGCCACGATCGACGCAGCGTGGGACAGCGACACGTTTCTCGTTTCGGTGCTCCTGGCCAACAACGAGATCGGGGTCGTTCAGGACGTGCGCGCGATTGCGGCGATGGTCCGGGCCCGCGGCGGGCTCCTCCATGTCGATGCGTCCCAGGCCCTGGGGCGAATGCCGGTCGATGTCGACGCCCTCGGGGCTGACCTGGCGAGCTTCTCGGCGCACAAGTTCCATGGCCCCAAGGGGGTGGGAAGCCTGTGGGTGCGGCGGCGGGGAAAGCCGGTGCGGATCGATCCCCTCGTCTTCGGAGGGGGCCAGGAGCGCGGCCTCCGCAGTGGCACCCACGACGTCGCGGGAATCGTCGGCATGGCGACGGCGGCGGAGCTGGCGGTGGCCGAGCTGGCGGCCGACATGGCCCAGATGCGCGGGCTCCGCGATCGGCTCATGGCGGGGCTGGCGGCGGGGATCGACGGGCTGGTGCTCAATGGCCCACCGCTGGATGGGATCCTGGCCGACGGCACGCCGCTGCGGCTGGTGAACAATCTCAATGTCCGCGTCCCCGGCGTCGACGGGCAGACGCTCCTGGCGACGCTCGATGCCGAGGGACTGGCCGTCAGCTCGGGGAGCGCCTGCTCCTCGGAGCAGCCTCGCCCCAGCCATGTCCTCCTCGCCCTCGGGCTCGACGACGACCAGGCCCGGTCGAGCCTGCGGTTCGGCCTTTCCCGGTTCACGACCGGCGAGGAGATCGAGACGGCCGTCCGGCTCGTCGTCGCTGGGATCTCCCGGCTGCGGTCGCTCGGGGGGTGACGGGGGGTAGAGCACCTGGGAGCCGCCAGCGGCGGATCACAGGCTTTGCCTGTCGGGAGCCGCCGGGTAGAATAAACGTATTCCCGGATGCAGAAACTCTCGGCCTCGGTCGATCGACGGTTCAACCGCAGTCGATCCGGGGGAGCTTGTCTGGGCGTGGTTGAGGTCGTCTAAAATCCTTGTATTCCCGTTCCGCTCGGAGATAACGCACCATGTCGGTCATGCTTACGGAGAAGGCAGCCAGCGAAGTCAAGAAGATCATGGCTGACCAGAAATACGAAGAAAACACGGTTCTTCGCGTCGGGGTTGCCGGCGGTGGCTGCAGTGGCTTCCAGTATTCCCTCGGCTTCGACACGAACTTCGATCCCAAGGCCGATACCCGCTCCGAGCAGCACGGCGTCGGGATCGTGGTCGACAAGAAGAGCGACCTGTTCCTCGATGGCACGACGCTCGACTTCCACGAAGGGATCGACAAGCGCGGCTTCACCTTCAACAATCCCCAGGCCAAGAAGAGCTGCGGCTGCGGCAGCTCGTTCCAGGCCTGATCGGTCAATCGTTCTCTTTCCAGCGTCGGTCGGGGCCGGTCTGACCGGCTCCGACCGATGTTTTTTTGGGGCGGTTCTCGTTTTTTTGGGGACTGTTCCCTTTTTTGGGGACGGTTCTCTTTTTTTGGGGACGGTTCCTGAGGGTGTCCCCAGAGGAGGTGGTGTGACGACGCGACACGAGAAGGTCCGGATCGTCGGTATCGGTGACGACGGCGTCGACGGCATGACGGCCCAGGCGCGGCGGCTCCTCGAAGCGGCAGAGGTGCTTCTCGGGCCGGAGTCGTGCGCGGGGCAACTCCCCGCCGCGATCGCCGGCCGACTGGAAGTGTCGAGCGGGCTCGACGATCTCGTCGAACGGATCGAACGCCACGCCGGGAGCCGGGTGGTCGTCATCGCCTCGGGCGATCCCCTCTTTTACGGCACCGCCAGGTATGTCTGCGCCAAGCTCGGTAAGGATCGGTTCGAGGTCGTGCCGCATGTCAGCAGCATGCAGCTGGCGTTTGCCCGGGTGAAGGAGGGCTGGGAGGAGGCCTTTCTTGCCAACCTCTCCGGGCAGTCGATCGAGCGGGTCATCGACCGCGTCCGCACCAGTGACACCGTCGGGCTGTTCACGAGCGAGCAGTGGCCGCCGGCGGCCGTGGCCCGGGCCCTCCTCGACGAAGGGATCGATTCCTTCCAGGCCTACGTCTGCGAAAACCTCGGCTCCCCCGACGAACGCGTCACCCAAGGGAGCCTCACCGACATCGCCAAGGAGACGTTCAGCCCGCTCAACGTCATGATCCTCGTGCGGAAGTCACGGGCCATCGACAAGCCGGGGCAGGCCGGCACGCGCCTGTTCGGCAATCCCGACGATTCCTTCCTCCAGTCGCGTCCCAAGCGCGGGCTGCTGACGCCGGCCGAGGTCCGCAGCTTGGCGCTGGCGGAGCTCGGTCTCTCCACCACGAGTATCGTCTGGGACGTCGGTGCGGGGAGTGGATCGGTGGGGCTCGAGGCGGCGCGGATTGCGCGCGACGGGCAGGTGCATGCCATCGAGATGGATCCCGACGATCATCGGCTGATCCTCGCCAATGCCGAGCGCTTCGGCGTCACGAATCTCCACGCGGTGCTCGGGCGTGCCCCCGACGCGTGGACCGGGATCCCCGATCCCGACGCGGTGTATGTCGGCGGCAGCGGCCGCGATGTGGCGATGCTCGTCGAGGAGGCCTGGAAGCGGCTCAAGTCCGGCGGACGGCTGGTCACCGCCTGCAACAGTATCGAGAATCTTGCCGCGGTTCACTCCCTTCTCCGGGCGCGCTCTGCCGACACGGCCCACTGGCTCGTGACGATCGCCCGTGGGATCGAGCAGCTCGATCGGATCCGGTTTGAGTCGCTCAATCCCGTTTTCCTGATCGCGGCCACCAAGCCCTGAACTCCGCCGGTGCCCCGTGCCCCATTCTGATCATCCCCTCCACCCCGCCGTGCCGGTGCTCCCGCGGGGAACGTCGATCCTCGGTGCGCCGGGAGGGAGCACCGGCACGCTCGACGTGATCGCCGTCGGCGCTCATCCGGATGATGTCGAGATCGGGTGTGGCGGGACGCTCTCGCTCCTGGCGGCCCGGGGGGTACGGATCGGGATCGTCGATCTCACCGACGGCGAACCGACACCCCGTTCGAGCGGGCCGGAGGAGCGCACGGCCGAGGCCCTCGCCGCGGCCCGCGCCCTCGGCGTGGTCCACCGCGAGCACCTCGGCTTCCCCAACCGGCGCTTGTTCGATGGCTTCGAGATCCGGGTGGCGCTGGCGCGGGTCTTCCGCCGCCACCGCCCGCGGCTCGTCCTCGGCCTGGGAGACCGCACGCCGCTGGCCTCCCCCGATCATGCCCAGACACTGGCGATCACCGAGGCCGCCGTCTTCTACTCGCGGTTGTGCAAGTGGGACGACGTCTTCGACGGACTGCCGGTGCACACCATTGGGCAACTCCTCACCTACTTCCTCACCCCCAGTATTCCGCAGATCCCCACCGGCCACTTTCCCCTCGTCGTCGACATCGACGGCCATCTCGACCGCAAGCTCGAATCGATCGCCTCCTACCGCTCCCAGTTTCCCCCCGAGAAGACCCATGTGCTCACCCGCGTGCGGGCCGCCGCGGAGGTGATCGGGGCGATGGCCGGCTGCGGAGCTGGCGAGCTCCTTGCCTCGACGAGGGTCCCCTCCACGAACGATCCGCTCGGGATGCTCTTTCCCCTGCCGGCCCCGGCTCCGGCGGTGACACGATGAGCAGCGCCACCGACGACCGAGTCGATGCGATCGTGATCGGCGCCGGGATCAGTGGGCTGGCCGCCGCCACGGAGCTGGCCAAGGCCGGCCGCCGGACGATCGTCCTGGAGAAGTCGCGCGGGATCGGAGGGCGGATGGCGACGCGACGCATCGGTGCGGCTGTCTGCGACCATGGTGCCCAATTCTTCACCGTCCGCACGCGCGCGTTCGGGGCGACGGTGGCCGATGCCCACGCCGCCGGTGTGGTCCGCACCTGGTGCGATGGTTTCTCGCGCCTGGCCGACGCCGAGGGGGCGATCGAGCCGGCTGGTGACGGCCACGCACGCTGGTGCGGCACGCTCGGCATGACCGATCTCCCCAAACGGCTCGCCGCGACGCTCCCTCCAGACCTCGTCGAGGTCCGCACTGGCGTGCAGGCCGCGGCGGTGGGACTGGTCGATGGTGGCCTGGCGGTGACGCTTGAGGTCAAGGCAGGGGAGGCGCCCCGGGTGCTCGGCGCCCGCGGCCTCGTCTTCTCCTGCCCGGTGCCGCAGAGCCTCGATCTGCTCGCCGCCGGCGACGCCTTCGGGGCGCTGGATGGCGCGGCGGTCGAGACGCTCCGAGGGATCGACTACGATCCCTGCTTCGCCCTCATGCTCGTCCTCGACCGGCCGTCGCAGGTGCCGCCGCCGGGGGGAATCCAGCTCGCCTCGGGGCCGATTACCTGGGTGGGAGACAATCTCCAAAAGGGGATCTCGACCGTGCCGGCGCTCACGATCCATGCCTCCGGCGACTTCAGCCGCGATTCCTTCGACGCCGATCCGGCGGCCGTGACTGCCGAGCTCGAGTCGCTCGCCGCCGCCTGGATCGGTGGGGCAACGGTCGTCGAGCGCTCGCTGCAGCGGTGGAAGTTTGCCCAGCCGCGCGTCATCGTGCCGGCACCTTTTATTTCCCCCTTGGCCGCGCCGCCGATCGCCTGCTGTGGCGATGCCTTCAAGGGGCCGCGGGTCGAGGGGGCCGCCTGCAGTGGTCAGGCAACGGGGCGGTGGATGGGCCGGCTTCTCGCCGACGAGCGCTGACAGGTCGACGGTGTCGGGGCGCGGGTGTCGCGGCCGGCGCGGGGGGGCGACTTGCATCCCCCGGCTTGCATCCCGATGGGGTCGCGCCCGAAGATAGGAGGCTTTGGGGGTCATCGATCGATCCGTGCCCCTCCCTTTCTGCCCGTTCCCCGGAGTTTCCATCCATGGCCGCGTCCAAGCTTCTGCCCGCAGTCGAAAAGTTCCTCTCGTCGGCACCCCTCAAGGGGATCGTGGGGGGCAAGGACGTCGCCGGCTCCGCGGGGGAGACGATGAAGACGATCGATCCGGGCAACGGCAAGACGCTCGCCGAGTTCTGCTGCCTCTCCCCCGAAGATGTCGACCGAGCCGTCGGCGCGGCCGCCCATGCATTCAAGAAGAGCGGCTGGGCGACGATGCCCGCCAATGAACGGGGCGCTCTTCTCCATCGCCTTGCCGACGCCGTCGAGAAGCACAAGCCGATCATCGGCCAGATCGAGGCCCTCGACGCCGGCAAGATCCACGCCCACGCCCTCGGTGACGTGCAAAACTTCATCGACACCCTCCGCTACTTCACCGACATGGCCCTTCATGTCGAGCACCGCACGACGCTGGCCGTCTCCGGCCACGATGCCCGCACCGTTCGCCATGCCTGGGGCCCGTGCGGCTTCATCTTCCCCTGGAACTTCCCCTTCCTTCTGATTGGCTGGGGCGTGTCGCCGGCCCTCGCCGCCGGCAACACCATTGTCATCAAGCCCGCCGAGGATACGCCCCTGTCGGCGATCTATCTCGGGCAGCTCGCTCGTGAGATCGGCATCCCCGACGGCGTCATCAACGTCATCCCCGGTACGGGGAGCGGCGCTGGCGCGGCCCTCTCCAAGCATCCCGGGCTCAAGCACATGAGCTTCACCGGATCGCCCGAGGTGGGGCGGCTTGTCGGTCAGGCCTGCGGCCATAACCTCGTGCCGGTCAAGCTCGAGCTCGGCGGCAAGGGGGCGGCGGTCGTGTTCGAAGATGTCGACGTCGCCGGGACAGCGCAGAGCCTCGTTAACGCGATCACCTTCCACTCTGGGCAGGTCTGCTGCGACGCCACCCGCTGGATCGTCCACAAGAAGATCTACGCGGACTTCGTCGACGAGTGCAAGTCGCGGCTGCGGAGTGTCCATGTCGGCTACCAGATGGACGACGCTTCCACCATGGGCCCGGTCGTCAACGCCAAGCAGCGGCAGCGCGTCCTCGGCTACCTCGAGAAGGGGCAGGCCCAGGGGGCCGAGGCGGTGCTCGTCGGGGGGGCCGCGGAGGTCTCCGGCCACGACGGCTTCTATGTGAAGCCAGCGCTCCTCACCGGCACGCTCGACAACGTCGCCGCCCGCGAGGAGATCTTCGGACCGGTCGCCTACATCGCCCAGTTCGGCGACGAAGACGAGGCGGTCTCGATGGCCAACGACACCGACTACGGCCTCGCCAACAGCGTCTGGACGAGCGACCTGTCGCGGGCCAACCGGGTCGCCGAGTCGATGGTTGCTGGCAACAGCTGGATCAATGCCCACAACGTCTTCCCGCGCGGCGTCCCCTACGGCGGCGTAAACAAGAGCGGCATGGGGGGTGGCGTGCTCTCGATCGATACGCTCCTCGACTACTACCGGACGCAGTCAATCGTCCGCCCGCTCTGAGGCGGTCTTTTGTGATTGCAAAACCGGCGGCCGCTCTCTTGGGGGCGGCCGCCGTTTTTTTATGCCTCGTCCTGCACGGGTCGGGGTCGTGAGGCGAAGAGGGATTCGTGCCGAGTAAGCTAGAATCGCGCTGTTTTCTCTGCTCCGCTTCTCTTTGAGCCCACCATGTCCGACGTCGACTGCATCATCGTGGGGGCCGGGCTTGCCGGGCTCGCTTGTGCGAGGGAGCTCTCCGAGGTGGGCCGCAGCGTGCTCCTCCTCGAGGCGGGTGATCACCCCGGGGGCAGAGTGGCCACTGATGCGCTCGAAGGATTTCAGATCGACCGTGGCTTTCAGGTCTATCTCGAGGCCTACCCAGAGGGGCGGCGGCAGCTCGATCTGGCGGCGCTGCGATTCGGCTGGTTTGAGCCGGGGGCGCTCGTCGTCGATGGCGGCAGGCTGCGCGAGGTGAGCGATCCGTGGCGCCGGCCGTGGGCGGCGGTGAAGTCGCTCCTCTCGGGCAC
>CAMBFA010000139.1 GCA_945865325.1 Candidatus Kuenenia stuttgartensis
CCGCTTTCGACGCCGGGAGCGATTCGGTTGCTACGGTTGCCGAAGCGACCGACGGGTTGCCACCGTCGACGGAACCAGCGGCTGAGGAAATCGCCGCTGTCGGGATGGCCGAGGAACCAGTCGCCACACCCGCCAGCGACGCCGTTGCCGAAGCCACCGTTATCGATGCCACCGCTATCGATGCCACCGTTATCGATGCTACCGTTGCCGGCACGGCAGCCGCGCCCCAAACCACCTCCACCGAGGCCGTGGCCGAGGCCGAGGCCCCAGCCGTCCGCCCAGCCGTTCAAGTGCAGCCGCACCGACAGGTCCATTCCCAGCGTCCCCGGGCGCTGAGTGCCCCCCGGCCGGCGATGACGCCGCTGGATCGCCTCCAGGCCCGGCTCGAGAACATGCCCCGGGCGCTCGGTCTGGTGCCGGCCCCACGCCCCGCGATGCAAGCCAACCGGGCCCCGCGTCGCCACGCTCCCCAGGCTGTGCCCACCCCGGCGGACGAGCGCCTCCCGGCTGCGACCCAGCCCCCGGCCGCCGCCGAGGCCGCGGATACCGTGGCCGTCGTCGACCCGGTCGATCCGACTGCTGCTCCCTCGACACTCAGCCACGATGCCGACCTTGCGCGCGAGGGGAGCGGCGACGCCGGGCCGGACCTGATCGTCGCCGCGCTCCCCTTTGATAAAGCGCTGCCCACCGCCGTCGACGACCGTGACTCCCTCACCGCCACCGGTGACGATGGGGGGGCCACAGCCTCACCGACCTCAGCCGACAGCGACGGGGCAGGGGAGGTCGACGTCGACTCGGGGCTCTCCGCCGATGTGCCGTCGCTGGTGGCGACCACCGCCGAGGAGACCGCCATGCCGGCGCCGGCGGCGGAGCCGACGCCGGTCGGGGCAGCGGCACCGGCCGCACCGGCCCTGCAGACACCGTCGCGCCAGCCGGCCCGCCGTCCCTCGCCGCCCATCGTCCGTCGCCCGATCCGCGACGCCCTGCAAACAACGCTGGCGAACCTCCCTCGCCCGCTGGGGTTCTTCCCCCATCCAGACCCGGTCACCCCCCGTCGTTCCGTCGCGGGACCCTCCGACGGCACCACCACCCCCCGCGCCCTGGCGACCAAGTCGATTGGCACGCGACCACTCGACGCCGAGCGTGGGACCGAGCCGGACGTCTCCAGGGCGATCGTCGCCAAGCCCCCGACTGATGCCGCTGCCGATGCAGCCGACACGACGTTGACTTCCGGAAACGACACGGCGGAACCGGAGCCGCTCTCCACCCCGAACCACCTGCTCGTCGCCGACACCGACGGCATTCTCGCCGCCGACAACGCACCGGCGACCCTCGCCGATCTGGCCGACGATGGAGACGCCACTTTGGCCCCGGCAACCTGCATCGAGGTGACGATGACGGGGCCGGAGGGTTCCATCCCGCTCGGCGAACGGGTGACGCTCCACCTCACCGTCACCAACAGCGGCACCACCGCAGCCACCGACGTGACACCGGTCGTGCACTTCGGCGTCGGGCTCGAACCGCTCGGCATCCGGGGGCGCCTCGGCAGCTTCACCGCCGATGGATCGGTGATGTTCGAACGCCTCGCCGGACTTCCCCAGGGCGAGAGCGTCGAAGTCGAGATCGTGGCCGTCTGCACCATCGCCGGAACGATCCCCTATCAGGGCGTCGCCTGGTGCGGCGACGGCGAGGAATACAACGTCGTGCCGGCCGATGCCTCAATCACGGTGGTCAGGGCAACCGTAGCCGCTGAACCGGCGCCGCTGCGGCGTCGCTGACCGGCCGTCGTCACGGTCACCGTCTCGGCCACGGCAGCCCTGCCGATCAATCGACAAGTCCAAGGGGGAACGGCGAGAGCAACTCGAGGCCGGTCGGAGTGACAAGGTAGTCGTTCTCGATCCGGATGCCGACGCCGAGATCGGGGCCGTAGAGCGCTGGCTCCACCGCGATCACGTCCCCCTCCTCGAGCGTGTCGTCCCACGAGGGATTCAGATGAGGCGTCTCGTGGACGAACAGCCCGATGCCGTGGCCGAGGTGGCTGTTCCACGACCCGAGTGACGGCACGCCGTTGAGCCAAGCGTGGACCTCGGCGTAGATGTCGCGGCAGCGGACACCCGGCCGCCCCATCCGCTCGACGATCTGAAATGCCCCGCAGACCCGCTCGCACGCCGCCGCCTGGGCGTCGGTCGGCCGACGATCGACCGACACCGTCCGGGCGTTGTCGGAGAAGTAGCCGCGGTAAGCCGGGCCGAGATCGAGGATGTAAAGCTCGCCGGCCCGGACGCCGCGCGCCCGTGGAGCGCCTCCGCGCACGCCCGAGGCGTAGTCGTTCCCCGTATCGGTGAGCATCTCACCGCACGCCTCGACCGCCGCCCCCTGGAGGGCCGAGAAGACTGCCAATTCGCTCACGCCCGGCTCAATCATCGCGCGGGCCGTGCGATACATCGCCCCGGTGGCATCGGTGGCGCGCCGCAGGAGCCCGAGCTCGTCGGCATCCTTGCGACGGCGGAGATCCCAGAGCAGGGGATCGACATCGACCAGCTCGGCATCGGGGAAGAGGCGGGTGACGTGGGGACAACAGGCGGAGTATTCCACGGCGACGCGCCGCGGCGCCGTCCGGTCGGAGAGCGAATCGGCGAGCACCGCTGCCGAGGCCTGGCGCTGGTCGAGCCGGAGCGTCGAGCGCCATTTGCTCTCGTAGGTGCGGACATCGTCGGCCGCGGCGGCATCGACGACCTTGTCGGGGCAGACGAGGAGCAGCTCTCCGGCGGCATCGATCGCCGCCAGGGGTGAGCGTCCCCAACGGTAGTCCCAACGGTGTCCGGTGAGGTACTGGACATGCTCCGGTGAGGTGATCACGACGAGATCGGGCGCGGCGGGGGCAAGGCGTTCACGGAGGCGTCGCTGCCTCACCCGGCAGGTGTCGAGATCGAGGAGCGGGATGCCATTCATGGAAAACCTCCGGGGGAGCGGGGAGAGCGGAGCACCGGCGCCGGCCACGCGGTCGCCGCATCCCCGCTCACGTCAGACGGGAGAGGAGGGTGGGATCGAAGGGAGGGAAGTGGGGATCGAGCCTCTCGAGGGTCTCGCGCAGGATGCGGGCCACCACGAGGTTGCGGTACCACTTCCGGTTCGCCGGCACGATGTGCCAGGGCGCTTCGGGGGTGTTGCACCTCGTGATCGCCTCCTCGTAGGCCGCGGTGAAATCGTCCCACAGGAGACGGTCCTCGAGGTCGGCAGGCCCCAGCTTCCACTGTTTCTTCGGATCCTTGAGACGGTCCTCGAGCCGCTTCGCCTGTTCCTCGCGACTGATGTGGAGAAAACACTTCACGAACTCGATTCTCCCCTCGTGGAGGAGCTTCTCGAAGGCATCGATCTGGGCGAATCGTCCCTTCCACACCTCCTTCGCAACCAGCTTCCGCACGCGGACAACGACCACATCCTCGTAGTGGGAGCGGTTGAAGATCCCGATCTTCCCGTGCGGCGGCACCTTGGCATGGACGCGCCACAGAAAATCGTGGGAAAGCTCGAGCGAGCTCGGGGCCTTGAAGCTCTCCACCTCGAGGCACTGCGGGCTGATGCCGCCGGCGAGCATCCGGATCGTGCCGTCCTTCCCGGAGGTGTCGATCCCCTGAAGGACGACGACGACCGCCCGCTTCGATTCGGCAAACAGCCGGTAGGCGAGCTCGTCGAGTTTCTCGCAGTGCTGGCGGGTCTCGGCTTCGGCTTGTTCCTTCTCGAGCCCCTCGTGGTAAGCGGGGTCGAAGTCTTCAAGCCGGCATTTCTCGCCGGGAGCGATCTGGAGGGGCTGTGGCATGGAGGGGGTGCTGGGGGCCCGACGTCACCCGGGCAACGCGGCCCGGGTGGCGACCGCATCAGGGCAGACATGCCTGCGCTCGCAGCGAAGAGTCTACCCTTCCCCCGACGAAGCCTTCCATGGGCCCGCCTCCTGCCGGAGGAGGTCAGCCACGCGGGCCGGAGAAGAACATCGCCCGTGACGAAACGGCCCGTTGCCTGCGCCGAAGACGCGGGGCCGCGATCATCCCGCCCCCGAGCGACCGCGGTTCCTCCGCCCCGTCAAGGGCGTCGACGACCCCGAGCGACTCCATTTCCTCCCAACCGAGCCGTTCCGCTTCGGGGACGGCGAGGACGTCGGCGATCGAGCAGACGCCGGTGGCGCGGATGGTGCACGCGTCGTCACCCACCATGACGACGAAGGTCGAGCCCTGAACGTTCGAGCCCTGGAGGGGGCCGCGACGGCTGGTGACATTCGGCTGGATGGCTGGCATGGGGAGGGCTCCCGTGGGAGAAGGGATGCTTCACCGGCACCCGGCCGGCGTGAGGAAGGTAATGTGCAAATGGCACGCCGTTGGAGACCGGGTCTCCAAACTCCGGTGCGAGCCGCAACAGTCGTCCCAGACTTCCCATCCCCGTTGCCGCCGCCACCGTGCGCTGCAATTTTTGCAACGGACAGGCGAACTGCGGCCCCCAGGGAAGTTGGGTGACCTGCAATTTCTTCCATCGTCGCGCCGGGTCGAAAGGCTTGAGGGTGGGCAGGGGAGGGGCGACGGTGCGGCCCCGGCAGACTTTGACGGATGCCGGCTCCAAGCTCCCCGGAGGCACTCACCCGTCCGGGTTGGCGTGGTCGAACCGGGGGAGGCCGTCGTCGGGGCCATCGTCACCGAACCCCCCGGCGTGATCCTCTCCCGCCACGGCCGGCCGCGACCGCATCTGGTCGCGGAGAGACGCGGCGAGCTCGTAATCCTCCGCCCGGACCGCCGCAGCGAGTTGCTCCTCGAGCGTCTGCCCCACCTCGTACTTCGTCCTCACGCTCTCGCGCATCTGCTCGAGGCGACGGACAAGCTCGTCGTCGGAGAACTGCTCGGCCGCGTCGTAGCGGGCGAACAAAGCGCGGAACTCGTCGAGGCCGACGTTGATCTCCCGGATCGCCGATGCGGCCCCCTTCTCCTCGAGGATTGCCAGCGCCGTTGCCTGGACACGGTGGAAGAGGACGAAAGGTCGGTACTGCTCGTGGGAGAGCGTCCATTCCTCGTCGGGGGAGTGCTCACGAACGAAGTCCATGAACGCCAGGCTGTGATCGGCATCCAGGGCAGCACGGCGGTATTCGCGGAGCGACAGCCAGCAGATCCGGCGGTGGTAATATTGGACGAACTCGCGATCGGCCTCAGCGCACTGCTCCTTCGTGAGCCGGAACCGCTCGCCGGTGCGGACGGCCTCCCCCACGAGGTAGTCGAAATAGGTTTCGGCGCCTTGGGGGTGAAGGCCGTCAGGCCGCAGATCGGTCTCCATCTGGAGGAGACCCATGTCGACCCGCATCTGGATGACGTCACGGCCATTGCGGGCTTTGACGAGCCGGGCACTGACCTCTCCGGGTTGGAAATCCCAGCCTTTGAGGAGCGAATCGATGTCGCGGGCACCAGCCATGGAGGTTCACCTCGGATTCGGTTGACGCCCACTGTCGGACCGCCGTCGTGGCGCTGCAGCGGGCATTTCCAGCACCACGATTGTAGCATCGCCGCCGGTCGGCCCCGCCGGGAGGACCGCTCACTCGGCCGGTCGACGGCGGAGCGACTTCGTCGCGCCGCGGTGACGTTTGCCCTCCAGTCTCCGGGCCACGGCCGACTTCGGCACCTTCGTGCGCCGCCGGACGACGGGAGGACGCAGCGCCCGCTCGACGAGGGCGGACAGTTTCGCGAGGCAGTCGGCAATATTCTGCGGCTGGTCGCGGAAGCGCTGGCCGGTGATCACGAGATGCCCCTCGTGGGTCAGTCGCGAGGCGACCAGCGCCATCAACCGCCGACGGACCGGATCGGGCAGCGCAGGGGAGCTGCGCACGTCGTAGCGGAGGACCGCCTTGCTGCTGGTCCGGTTGACGTTCTGGCCGCCGGGCCCGCTACTGCGCACGAAGTGCCAGGACAATTCATGCGCAGGGATGACCACCGCGCCATCGCCGTCGCCGACCCTGATTTCCTTGTCGCGTGCCATCTGCGGTAGCCTTGTTCCTGGGATCGATTGGTGTACGCGATTCTTCCCGGACCGGAAAGTACCAGGCCGGCGCGTCGCCGAGGTTCATCCCCCCACCGCCGCCGACACGCCCATGGTCCACCCCACGGCCCTCCGCCTCCTCCTCGCCGTCACCCTCATCACGGCATCGTCCCCGCCCCCGGCGGCCGATCCCCCTCCGGCCACCGATCTATCGACCCGGGCCGGGGAGGATTGGGGGACGTTCCTCGGGCCCGCGGGCACCGGGGCGAGCAGCCTCGTCGGCATCGCGTCCCCGTGGGGGGCCGCCGGCCCGCGAGTCGTGTGGCATGCGGCGATGGGAGAAGGGTATTGCGCTCCGGCCGTCGCCGGAGGGCGGGCGTTCCTGTTTGATCGCGTCGAAAACCGCCTCCGGCTGCGCGCGGTCGAGGCCGAGACCGGGCGCCCCCTGTGGGAGGCAGGGCGTGACGTCGTCTACACCGATTCCTTTGGCTACGACGGCGGCCCCCGCGCCCAGCCGGTGGTGTCGGGCGACCGTCTCCTCACCTCCGGCCCGGACGGAAAGCTCGAGTGCCGCGCCATCGTCGATGGCAGCCTTCTCTGGGAGGTCGACACGTCCGCCAACTACCGCGTCATCCAGAATTTCTTCGGTGTCGGCACCGCCCCGCTCGTCGTCGGCCCACAGGCTGTCGGCGCGGAGGAGCGGACACTCGTCGTCGTGCAGGTGGGGGGAAGCCGGGAGGGGGCGAGCCCGGCAGCTCCCGAACGCCTCGATCTGGTGAAGGGGCTCGACAGCGGCCTCGTGGCCTTCGATCTCGACACCGGTGCGGAGGTGTGGCGCGCCACGAACCAACTCGCCAGCTACAGCGTGCCGGTGCTCGCCACAATCGGCGGTCGCCCGCTGATCCTCGCCTGGATGCGCGACGATCTCGTGGCCGTCGAGCCGGCGACCGGTAAGCTCCTCGATCGCTTCCGGTGGCGGTCGGACGAACTGTTCAGCGTCGTCGCCGCGAGCCCGGTCGTGTCGGGCGATCAGATCCTCCTCTCCGAATGCTACGGCCCCGGCAGCGTCCTCCTTGAGGTGGAGAAGGAGTCGTTCCGCGAGCTCCGTCGCGACCGCCCCGGTGCGCGGCCCCGTCAGGCGCTCAAGACCCACTGGAACACCCCCGTTCTCCAGGATGGATATGTCTACGGATCGAGCGGACGCAACGCCGGCGACGCCCAACTGGTGTGCGTGAACTGGAACACCGGCGTGGTCGGTTGGAGCGAGGGGGGCCTGGGGCGCGCGAGCACCACCCTCGTCGATGGCCACCTCCTCGTCCTCGGTGAATATGGCGACCTCGTCCTCGCCCGGGCCACGGCGGAGAAGTACGACGAGCTCTCGCGCGTCCGTCCCGTCGACGCCGCCAGTGGTCGCGAGCTCCTCGTCGCGCCATGCTGGGCAGCACCGGTCATCGCGCGCGGCCTGCTGTTCGTCCGCGGCAACGGACGGGTGGTCTGTCTCGATCTCCTTCCGGCGCATTGAAGGGCGCCCGATGATCGGTTGTCCCGCCAGGCCAGGGAGGAATCCGCGCGCCCTGTCAACCCCGGATCACGAGCCCGTCCCCCCCGGTCAAGACAGGCGTCCGGAAAGCATCCGGGCGGATGGAGCGTTCTCCACCGACTTCTCTTGCCTGCCTGCGAGGAGGCGTTCCATACTTCCCCCTTCCGTCCTTGATCCGTCATCGCGGCGTGCCTTTTGTCCACCGGTTGGCAGGAGATCGATCCGACCTATGTCCGAGCCCATGCCCCGCGTCTCGCGCCTGCAGATGTCGATCAGCCAACTGACGACCTACCGCTGGGAGCTCCCGGTCGAGCTCGACCATCTCGCGTACCACGGCTTCGATGCCGTGGCCCTGTGGCGGACGAAGGTCTCGGATGTCGGCGTCGACCAGACGCGAAAACTTCTCGACCGGTCGGGGATCCGGGTCTCGAGCCTGCAGTGGGCCGGCGGGTTCACCGGAAGCGACGGACGCACGTTCCGCGAGAGCGTCGATGACGCCGCCGAGGCGATCGCGACGGCGGAACGGATCGGGGCCGAAGTGCTCGTCGTTCACACCGGTTGCCGCGGCGGCCACACCCTGGGGCACGCCCGTCGTCTGCTCCGCGAATCGCTCGAGCTCCTCGCTCCCCTGGCTGCCGGCCGTGGCGTGACCCTCGCCCTCGAGCCGCACCATCCCGCTGCCGCGGTCGGCTGCGGATTCATACCGCGACTCGCCCAGGCCCTGGAGTGGGTCGACCGTTTCAACCACCCCGCGGTCCGGCTGTCGCTCGACCTCTGGCAGTTCGGCCATGAGGCGACACTCCGCGACCTCCTCCCCGACGTCGTCAAACACCTCGCCCTCGTGAAGCTCGCTGACCGGATCGGCCCCCCCTCGTCCGATCGCGAGCGCCTTCCCCCCGGACAGGGCGATCTCCCCCTCGATAGAATCGTGGCCGACCTCCATGCGGCCGGATACCGGGGGGACCTCGAGCTCGAGATCGTCGGCGAAGCGGTCGAGGCGATCGGCTACGATTCCGTCCTACGGCATCTCCGCCGGGTGACGGATGAATGGGCCGGGCCGATGCGCCGGTCGGTCCCGCGCGAGATCGTCCGCGTCGTCAGCCCTGTCCGGCGCTGACCCGCTTGGGGTCACCGCCACCAGTCAAAGCGGCCCGGTCGCCGGGCTTGCAGCACTCACTTCTCCCCCGGCATCCGTAGATCCCAAGCCTCGACCCATTCCACCTCGCCGGGCTCCAGAGAGAGATCCTCCCGGAGCCGCCGATCGAAGTCCTCCATGTGGGCGGCGCCGTAGAAGATGGCGATCCGCTTCTTCCCCTCGGCGATCTGTTCCGAGAGCACCTCGAGGGCGGCACCGTTGCGATCGGTGATCAGGGTCGACCCCTCCTCCCCGCCGAAGGCCGCCGTCAGCACCTCCATGTCGGTAAACTGCTCCGCCATGATCCGGCGCAGACGGACCTCGCGGTCCTTCCCGAAGAACATCCCCCAGAGATCGCCGATCCCCACCTCGGGGCCGGTCGACTTCCCGCGCTCGGCCCGTTCGGCCCCCTCGCGCATCAGACGCGTGAACATGGTCCACCACGATTCGCCCCGCTTCTGCATCGCGGCGTCGAATTCCTTGGGCGACATGTCGGCATGGATGAAGTTGGCTGCGGAATAGTCGATCTCGTCGAGTTGGAACGTGAGGCCGAGCATCTTCGTCAGGCCCTGCTGGGCATTGCCAATCGCGCCTGATGGCTTCCTCCCCGGTTGCGGCACACGGGCGTGGTCGGGGGCGACAAGCTCGTAGAGCACCGCGTCGTAATCCTCGAAGAGGCGGTCGAGGGTGTCGTAATACCCCTTTCCACCGAGGTGGACGGCGCCGACGAGATCGACCTCG
The DNA here is from genome assembly GCA_945865325.1 of Candidatus Kuenenia stuttgartensis. GTDB lineage: Bacteria > Planctomycetota > Planctomycetia > Pirellulales > UBA1268 > QWOP01. The sequence goes on from CAMBFA010000139.1 coordinate 9,423, forward strand.
ACGGGAGTCCGGCGCCCCGCTGCCCGGGCCGAGACTTCAGTCTCCCGGTAGTGAACGATCGACGTGTCGAGCGACACGGGCCCCCCCTTGGCGTCGCGGGAGAGACGGAGGAACTCGACCGCATCGGCCTTCGGGTCGTCCCGTTCGGCCACGGCATTCCCCCGCGTCGGCTCCGCGGCAGCCGAGAGAATGCCCCACCCCCCCCACACCACCGCGACGACGAGCCAGCGGCATCGGCCGGCAGGGCAGGGCCAAAAAATCTTGGCCCGCGGGGAGCGGCCTCCGTGGTGAGAGACCTCGTGGCAGGTCTGCATCGCTTTTCTCCCTAGAAACGTCGGGAATCCGCGGAAAACGGCCGCAGTCCGGGGCCGCGTGGGGCGGTCCCTTGAGAATACCCGAGGTTGCCCCGGCTGCCAGCCTTTCTTCCTCCGGGATCGCTTCGTCCCCCCGATCCGTCAGGGTCTGCCAGGTTTCGTCAACTCGGATCCCCGACACGACCGATACCACCGGAGCAATCCGCAATTGCGGAACAACGGCTCCTGCTCCCCAGGACACATAGCGATGGCTACACACCCCCGTGTCAAGCGTGTTTCCGGACTCGTCTCCAAGCTGGCGACCATCCTCGCCCTCGCGGCGCCGCTGGCCCCGGTCCCCCAGGCCCGTGGCGGGGACTGGATGCCGCTCCTGCCGGACCAAGACTTCTACGACTTCCAGCTCTTCGCTCCGCCCGATCTCCAGGAATACGAGATGTTCCCGGAGCCGAGCGAGGGGCTGTTCTTTAACTACGACCGCCTTGCCTACGGCGTGACCGTGCCGCGGGTGACCGGGGTTGGCACGACGCAGACTGGCGGATATCTCATCCCCACCCAGCCGATCTCGCCGCAGACGCTCGTCCAGCTCAACAACGGCAACATCCAGGCCGGAGCGCAGTCCGGCGGTGGGACGGGGCAAGGGCAGGGGGGCAGCATCATCGGTGGCATCTACATCTTTGGTGGCGATCCGATGCAGCTCGACCTCAACACGAGCTGGATGCGGACGAAGATCGCCTGGGGCAACCGCTTCGAGGGCGGCTGGATCTACGACAACCGCGGCGTGCTCCTCTCCTATACCGATATGGGGAGCCAATCGCAGAGCTTCCAGACCAACAGTGAGTTTGCGGCCTCGTCGCCGACGCAGACTTTCACCCAGGAGACCGCCTCCGGCACCGGCACGACCGGCGGCATCGGCCAGGCGATCGTGACGACGACGATCACCTCGGAGAGCCCGCCCCCTGATCACCTCATCTCCCAGAAGCTCACCCAGAACAACAACACCGAGATCCAGAGCGGTGGCGTGGCGATGATGGTCCGCCGCGAGCTCGGCCGGCGGGGAAGCGGTACGAATGCCACCTTCACCTTCGGCCCGCGGTACATCCAGGTCGCCGACCGCTTCAACATCGGCTACGAGAGCAACCAGTACGCCTTCAACAACGCCAGTGCTGGCGGCGGTGGCGGCGGCGGCGGCAACCAGGGTGGCGGCGGCAACCAGGGCGGCGGTAACAACCAGGGCGGCGGCAACAACCAGGGTGGCGGCGGCAACCAGGGCGGCGGCAACAACCAGGGTGGTGGCAACAATCAGGGCGGCGGCGGCCTCAACGGTGGCGGCCAGTTCGGTGGCGCTAACGGCAACCAGAGCATCATCTACGACTCGGGCCCGGCCGGCAACGTCCTCGGGATCACCGGTGTCGACACCCTCACCGGCCAAGGTATCGGCACCCCGCTCCAGACCGGGGCGTGGAACACGAACACCTACAACAACATGGTGGGTCCGGAGTTCGGCATGCTCTTCGAGAGCAACTACGGCCGCTTCACCTTCACAAGTGGGCTGAAGTTCACCGCCGCCTTCAACTGGCAGAACAACCTCTACCAGGGCTCGAACTTCCCCGAAGGGATCGGGGCCGATTACCTCCGAGCGACGTTCACGCCGTCGACGACCTACACCTCCGACGGCACCAACAGTGGCCAGCCGCAGACCATCGCCGGACCGCCGCTGTTCCTCCAGGTCTACGGGGTCGGCCAGAGCAACACCACCAACGCCGCCAGCCACCAGTTTGTCTTCTCGCCGATCGGGGAATGGCGGTTCGGTGGGCAGTACAAGGTCAGCCAGGCGATCAACCTCCGGGCCGGCTACACCGGCATGTGGCTGGG
>CAMBFA010000140.1 GCA_945865325.1 Candidatus Kuenenia stuttgartensis
ACGGCCGCGGCCAGGTGTGCATGCCGATCCTGCCGGAGATGGCCCGCCGGCTCGACCTGCCGATGATGGTCGAGGCCAATTCCACGCCGCTGGGCACCGCCTACACCGTCCCGGTCGACCACGTCTCCGCGCGGACGGGAATCACGGCCGGCGAGCGGGCCGGCACGATCGCCGCGATCCTCGCCCCCGAGACGCGGCCGGCCGACCTCGTTCGACCCGGCCACCTTTTTCCGCTGGTGGCCAAGGAGGGGGGCGTGCTCCGCCGCGCCGGCCACACCGAGGCGGCCGTCGATCTGGCGCGGATGGCGGGCCTCCAGCCGGCCGGCGTGCTCTGTGAAATCCTCGACGACACCGGCAACCGCGCCGACCGGCAGACGCTCCAGAGTCTGGCTCGTGAACACCGGCTCGAGATCATCTCGATCGAGCAGCTCATCCGTCACCGCCGCACGCGCGAGCAACTCGTGGAACGGATCGCCGAGGCCGATCTGCCGACGACCTGGGGGAGGTTTCGGGTCATCGCCTACGGGGTGAAGTTTGAGTCGCAGCAGCCGATCGTCCTCGTGATCGGGGATCCCGCCGCCGCCACCGATCCGCTCGTGCGGCTCCACTCCTCCTGTTTCACCGGCGACCTCCTCGACAGCCTCCGTTGCGACTGCGGGGACCAGCTCCATCTGGCCCTGGAGAAGATCGGCCAAGAGGGGGTGGGGGTGCTCGTCTATCTCCCGCAGGAGGGGCGCGGTATCGGCTTGGTGGAGAAGATCCGGGCCTATGCGCTCCAGGATCAGGGGCTCGACACGGTCGAGGCGAATCTCGCCCTCGGCTACAAGGCCGACGCCCGCGACTACGGCGTCGGCATCCAGATCCTCAAGGATCTCGGCCTGCGGCGTGTCCGGCTCCTCACCAACAACCCCAAGAAGACCGACGCCTTCATCTACGGCGGCTTCGATCTCGAGGTCGTCGACCAAGTGCCGATCCTCCCGCCGGTGCACGCGTTCAACCAGCGCTATCTGCAGACGAAGCGCGAGAAGATGGGGCACCGTTTCCCGGAGTGAGCGCCCCAGGCGGCGGAGGGGGAAGGTTGTCAGCTGGGACACGCGTCGCGATCGGGATCGTGTTGGCCTTGCTGGCCGTGGTCGGTTGTAGCCGGCGGCCCGAGGCGCTGCCGGAGGGAGTGACGACTCTGGCGCTCGATGGCCGGTGGGGGAAGGCGGTGCGGGCCTTGGCCAAGGGGCGCGACGTCGCTTTCGTGCCCCCTCCCCTGGCCGAGCTCGACGGTGCGGTCTGGATCGATCGGCCGGTGAAGGACAGCCTGGCGATCCTCCGGGGCGAGCTTGCCGCCGGGGAGGCGAGCGAGCGCGCCCTGGCCGCACCGAACGACTCCCCCGCGGCCAACGCCAGGATCGTCGCCGCCCTCTCCCGGCTCCCCGCCGCCGGCGAGGCCGATCCCGGGGCCGTCCTTGTCCGCCACCTCCGGGTCGATCCGGTCAGCCTCAACCCGATCATGCGGAGCACGCCGGCGGAGTTCGAGGTTGTCGGGCTGACGGAATTCCGCCTGTTCTCCTTCGACCGCCGGTTGGAGCCGTTTGCCATGGAGGAGACAGTCGCCTCCTGGCAAACCAGCGCCGACGGGCTCATCGATCGGGTCGTGCTCCGCAACGATCTTTTGTGGAGCGACGGTGCGCCGATCACGGCCCGCGACGTCGCCTTCAGCTACGCCGTGATCATGGATGACGACCTGCCGGAGACAGGGGTCCGGGATGGCACCGACCAGCTCCGCGCCGTCGAGGCCTACGACGAGCGGACGGTCGTCTTCTTCCATCGGGAGCCGCTGGCCACGAACGTCTGGAACCTCAACTTCCCGGTCATTCCCCGTCACGTCCACGAGGCGACCTGGCGGGGTGACCCGACCTTCCTCTCCGGTGATCCGGCGGCCCTGCCTGTCTGCGGAGGCCCGTACCGGATTGTCGAGTGGCACCGCGGGGAGCGGATCGTCCTCCGGCGGCGCGACGAATGGTCGCTGTTTGATGGGGCGCCGGTCCGCGACCCTCCCTCCTTCCGCGAGATTCATTTCAGGATCATCGAGGATCCGGCCGCGGCCCTTGCCGCGCTCGGGGCCGGGGAAATCGACGAGCTTGTCCTCTCGCCGGAGCAGTGGCGCGCCGCGGAGGGGGCGGGAAGCGGGGCATGGACGAGGGTCACGGCCCCGGAATGGACCGTGACGTTCTTCGCCTGGAACATCGACACGCCGTTCTTCGCCGACCGTCGTGTCCGCCGGGCGATGACCCTGGCCTTCGATCATGGCTGGATGCTCCGGGAGCTTTTTTCTGGCCTTCACGATCCGGCGACCGGCCCGTTCCACGACGGCTCCTGGGCGGCGCCGCGGAAACGGCAGGCCGCGACCGAGCAGGATCAGCAGCGCGCCCAGCAGCTTCTCGATGACGCCGGCTGGGTCGACACCGACAAAGACGGTGTCCGTGATCGTGACCTCGACGGGCGGCCGATCCCGTTTGAGTTCACGATGCTCGTCGCCGACCAGCCGCAACGCATCAGGACCTGCGAGCGCCTCCGGGACGACCTCGCGCGGATCGGGGTGCGGATGCACGTGCAGGTCGTCGACCAGACCACCCTCGTCGATCGCACCCAGTCGCGCCGCTTCGAGGCCTGGCACGGGAGCCGGGGGGCCGCGGCCGATCCCGATGCCACGAAGCGCGATTGGACAACGGAGGGGGCGGGGAACATCGTCGGCTACTCCAATCCGCTCGTCGACGCCCTCTACGACGCCGGGCGCCGGGAGCTCGACCGGACGAAGCGGGGGGAGAAGTATGGCCGGATCCAGGAGCACCTCTGGGAGGACCAGCCCTTCACCTGGCTCTCCTGGCGGAACGGGTTGTATGGATTCTCCCCCGATCTGCGGGGCATCGTCTTCAGCCCCCGTGGGCCCTCCACCTACTCCCCCGGCATCCGCAGCGTGTGGCGGCCCCGTCGCGGGCTGGCGTTTCCCGGGGAAGGGGCCCCCTGACCGTTTCCACCAGGTGTCCCGCAGCTCGAAAGGTCGGGGCCGACGTTATCCGCGGACAGCCAGCAGAGACACCGGGGGCGACGCTGCGCGGGTCGGGCGCGGTAAGATGAGCAGAGTGAGTGCCGCAGGCCTCCCGGGCCTTTTTCCCCTCCGCGGAATCAAACCATGCATCGGATGGTCGTCGGGATGGTCGAAGGGATGGTCGAAGGGCTGAAGCGATCCTGCGGACCGGGCGGCCGGCCGTCGCGGCGTCATCGGGCCGTGGCGGGGCTGACGATGGTCGTGCTCTTCGGCTCGCTGTTCACCGCCATCGCCGCCGCGCAGGCCCCGCCCCGCACCAGATCGTCTCCGGCCGCCCCGGCATTGCCGGGGAAGGGCGCGAGCGATGCCGCGGCACCGCTCTCGTCGCCGGCGCTCACCCGGGAGGAATTGCTCCGCCGCTTCGATCTCAATTTCGACGGCAAGATCGATGAAGCCGAGGGGGAGATCGGGCGCTCGAAAATGCGTGCTGAGCGCAGGAAGGAGGAGGAAAGACAGCAGCGGGAGCGCGACATGATCGATCCCCTCACCGGCCGACCGCGGGAGGAGGCGAAGGAGACCGAGCCGAAGCGGAAGCGGCGAATCATCAGCATCGACGATCTGCTCCCGCGAGCCGACGATTCTGCCGACGCCAACGACGCCAACGACGCCGTTCCCGGCGCCGCGGATCCGTCGCGCGGCGGTGGCAGTCTGGGAAGTAAGGAACGCCCGCGGTCGGCGGCCCGCCAGATGCCCGCCGCGCCGGCCCCCGGCAACGGCCGGCCCGGGCTCCTTTCCGGCGGTCTGCGGGCCGGAGCGCCCCCGGCGCGTCCCGGCTACGGCGCCCCCTCGACGCCGCCGACCGGAGGAAGCAAGTCGTCGCGGCCTCTCAACGCCGGCCGACCGGTAGGAAGCCTCCTGCCCGGCTCAGCGACCGCCAGGCCCGCCGCACCAGCCGCAGGAAACGCGGGGTCGCTGGCTGCTCCCGCCGGTGGGAATCCCGGTGCCGGGCAGGCCCCGCGGCTGCCCCAGACCGGCCGATCGTCGGCCCCGCAGGCTCCGCCGTCGGCCCCGCGCGTGCCCCTCTTCCCCCCACCCAAAATCAATTAACTGACCTTGGCCGACCCCGCTTCGCTGCCGGCTGATCCGACCACTGCGGCCCTCGTCGCCGCGCTGCGCCGCGATGGCGTGGAAGGGCCGGTGCTCGTTGTGACGACCGACGATACGGCCGGGGGGCTGGCGCCGGTATGGGCGGAGGCGTTCGCCCGGGTCGGCTGGCACCACCGCGTGCGCGTTCTTGCCTGCCCCGTCGATCCCGCTGAAATCGCCGATGTTGCCGCCGATATGATCACCTTCGCCCCCGGAGTGATCGTCGTCGCGGCCCCGCCGGATGTGACTGCCGCCGTCCTGGGGATGGCCGGCGCGGATGCGCGCCCGGTGGTGATTTGGCCCTCGGCCCAGCGCACCGGCGCCGGGAGCGCCACGCCGACCGATTGAGCCCCCCACCGTCGCCCGTAGAATCTGCGTAGGCGGGGCGCATCGCTCCGTGAAGCGTTTTTCATTGCGGAGGCCGTGTGGAGACCAGCCCGATTCCGACGATTCAAGCTCCCTGTCTCGCTCCCTGTCGCGGGCCGACGCGCTGGTCCCATTCGAGGTGGGTGGGGCTGCCGGTCAGTTTGGTGCTGGCCGGGGCGATCCTGGCCGGCGACGGCGCGGTCATGACTGTCATGCCGGGCGGAGGCCGGGCGCTGGCGGAGGAGGCAGCCGCCGGAGTCATCGATCGAGTCGCCCCCGATGCTTCCGAGCATGTCTTCGTGTCGGGGGTGCCCGATACGTTCGACGATCTCCGGGCCACGATCGATCGGGTCAAGCGCGAGACGGGGCGCGACTACCGCGTGCTTGTCGTCGGCGAGGGGCCCGACGGGGACCGCTCGGCGCGCGACGTCCTCGACGCGATCCTCGCCCGCTGGGGGCGGGAGGTTCCCGCCGGGACCTCGAGGGCGGCCTTCGATTCCTCGCAGGATGTCCTCATCTACGTCGATGTCAACCAGCACAGGATGGCGATGCACGCGCCGCGGAGCCTGGAGACCGGCAGCGGTCTTGACCCGCGGACGATCGAGGAGGAACTGATCGGCAAGGCGTTCCGGCCGCAGGCCCAGGATGGCCGCATCGATGCCGGCCTCGTGGCGCTGGTTAACGCCACTGAGTCGTGGGTCAAGGAGCGCCGCGACCGCGAGGTGGCGCGGCGGGAGGCCGATCGGGTGTTTCGCACGCGCACGCTCCCCCTGGCCGCCGCTTCGCTGGCTGGGCTGGGGGTGCTCGGGGCGCTGGCGGTCCAGTGGTCGAGGCATTCGCGCCGGACGCGCGAGGCGCGGGAGAAGCTGGCCGAGTTCAAGAGCGAGGTGGTCGCCCTCTCCGACCTGCTCGACGCCGAGCAGGAACGCCACCGCATGCTCCCCCACGCCGATCCCGACTTCCTCACGCCGATGGAGGGTCGGACGCGCGGCACCTATGACGGAGTCCAGTCGGCGCTCCACCGCTACCGCGAGCGCTGGCTCGAGCTGATGGATGTCTGGGAGAAGGCCGACGAGTTGATCAAGTCGGAGCGAACACTCGGGGCGGCGCGGGCCGACGAGGCGATCCGGATGCTCGATGCCGCGGTGGCGAAGCCCACGCTTGAGGATGTCACGCGGGAATGCCGGGCGCCGCTCGACGAGCTCGAGAAGGCCCACGAGACGGCGCGCTCGATGGCCGGGGAGATCGACGCCCGGGTCACGGCGGCCGGGCTGCGTCTGGAGGGGATCCATCACCGCGGGCGCTCCGCGGCGTCGTTCCGCGGGCCGCTCGCCGAAGCCGGGCATGCCTTGGAGCTGGCGCGGGGGGAGCTCGAGCGTGATCCGGTGGCGGCGCGGGCGCGGATGGAGGAGGCCCGCGGGGGGCTCGATGCCACGACCGCGCGAATCGACCTCTTCGAGGCCAGCGACGATCGGCGCCAGAAGGCGACGCTCCAGGCCGACGACCTCGAGCAGCGCGTCCGCGCGAAGCGCGCCGAGGGCTGGCTCCTCACCGAACCGGGCGCCGACCCGTCGGTCCATGTCGGCCAGGCGCGGAAGCAACTCGAGGTGGCGGTGCAACTCCTCGACGCCGGCGAGATCGAGGCGTCAATGAAGCATGTCGAGGAGGCGGAGCGGATTGTGGCCGAGGGAATGGCCCTCCTCGAGAGCGTCGTGGCCGCCAAGGCGCGCGTCGCGGAGCTTCTCCCTGGCTCGATCACGCGGCTGGAGGCCCTCACCGGCCGGCGCGACGCCACGGTGCGGACGCTCGACCAGCTTGCGGAAGCGTATGCCGCCGGATCGTGGTCCGATGTCGCCGACAATCCCGTCAAAGCCGACGAGGGGCTGTCGCGGGCCCGGGCGATGATCGCCGAGGCCCAGGATGCGGCCCGGCCCGATCGGCAGCATTACTTCCGGGCGATGGCGCTGGTCGAGGAGGCGGTTCGCCAGGAAGACTGGGTGGAGCGCTGCCAGACGGCGGTCGATCAGCGGCACGGGGAGCTCGAAGCTCTGCGGGCGTCGTTGCCGCAGCGCTGCACCGGCGTGGGGCAGCGCGTCGGCACGCTCGTGCGCCGTCTCGAGAGCCAGGCCACCGACCGGGTGCGCGCCAACGAGCAGTGTCAAGTGGCCGACCGTCTCATCGAAGTGGCCCGGCGTGGGCTCGCGGTGCAGCGGCCCGATCTCCCCAAGGCTGGGCAGGTGATCGATGCCGCCGAAGCCGCCATGGTCTCCGCCGAGAGACTCGCCGATGACGACGAGCGTCTTGCCCGCCAGGCCTTCGTCGGGATCGAGACTGCCGACCGCGAGCTGCGCAAGGTGGCTGGCTGGTATGCGGAGGGGGTGAAGCCCGATGTCCGCACGGCCACCGCGGCACTGGAGAACGCCAAGGGATTGCTGGCGCGGCAGTCGTACGAGGAAGCGATCCGCGCCGCCTCCGAGGCGCAGCAACACGCGCGAGAAGCGCTCGCCGCGGCGAGCGACGAGGCGACGCGCCGGCGGCGAGCCAGCCAGCTCGAGGCCCAAGCCCGGCAGATGGAGGATTCGTATGTGCGGATGTCGCGCGGTACCGGGCCGTGGGTGATCCAGCTCCCCAGCGCCACGTTCTCCGGCCCCGATCCGTGGCGGACCGTCCAGCCACCGCCGTCGGCCCCCCCGGGGAATGCCACGGCGTCCGGCGGGTGGACGAGCCGCACGGCCGAAGGGGGCTGGTGACACCCATCGGTGTCGGTCAGCGGATCTCGATCGGATCGACGTCGAGGCGTCCGATCTCCGTGATCGGCTCGGCGGCGGGCGGCTGCGGCAAAGCGCTCGGTGGGGGCCCGGCCGGCTCGCTCGGCAAGCTTGCCGCGGATGGCGGTGGTGCTGCCGAAACGGTGGCGGCGGGCGGGGGGGCGACTGCCACCGCATCGAGCATCATCTCCAACTGTGTCACCCGCTGGCGCATCTGCCTGGGGATGAGGCTGCGCTGCTGTGGGGTGGCGATCGGTCCGTTGAACACCAGCCAACCGCGGGCGTCGCGGGCCATCAAGCAGATGTCGGCGGCGCGGTAGACCTTGAGCCAGCAATCACGGTCTTCGAGGAGCACCACATCGGGGCCGAGTCGCCTGGCGCCGGCCGGGGGCGTAAACGGCAACGCCTGGGGGGCGGCCAGCGCGCCTGCCGGTGGCTGATCGGCGCGGATTGGCGCCGCGCCGGGAGGGGGTGCGGCCAGCGGCGCCGGGGCGCCGGGCTGCGGCGGCACGCTCTCCCCGTCCGGCGATGCGGATGGCGCCAGCGCCACCGCGCGGCGCTGACCGGCGCGGCGGATGTCGAGGACCAGCGCCGCTTCAGGCCCGGCGGCGGCCACCAGGGCGGCGAGATCCTTGGGGAGCTTGAGCGGTCTGCCGTCGAGGGAAACGAGGACATCGTGGACGAGCAGCCCGGCCCGTTCGGCCGGCGAACCGACCGTCACCGACCGGACAACGAGGCCCACCTCCGGTGGCAGTTCGATGTGGCCACGGAGGAGCGGGGGAACCGGGGCCACGGTCACGCCCGCTGCGGGGGAATCGGCTGCGGCTGCAGCAACTTCCCCGGCAGGGCGGAGATCGGATCGGGGCGGCTCGCCTCCGATCGCGCCTTGCGCCGCCGTGACCATCCCCATCAAGGCTGTAAGGTGCCGCGCGACGGAGACGGTAACCCGGGCGGGACTTCTGGAGTGCATCGCGACGGGGTCCGGGGGGCGGTGGGGCGGCACGGCGTCGAAGCGGGTGTGTAGGGGAGGGGAGCCAGCGGTCGCCAGATGGGTTTTCTCCGCCGATCGTTCCCCGCTGGAAGCTTGGGGAAAACCGGAAAGCCACGCCGGTCGGCGTGGCGGGGGATCGGAGGCGCTCCGGGCGGGGGAGGGGCGATGCCCACGTCTGCGGGGAAGGGGTTCCATGCCGCCGCGGTGATCCGTCGATAGCCGAACTACTGGGGACCGCGCGCCCCGGGGGCCGCCCGAGGGGGGCGGGGCGGACGTCCGGTGGGGCGAGTTGACGAAGGGACCAATGGCCATGAAGTGCACGGTGTGGGGGGTGGTCGTGGTGGCAGTGGCGATCGGCACGGTCCTCGGTGGAGCCGAGCCTGCGGCCGCGCAGAACCGGTTGCGCGCCCTCCTCAAGCGGCCGCTGCCGAAGGCCTTCAATGGCCCGCCGCCGGTCGCCACCGACGTGACGTTTGTCCCCGGTAGCGGCTCCGTCGTCGAGGCGATCGGTGACGATTTCGAGGATGAGAAGTGGAGCTGGAACTACCGCCACCCGAAGAGCTCGGAGGAGCAAGACAAGCGGGTTCGCGAGCCGGTCGGCCGATCGGTCAACAACCGCTGGTTCGAGGGGATGAAGCGCGGCACCCCCGACGTCGTCAAACGGGTGCCGCTGCCGAGCCCCGGGCTCGAGGGGAGCGAACACGGGCTGCTGATCGCCTCGCTCAACACCGGCATCCCCGGCCGTCCCAGCTACAAGATGGAGCAGGACGACCTGATCTACAACATGCAGCGCAACTTCGGGCAGGGGATCCGCGTCAGCAATTCGCCGAGCGTCGTGGCCCGTGTTTACCTGCCGCCGATCGACCAGTGGGAGAAGCGCAGCGGCCCGACTTTTGGATTCCGCTCCGGCTGCTATACGCACGCCGTGATCACCGGCGAGGATCATCCCGAGAAGGGGCGCTTCGGCCTCGAGGAATACTGGCCGGGGATGTTCATCTGCTACGAGACGGCAGCCGAGTCGAAGTCGAAGGAGGAGGGGGCCTATCTCAAAATCCGTGGCGGGCGCAACGGCGGCGAGATCCGCGGCCCGCAGATGACCGAGCTGGGCTGGTGGACGCTCGGGCTCTCGTTCACCCCCGACGGGCAGGTCCATTACTACGCCAGCCCCGGCGTCGACGAGCTCACCGCCGCCGACCATATCACCTCCCAGTTCCCCTACAACTACCGGACCGAGACGCTCAAGACGTTCTTCTTCAATGTCTGCACGAAAGACGACGGCAAGACCTGGAGCACCCCGTGGGTGGTCGACGATCCGAAGGTCTACGTCATCCAGTCCCTCCCCGTCGCCCGTGCCAAGACGACGACAACCCGGTAGCGCCGGCGGCTGCCACGAGCCGCGCGGAAAAAAAGGCCCGGCCATCACGGCGATGGCCGGGCCCGCAGGGCTCCATTTCCGGAAGCGGTATGGCGAGGGCCGCCGCGCGGAGTTGGCGGCGGTCAGTTGGCCTCGGCCGTCACTCCCTTGAAGTCGTCGGTGCGGAACGGCGTCAGCGGAAGCCCGAGGCCGGAGTACATGTTGCACTTCGGGTTGTCGGCCCAGCCGTAGCGGACGGCGACGGGATCGGCGACCCCCTCGGCCGAGATCTCGATCCGGCCATCGGCGAGGATCTTCCCCTTGGCATGGGCGAACGTGTGATCGGCACCGGCGATCGTGAAGCCGACCAGTTCGTTGACATCGAACGGCCGCCAGCCGCCATCGACGTGCTCGAAGGTGAGGACGATCTTGTTCCCCTGCTTCTCCATCCCTTTGTAGATCGGGCTGTGGGCCGGGATGCCAGGCACCTTGTAGGTGTCGGCAAGCGCCCAGCGGGCGAGCCGCTTGCCGACATCCACCTTGTTCTTCGGGTGGATGTCCTTCCCCTCGCCGATGTCGATGATCACCGCCTCGCCGGTGTTCGGCAGGGCCTTCATCGTCATCGTCTGCGCTTCACGGAGCTCGGCCCAGGCGCTCTCGCCCGGCTGGGGCTGCTCGGCGTTGAAGTCAGCCAGCTGCACCCAGTAGAAGGGGAAGTCGCCAACGCCCCACTCCTCGCGCCACGACTTGATCATGAAGGGGAAGAGGGCGCGGTACTGGTAGGCGCGGCCGGCGTTCGATTCCCCCTGGTACCATATCGCGCCGCGGATCCCGTAGCCGATCGACGGGGTCAGCACGCCGGAGTGGATGTTGCCGGGGCGGTGGTTGCCAAACATGTTGCCATCGGGATTGCCCGGCTGCCCTGGGGCAGGCTTCCCCTCCGCTTTGGCCTTCTCGGCCGCCGCCTTCCATTCAACCATCGCCTTGTCGTAGGCCGCCTTCTGGGCCGGATACTCGGCCTCGGTCTTCTCCCACCGCTCGATGAGCGGCTTGAAGCGGGCGTCGGCGGCCAGCGAGCTCCGCTTCACCCACGCCTCGGCGGCGCTGCCGCCCCAGGCGTTGTTGATCAGCCCCACCGGCACGCCGAGGGTCTGATGGAGCTGGCGGCCGAAGAAATAGCCGACCGCCGAGAAGTTGCCGACGGTCTCGGGGGTGCAGGTCTGCCACGAGCCTTGGAAGCTCCACTGCGGATCCTGCGTGCCGACCTGCGGCACCGAGATCAGGCGGATCTGCGGGAACTTCGCCGCTGCCCGTTCGAGATCGGAATCGGTCGATGCGTTCACGCTCCACTGCATGTTTGACTGGCCGGCACAGACCCACACTTCGCCGATCAGCACGTCGTGGAACGTGACGGTGTTGTTTCCCTTCACGGTCAATTCATGCGGGCCGCCGTATTCCTTCACCGGGTCGAGCATCACCTGCCAAGCGCCGTCGGCACCGGCCTTCGTCTCGTGCTTTTGGCCGCCGAGGGTGACGGTGACGGCTTCACCCGGGGAGGCTTTCCCCCACACCTTGTTGCGGATCCCCTGCTGGAGAACCATGTGATCGCCGAACATGTTATTGAGCGACACGTCGGCGCGGGGCGAGATGCCCGGCACAACGGCGAGCGCGGCGAGAAGGAAGAGGGTCGACAGCGGACGGCGCATCGGTGGACTCCGGCGGGGGAAGGGCACCGGAGGCGCGCGAACCGATCGCACGATCCCCCTGCCCACTCTCCAGAGGATAGCAGCCCGGCGCAGCGGCTGTCGCGAGGCCC
>CAMBFA010000141.1 GCA_945865325.1 Candidatus Kuenenia stuttgartensis
ACTGCTCGGGGCTGGTGTCGAGGAGGTTCCCCTCACTGCCGATCGTCGTGATCATCGACGTGATGATCTCCTCGCGGATGGCGTCGAGCGGGGGATTGGTGACCTGCGCGAAAAGCTGCTTGAAGTAGTTGGCCAGGAGTTGCGGCCGGTCGGAGAGGATCGCCAGCGGGGTGTCGTTGCCCATCGAGCCGAGCGGCTCGGCGCCGTCGGTTGCCATCGGCGCGAGGATCACTTTCAGATCCTCGAGCGTGTAGCCGTGGAGCCGCTGGAGCTCGAGGAGGCTCGAGCGCTCCCCCGCCACCCCGGCGGCATGCCAGGAATCGACCGCCCGGGGAGACGTGCCGCCGGAGGGGGTCAACTCGGCCTGCTCAACCGCACGGGAGGAAGTCACCTCGCCGACATCGGCCGGTTCGGGGAGGGCATCGAGGCGAACCTGACGGGAGCTGATCCATTCCCGCCACGGCTGGGCGCCGGAAAGTTGCCGCTTGATCTCGTCATCCTCGATGATCCGCCCTTCCTTGGTGTCGATGAGGAACATCTGCCCGGGACGGAGCCGCCCCTTGCGGACGACGTCGGCGGCGGAGAGCTGCAACACCCCGGCTTCGCTGGCCATCACCACCAGGCCATCCTTCATCTGCCACCAGCGCCCCGGCCGCAGTCCATTGCGATCGAGCGTAGCGCCAATCCGGATGCCGTCGGTGAAGGCCAGCGCCGCCGGGCCATCCCACGGCTCCATCAGGCAGGCCTGATATTCGTAGTAGGCCTTGAGGTCGTCGGCCATCGTCTCGTGTCCGCTCCATGGCTCGGGGACGAGCATGCTGACCGCCTCCTCGATCGGGCGGCCGCCGAGGACGAGGATCTCGAGGACGTTGTCGAGGGTCGCCGAATCGCTCCCGCCGGCGCGAACGACCGGCAGGATCTTCTTCATGTCGGGCCCATACACCGGATGGGCGAGCATGCTCTCGCGGGCGTGCATCCAGTTGATGTTGCCGCGGACGGTGTTGATCTCGCCGTTGTGGGCGAGGAACCGGAACGGATGGGCGAGATCCCAGGTGGGGAAGGTGTTCGTGCTGTAGCGCTGGTGGACCAGAGCGAGGGCCGACACCATCCGCGCGTCGGAGAGGTCGGGATAGAACTTGTCGACCTGATCGGCCAGCAGGAGCCCTTTGTAGACGATCGTCCGGGCGGAGAGGGAGCAGACGTAGGCGAAGGTCTGGCCGGTGAGGCCAAGCTCGCCGAGCTCGATCTCAAAGCGCTTGCGGATCACAAACAGCTTCCACTCGAACTGGTCGCGCGGCGTCTTCTTCCCTCGCCCCACGAACGCCTGCCGAACCATCGGCTCGACCTCGCGGGCCGTGGCACCGATGGAGCGGTTGTCGACCGGCACGGTGCGCCAGCCGAGGAACTCCTGCCCCTCTTCCTGGCAGAGCCGGGCAAAGAACTCCTCGGCGCTCTCCTGCTCCTCAGGCGCCGGGGGGAGGAAGACGTTGCCGACGGCCCAGTCGCCAGGAGCAGGAAGGCGGATGCCGGCCTGGGGCGTGACGGCGTTGAAGAATTCCTGCGGCATCTGGATGAGGATGCCGGCCCCGTCGCCGGTGAGCGGATCGCACCCGCAGGCCCCGCGGTGGGTGAGGTTTTCAAGCACCTCGAGCCCCTGACGGACGATCTCGTGACTGCGCCGCCCATGCATGTTGACGACAAACCCAACGCCGCAGGCATCGTGCTCGTTGGCGGGATCGTAGAGCCCCTCGGCCGCAGGGAGGCCCCGGGCCCGCGGCGCGGTGCGGACACCGCGGGCCATCGGAGCAGCGGAGGGGCGGGAATCTGGGATGCGTGTCATGGCATGCTCGACGGAGGCACTGGAGGGCGGATCACGGGCGGGCGGGAAGCATCGATCGATCAATAAAAGACAGTTGGGAGCGCTCGGACAGGGAGCCAATGCCGGGATGGGCTGATCAATTCTGGCTTCATGGGCCCCGGCTTCATGGGCCCCGGCTTCGTGGGGATCAGGTTGGGGCCGCGGTGGCGGCCCGGGAACGACGGACTCTGGGGGCTGGCATCAACACCTCGTCCGGGAGGGGAGGGGCGACTGCCTCACCCCCCTGCTGGCGGAGGAAAGCGAGGAACCGTCCGGCCGTTGGCGGGAGCGGCTTGCCGCGGACCCGGATGATGCCGAGGGGGCGGACAAGGTCGCTGCCGGCAGGCGTGTCGAGCGGGATCGCGCGGAGCGATCCGGCGGCCACTTCCCGCCCGACCGTCGGCTCCGGGAGGAGCGCGACGCCCGCGTCGATCTCGACCGCCCGTTTGATCGTCTCGATGTTGTCGAACTCCAACACAACATCCGGCTCCGCTCCGTGGGCTGCGAGGACGCGATCGAGCTCGTGTCGGATGACGAGATCGGGGTCGAAGCCGACGAGCGCGCGGTGATCGAGGTCGCCGAGCCGGACCGAGGACCGAGAGGCAAACGGATGGCCGGGCGCACAGACGAGCACGAAGCGCTCCTCACGCCACGGCTCCGCCTCGAGGGTCTTCGTGCTGCGGGGATAGCTCACGAGCCCGAGGTCGGCCTGACCGCTCTCAACCGATTCCAGCACCCGGTCGGGATGAAGATATTCGAGGCGGACGTTGGCCCGGGGATGGAGGGCGGTGAACTCCTGCACGGCCCGGCTCATATGGTGGAGCCCGACGGAATAGATCGCCGCCACGCGGACCCTGCCGGCAACCTCCTCGTGGAGCGTCCGGACCTCATCCTCGAGCGCGTCATACCGGGCGACCAACTTCCGACACCCTTCGAAAAACACTTGCCCCTCTCTGGTGGGGGAAAGAGGTCGTTTTGATCGCTCGATCAGTTGCACCCCGAGCCGGTGCTCGAGTTGGCTCACAACCTGACTGGCCCCGGACTGCGAGAGCCCGTTGTCCTCGGCGGCCTTGGAGAAACTCCGCCGGACGACGATGTCGCAAAACACCTTGAGCGATTTGAGGCTGATGGATTTGAGGGTCATGGACGCCGCCGCGACTGGCCGCAATTCCGGGCGGGCGACCGGGTGTGGTCGAGCGATTCACGCCCCGGAGGGGTGTTCCGACGACCGAATCACCAACCGCTGCTCGGATTCAAAAAAACAGATGATGACAAGTGGTGTCATGTGTAAAACAGATACGATGCTAGCATCTCCGGCCGCCCCGTCAAGTCGCCCCCCGCGCTCCCCCCGGCGCCGGCCCCCTTCGGCCGGGGCTGGAAACACGGCCACAAAAACCCGTGGGAGTGCGCTTTCGGCGCTGGTACACTCATTCCCTTTCCGCGACGCCCCCGGCGGCTTTCCGCGCGCCGATAGAGGGTCTCAGCCATTCCCGGAAAGCCTCTTCGTGGCCACCCTCCCCTCCGCCGTCAAGGCTCAGCAGAAGGCGATCCAAAAAGCCGACACCCTCATCGAGGCACTCGGGTGGATCCGCAAGTTCCGCGATACGACCACCGTCATCAAGCTCGGTGGCAGTGTCGTCGAGCACCCCGATTCCCTCCGCCATCTCCTTGTCGACATCGTCTTCATGTCGACCCTCGGGATGCGCGTCGTGGTCGTCCATGGTGGTGGAAAGGCGATCAGCCGGGCGATGGACGACGCCGGGCTCGCCCCGCGCTTTGTCCAGGGGCGACGCTACACCGACGATGCCACCCTGGGAATTGTCGAGAAGGTCCTCGCCACCGAGCTCAACCATGACCTCGTCGCCCGGCTCGAGGAATACGGCGGCCGGGCGATGTCGCTCAATTTCCTCTCCACGAACGTCCTCTTCGGCGAGCGGCTGTCCCTCGCCGAGCCGGGCGGCGAGGCCATCGATCTGGGCCATGTCGGCACGGTCACGCGCGTCGACCGGCTGACGATCGACAACCTCACCTACGCCGGCCAGGTACCGGTGATCCCGTCGATGGCGCTGGGCCCCGACGGCGGCAAGCTGAATGTCAACGCCGATACCGCGGCCACCGCCGTCGCCGCGGCGATCGGCGCCGAGAAGCTCGTTGTTCTCTCCGACATCCCCGGCGTCCTCGTCGACGTCAACGACCCCGAGAGCCTGATCCACTCCCTCACCGCCAGCGAGGCCCGTCGGCTGATCGCCAACGGTACGATCGCCGCCGGCATGATCCCCAAGATCGAGGGCTGCCTGGAAACGCTCGAGCAGGGCGTCAAGAAGATCCACATCATCGA
This sequence comes from Candidatus Kuenenia stuttgartensis, assembly GCA_945865325.1. Classification (GTDB taxonomy): domain Bacteria; phylum Planctomycetota; class Planctomycetia; order Pirellulales; family UBA1268; genus QWOP01. The sequence continues at coordinate 4,197 of CAMBFA010000141.1, forward strand.
CGGCCGGCTGCGCCATTCGCTTCTTCTGGAGATCTACACCACCAGCGGCGTCGGCACCGAGCTGGTCCGGGACGATGCCCTCGCCTCCTCGCTCCGCGCGGGGAGCACCTCGTAGCCCTCCTCGGCACGTGTCGATTCCATCCGCTCTTCCCCACTCCCGGTTCCGACGACTCCAGTGTCCCCAATTTAGGAGCTCCGTATGGCCACCATCGACACCCACGGTGCCGCCACAAAAGCGGTGATCGACACCTTCGACCGGTATGTCGTCCCCAACTACAAGCGCTTCCCAATCTGCCTCGAGCGCGGCGTCGGATCGAAGGTCTGGGATGCCGAGGGGCGCGAGTTCCTCGATCTCTTCCCCGGCTGGGGATGCAACCTTCTCGGCCACTGCCCGGCGCCGGTCGTGAAGGCGGTGCAGGATCAGATCGCGCGGCTGATCCATGTCCCCAACACCTGGTACACCGAGGCCCAAGGGGAATGGGCCCGGCTCCTCTCCGAGCGGAGCTTCGGCGGCCAGGCTTTCTTCTGCAGCTCCGGCACCGAGGCCAACGAGGCGGCGATCAAGCTCATCCGCCTCCGCACCGACGGCGCGAAGTACAAGATCATCACCTTCCGCGGCGGCTTCCACGGCCGCACATTCGGCAGCGTCACAGCCACCGCCCAGCCGAAATACCATAACGGCCTCGGGCCGATGCTCTCCGGCTTCCAGTACGCCCCCCACGGCGATCTCGACGCGGTGGCGCAGCTCGTCGACGACCACACCGGCGGCATTCTCATCGAGCCGATCCTCGGCGAGGGGGGCCTTGTCCCCGCCCCGCCGGGCTTCCTCGAGGGGCTCAGGCGTCTGTGCGACGAGCGCGATCTCGTTCTTGCCTTCGACGAGGTCCAGTCGGGCTGCGGTCGGACGGGAGAATGGTTCGGCTACCAGCACTTCGGCGTCCGCCCCGATGTGATCACGCTCGCCAAGAGCCTGTGCGCTGGGGTGGCCGGCGGCGCGATGCTGACGACCCCGGAGCTCGCCCGGCACCTCCGCCCGGGGATGCACGCTGCCACGTTCGGCGGCAATCCCATCGCTGCTCGGGCCGGGATCGCCGCCATCGAGATGATCGAGAACGAGGGGCTCCTCGCCCATGTCGGCACCGCAGCAACGCTCTTCCGCGAGCGGCTCGAGGCGCTCCGGCATCGCTGTGACGCCATCCGAGACGTCCGCGTTATTGGCATGATGATCGGCGTCGAGCTAGCGATCGACGGTGCGCCGGTCGTCGAGTCATGCCTCGAGAAGGACCTCCTCGTCAACTGCACGCAGGGGCGCGTGATCCGTCTCCTCCCCGCGATGAACATCACCCCCGAGGAGATCCACGACGGCTGCGACCGTCTCGGCGACGCGATCGTCGAGGTTGCCTCTCGCGCCTGACTGCCATCATGCTCCGTCACATCATCGTTCCCGAAGACCTCACGGCCCACGAGATCGAGGCCGTGTTTGCGATCTCGAAAGACCTCGAGACCAAGCTCGACGCCGGTCTGCGCGAGCCGCTCTTCCCCGGCCGCGTCCTCGGGCTTGTGTTCGAGAAGCCGAGCCTGCGCACGCGGGTCAGCTTTGAGGCGGCCATGGTCCATCTCGGCGGCGCCGCCGTCTTCCTCGGTGCCGAGGCGGGCTTCTCGTCATCGCGCGAGAGCGTCGCCGATTTCGGCCGGGTGTTGAGCGAATACGTCGATGTCATCGTCTGCCGTTCGAAGGCCCACGAGACGATCCAATCGCTGGCCGCGGCGTCGAGCGTGCCGGTGATCAACGGCCTCTCCGACGCCTGCCACCCCTGCCAGGCCTTCGCCGATCTCTACACGCTTCGCGCTCACGTCGGCAGGCTCGCCGGCCTGACGCTGACGTTCGTCGGCGACGGCAACAACGTCGCCCGGTCGCTGGCGGTCGTGTGCGGATTGCTGGGGATGCGGTTTGTCCTCGCGGCCCCCACGGGCTTCCAGTTCGACGACCGCTTCCGCAGCCACCTCCGCGACATCCTCCCCAACGCCGAGATCGAGGAGACGACCGACCCGGTCGCGGCCGTTCAAGAGACCGCCTGCGTCTACACCGATGTTTGGACGAGCATGGGGCAAGAGCATGAGCAGCTCGAGCGGCAGCGCGCCTTCCGCCCCTATCAAGTCAACGCGGAGCTCATGCGCCATTGCCCCGACGCTCTCTTTATGCACTGCCTCCCGGCCCGCCGCGGCGAGGAGGTCACCGACGACGTCATCGACGGGAGTTGCAGTGTCGTTGTCGAGCAAGCCGCCAACCGGATGCATGTCCAAAAGGGGCTCCTCGCCTGGCTCCTCGGCCAGCAGAGCTGAAGGCTACGGAAGACCTAGCCATGCACGGCGGGAACGCTGACCGGCGTCACTTCCCCGGCTTTTTGTCCGGTGTGTCGGCGCCGGCCGCGTCGTCTTCCCCCGGCTTCGCCTCATCGAGGACGATCGATGCCGAGTTGATGCAGTAGCGGATTCCGGTCGGCGGAGGGCCGTCGTTGAAGACATGGCCGAGGTGGGCACCGCACTTCCGGCAGGTGACCTCCACGCGCCGCATCCCGAAGGTGATATCGGGGGTTTCGGCGACCTTGCCGTTGGCCTTCTTGTCGATCGGCGCCGAGAAGGCGGGCCAGCCGCACTCGCTGATGAATTTGTCGCCGGACGTGAACAGCGGCTCCCCGCAGCAGACACACTTGTAGGTCCCTGGCGTCTCCGTCTTCCAATACTTCCCGGTGAACGCCCGCTCCGTCCCCTTCATCCGCGTGATCTGGAATTGCTCGGCCGTGAGCCGGCCGCGCCATTCCGCGAGCGTCTTCGGGAGCGGCCCGGCGAAGGGATCGGTGGCATCGTCGTCCTTGGGAACACTCGTCTCGCCTTCGGTGGGCATCGGTGGCTTGGCTCCGGGATTTGGTCCGAACAGGGGGGCCTTCGGCGCCGTCGATGGCCCCTGGGCCGTCTTTGATCCGGCGGACTTCGGCGGGTTGGTCTTGGCTCGCGACGACGTCGCGGGGGGGGTCTTCTGACTGGGCTTGGCGGCCTCCGGATCAGCCTCCGGCGGCGCGACCGTCGTGCCGCCAGCCCGGGGGGCGGGAGGATCGTCGTCGGCCACCAGCGCGACCGGGAGCGTAGCCACGATCGCCGTGGCCACGATCAAAGCGGGCAAGAATCGATTGAGATTTCGCACGTCTGGGTCCTCCTGGGGCGGGCCGGGGCAGCGAGCCCCGCTAAGCCCAAGACTCTTTACCGGGCTCACTTCTTCACGTCAGGGAGTGTCTGGGGAGCGTACTCATGGGGGCGTTTGCGGACCACCTCCGCCTCCAGAATCGCGTCGGGCTTGATCCCCGGGATCGGGCGACCGTCCGGGCTCTGGGTGCGGTGGATTTTCGGGAGCACATCAAACCCTTCGATCACCCGGCCAAAGACGGTGTGCTTGCCGTCGAGGTGTTCCGTGGGGCGAAACGTGAGGAAAAACTGCGAGCCGCCGGTGTCCTTGCCGGCGTGGGCCATCGAGAGCGAGCCGCGGAAATGCTGGCGGGCGTTCGGCTGGTCGGTCTCGCACGGGATCACGTAGCCCGGCCCCCCCGTGCCGCGGCCGGTCGGATCGCCCCCCTGGGCCATGAACTCGGGGATGACGCGATGGAAAGGCGTCCCGGCGTAGAAGCCCTTCTCGACGAGGCTGATGAAGTTGGCGACGGTGTTGGGAGCTTCGTTTTCGAACAGCTCGATGATGAGATCGCCGGCGGAGGTCTTGATTTTGACGCGGGGGAGATCATCCGCTTCCGCCTCGGCGGCGCGGAGCGTCATCTCGTCTTTCACCTTCTTCCGATCGTCCTCGATGACCTTTTTGAGCTCCTCGACCTGGGCCTGCTTTTCGGCCGAGCCCCCCACCCCCGAAAGCTTGTCGAGGTAGGCATCGGCCTCGTCGAGCCGGGAGAGAATCATCGCCGCGGTTGCTCCCATCATGAGCACATCGCCGTCGATCGCCCCGACACGTTCGAGCTGATCGACAAGCACGAGAGCCTGCTCCGGGGAGTCGGTGTTGATCGCGGCGGCGACCATCGCGGAGCAGACCTTCCTGGCGCTCTGGTAGGCGGGCATGGCGACGTCGATGTTATCGACTTCACCGCGCTTCGGGATCCCCGCCCGGGCGATCGTCAGCGCCGCCGCCTCGAGCCGCTGGCTGGTTGTTTGGGCCGCGGTCTTGGCGGTCTCGAAGGCGGCCTCGAGAGCGGGGCGATCGGCCCCTTTTTTTAGGTGCGAGGTCTGGATCGCCATGAGCTCGCCGACGACTTTCTTCAGCGCCTGCTCCGACTCCAGGAAGGCGGTCCGGGCGGCCTCGGCCTCCTCGCGCGTCGGCGGGGGAAGATCGCCTGCCCCCAGCGACGCCGCCTCGGTGGCCTTCCGCGACGCCTCGGCGGCCGGCTCCTGGGCCCACAGGGTGGCCCGGGCCGGGAGGAGCGTCAGCGCCACCAGCGCCGTGGCTAGCCACCGGCGTGTGGAGCCGTCAGAAACGAATCTCGCCACGAGCCGCACCATCGGGAGACTCCGCAGGGGCATCCGCGTTCCGGTCCCCGCGGGACCGTGAACCATCTCCTGGTACCATACCAATTGCTCCCCCGCTCCGGAAAACCCTGGTTTCCGCCATGCCCCCCCCCGGTCGTCGCCGTCAGCATGCCCCCACCGGTCCCCGCGGCGGCGGCCCCCCCTCCCCCGGGGTGGCCGGCGAAGAGGCGACCAGCCCGCCGCGGATCATCGGCGGCTCCCTCGGCGGCCGGCGGCTCGAGTTTGCCCCCGATCCGCGCACCCGCCCTATGAAGGAGCGGGTCCGGGAGGCCCTCTTCAACCTCCTCGGCTTCACCGTCGAGGGGGCGATCGTCCTCGACCTTTTCGCCGGCACCGGAGCCCTCGGCTTCGAGGCGGTCAGCCGTGGGGCTGCCGCCGCCTGGTTCGGGGAGCAGCATTTTCCCACCGCCGACGTCCTGCGGCGCTCCGCCAAGGCGCTCGAGGTCGAGGACCGGGTGACGATCCGCCCCGGCGATGTCCTGCTGTGGGCCCGTCGCCTCCCCCCGATCCCGCGCACCGCCCCCTGGATCGCCTTTGTCTCGCCGCCGTGGGAAATGTTCACCACCCACACCGCCGAGCTCCTCGCCCTGGTGTCGGCGGTGATCGCCGCCGCCCCCCCCGGCAGCCAGATCGTCGTCGAGGCGGAGATGTCGTTCGATCCGGCCCTCCTCCCCGAGCCGGAGGCCTGGAGGCCGCGGCCGATCCCGCCGGCGCTCCTCCTCTTTCGGGAAATCGGCAAGCTGGCCGGGGCGGGAGCCGAAGAGTAGGGGATCAGCCCGTTCGCGGGCCGCGGGGCGTCTGGTATCGTGTCGCAGCGGGGAAACCAGCACGGGAGGCCTGTCGATGGACGTCATCAATCAGCGCGAGGCGGTGCCGTTCACAACGGTCGACGGATCGACGATCCGCGAGCTCCTCGCCCACCGCAATTCGTCGATCCGCCAGCAGAGCCTCGCCGAGGCCCGCCTCGCCCCCGGCCAGGCGACGACGCCCCACCACCATGCCGTTACCGAGGAGATCTACTACATCCTCTCCGGCTCCGCGGCGATGACCCTCGGCGGGGAGACCCGCCCGGTCGGCCCTGGCGACGCCATTGCCATCCCGCCGGGGATGCGCCACACGATCCGCAACACCGGCAGTGAAGAGCTCGTTTTCTTGTGTACGTGTGCCCCCGGCTACGAACACTCCGACACCTTCCTCGAATCGTGATCCTTTCCGACGCCCCGGCGGCCGGGGCGCCGGCGCTGTCCCCAGCCCCTGATCGACCGATCCCCGCGAATCCCAACGCCATGGCCCGAAACGACCCGTTCTCCGCCCTTCTTGTTTCCGAGGGGCTTGTCAGCGCTGAACAGCTCGCCGAAGTGACGCGCGTTGCCGAGAGCTCCGGCAAGAAGCTCCACGACGAGATCGTGCGGCTCGGCTACGCGCCGGGCGACAAGGTGATGCGGGCGTTGGCGAAGGCCCACCGGCTGAAGTTCGTCGATCTGACGGGGATCACCGTCGAGCAGGATGTCATCGACCTCCTCCCCGAGAGCGTGGCCCGCGAAAACTCGATCTTCCCGGTCTCCAAAGAAGGCAATACGCTCCGCATCGCCGGCTCCGATCCGACCGACATCGACACCCAAGACAAGCTCCGCTTCATCCTCAACCGCGACGTCCAATACGCCCTGGCCCCCCGCGAGCAGATCATCGAGGCGATCAACCGCCACTACGGTGCCAGCGACGGCGAATCGGCCGATTCGATGCTTCAGGAATTCACCGACACCGCCATCGACTTCACCGAGACGGCCGTCGAGCAGGCGGCCAACCAGCAGCAGGAGGACAACTCCGACGCGCCGGTGGTGAAGCTCGTGAATCTCATCATCACCGAGGCGGTGCAGCTGCGGGCCAGCGACATCCACATCGAGCCGTTCGAGGATCGGGTCCGCATCCGCTACCGGATCGACGGCCGGCTCGTCGAGCGCGACAATCCCCCCCGCCGTCTCCTCGGCGCGATCCTCTCGCGCATCAAGATCCTCTCGAAGCTCGACATCGCCGAGCGCCGCCGCCCCCAGGACGGCCGCATCAAGCTCACGGCCGACGGCAAAGACTACGATCTCCGCGTCAGCGTCCTTCCCACGAATCACGGCCAATCGGTCGTCATGCGGATTCTCGATAAAGACAACATCCGCGTCGGCATCCGTCAGCTCGGCCTCTCCGAGCACGACTTCCGCAATTTCAAGACGCTCATCCGCCGCCCCAACGGCATCATTCTCGTCACCGGCCCGACGGGCTCCGGCAAGACAACAACGCTCTACGCCTCGCTCAACGAGCTCAATCGCCCCGACACGAAGATCATCACGGCCGAGGATCCGGTCGAGTACTACCTCGCTGGGATCAACCAGGTGGAGGTGCGCCACAACATCGGGCTCGACTTCGCCCGCGTCATCCGCGCCATGCTCCGCCAAGCGCCCAACGTGATCCTCGTCGGCGAGATGCGCGACACGGAAACGGCCCAGATGGGCATCCAGGCGTCGCTGACGGGGCATCTCGTGTTCAGCACGCTCCACACCAACGACGCCCCCAGTGCCATCACGCGCATGATCGACATGGGGGTGCCGGC
>CAMBFA010000142.1 GCA_945865325.1 Candidatus Kuenenia stuttgartensis
CTTTCGCGGACCGCGGCCCGGGCCTGGCTCGTGGTGATCCCGCCGGCTTGGTCGAGATCGACGCCGTCGAAGCCGGCATCGGCCGCCATCTTCAATCGCTCGACAAGCGAGAGCGCCTTCCCGCCAGACTCGCCGGCGATCATCCCGAGCTTGCAGGAGAGGAGGATCGACTTACCGGCCGGCGGCTCGATGAGCGTGTCGACCGGCGCCGCATCGGCGGCGCGGGCCGGGGTGGCCCCCCGGGCGGCGATCGCGACGAGGGCCGCAGCCGGAACGGCGGCGAGGAGGTGGCGGCGCGAGAGGGAAGGCATGTCGGCGGACATGGGTCGAGACTCCGACGGAGAGGCTGGAAAAGAAGGGCTTGCGATCCGGTAGGCTAACAGATAGCCGGGGGGGATTCCGAGACTCCGGGGGTCGGGAGACTGAGGTTTTTCCAGGCTCCGCGGCCACACCCTGAAAGCCCCTGCCCCCCATCGCCCCGAGGAGCGTCGACCATGAACTGGCTCGGTTGGCTGTGGATCCTGACGCTGCTGATGGCGCTGCCGGCGGCGGCCCAGGATGCCGATCGGGCGCAAACGCCACAGGCGGCCTCTGCGGCGGAGTGGCAGCGGCAGATCCCCGACATCCGTCGGCGGATGGAGCTGGTCATGGGCCCGCTCCCCGGCGCCGACCGCCGGGTACCGCTCGAGGTCGAGGTGGTCGACGAGGAACAGACCAACCGCTACCTCCGCCGCAAGCTCCGCTACACCCCCGAGCCCGGCGATCGCGTTCCCGCCTGGCTCCTTATCCCCCACACGGCCACGGCCGCCACCCCGGCCGCGGCCATGCTCTGCCTCCACCAGACCAACAACGTCGGCAAGGATGAGCCGGCGGGGCTGGGGGGGCTCCCCAATCTCCACTACGCCCACGAGCTGGCCGAGCGGGGATTTGTCTGCCTCGTCCCCGATTACCCGTCGTTCGGCGAATACGCCTACGACTTCCAAACACCCGACCGCGGCTACGCCAGCGGCAGCATGAAGGCCGTCTGGAACAATCTCCGTGGGGTCGATCTGCTCACGAGCCTCCCCGAGGTGATTGGTACGCGGATCGGCGTCATCGGCCATTCCCTCGGCGGCCACAACGCCATCTTCACCGCCGCCTTCGACGACCGCCTCGTGGCAGTGGTCAGCAGCTGCGGCTTCACCCCTTTCCCCGACTATTACCAAGGCGATGTCAAAGGCTGGACAAGCGACCGCTACATGCCGCGGATTCGCGACACCTACGCCCTCGACGCCGGCCGCATCCCCTTCGACTTCCCCGAGGTGATCGCCAGCTTCGCGCCGCGGAGCTTTTTTTCAAACTCGCCGGTCGGTGATGACAATTTCGCCGTGGCAGGCGTCCGGCGGGCCTTCGCCGAGGCGCTGCCGGTGCACCGGCTCTTCGACGGTGAGCCTGGCGTCGCTCCGGCCGGCGCGCGGCTCGTCGTCGTCACCCCCGCCTGCGGCCACGACTTCCCCCCCGAGATCCGCCGGCAGGCCTACGACTGGCTCGAGGGCCGGCTGTCAGGGCCGCGGTGAGCCGGCCGCGCCGCGCGCCCGGCTCACCGATGACGTGACGACTTTCAGCGCCTCGACCACCGCCAGCGGAATGACCGCGAGCCCGAAGACGAGGGGCCAGTGGGCTCCGGGTCCGCCGGCTGCTACCTCCAGCACCGCTTGCGCCGGCGGGAGCATGACGACGGCCACCTGCACCAGCGCCGACACCGCGATCGCCAGCAGCAGCGCCGGATTGGCAAACATCCCGGGCCCAAAACCAGACCGGCGATCGCTCCGGCAGCCAATCGCGAACAGGAGCTGCGCGAAGGCCACCACGCAGAACGTTACCGTCTGGGCATGGCCGAGCCTGGCATCATCCCCCTGCCAAACCGCCCAGAACGCTGCCACGCAGACGGCGGCCACGAGACTGCCGTGGGCTAGGATTTCCAGCCCGCGCCGCCAGGGAATCACCGCCTCATTCAAAGGCCGCGGTGGGCGATCCATGATGTCGCTCTCCGGTGGCTCGACGCCGAGGGCGAGCGCCGGCAGGCCGTCGGTGACGAGGTTCAGCCAGAGAATCTGGATCGCGGCGAGGGGCGCCGGCCAGCCCGCGACGGCCGCCACGAGCATCAGGAGCACCTCGCCGGCGTTGCAGGAGAGGAGATAGTGCATGAACTTCTGGATGTTGTCGTAGATGCCCCGCCCCTCCTCGACAGCCGCCACGATCGAGGCGAAGTTGTCGTCGGTGAGCACCATGTCGGCCGCCTCGCGGGTGACGTCCGTGCCGCTGATGCCCATCGCGATCCCGATGTCGGCGGCCTTCACCGCCGGGGCATCGTTGACGCCGTCACCGGTCATCGCCACGACATGGCCGAGGCGCTGCAGCGCCCGCACGATTCGCAGCTTCTGCTCGGGCGAAACTCGGGCGTAGACCACCGCCTCGGTGGCGACGGCCCCGAGCGCCGCGTCGTCGAGCGAATCGATCTCCGACCCGCTGACGGCCCTCGAGGCCGCGACGGCGAGGCCGAGCTCGCGCCCCACCGCCAGGGCCGTGGCGGGATGATCACCGGTGATCATCACCGGCCGGATGCCGGCCGTGCGGCACCGTCCGATCGCCGCCTTCGCCTCCTCGCGCGGTGGATCGATCATGCCGACAAGCCCGACGAACACGAGCTCCCGCTCGATCTCGGCGGGATCATTTGCGAAGGTCTCGGCTTGTGGCATGGCCCGCCAGGCAAACGACAGCACCCGCATCGCCCGGCCGGCGAGCTCGCCGGCAGCGTCCGTGATCTCACGGCGGCGCTCATCGGTGAGCGGCACAACCACCCCCCCGCGCTGCTCTGCCACGCAGCATGGGAGCACCGCCTCGGGCGCGCCCTTTGTGGCGAGCAACCGGCCACCATCCCCCCCCAGCAAGACCACGCTCATGCGCTTGCGGACGGAGTCGAAAGGGATCTCGAACAGTGCCGGCGTCGCCGTCCCGTGGTCAGCGACGCCAGCCTTGATCGCGGCCACGATCAGGCCCCCCTCGGTCGGATCGCCCACCACCCGCCAGGTGCCGTCCGCGGCGGGCGTGACCGTGGCCGTCGTGCAGCGGGCTGCGATCTCGAGGAGCCGGTGAAGATCCGGATCGGTAGCCGGATCGCCCCCGTCGTCGGCATGAAACGTGCCGCGCGGTTCGTAGCCCACGCCGCTCACGGCATAGTGCCGCTCGGCGGTGATGACGTCGCGCACCGTCATCTCGTTGCGGGTCAGCGTGCCGGTCTTGTCGGAGCAGATGACCGTCACCGACCCGAGCGTCTCCACACTCGGCAACCGGCGCACGAGGGCGTTGCGCCGTGCCATCCGTTGCAGACCGATCGCCAGCACGAGCGTCACCACCGTCGGCAATCCCTCCGGTACAGCGGCCACCGCCAGGCTGACCGATCGCAGCAGCAGATCGGCGAGACGGCCGGTCTCGACGAGCCGATCGATGCCGCCGCCACGAACGACCTCGACGACCGATATCAGGCCGACCACGACAACGCACAGCCCGATCAGAATCCTCCCCAGGCTGGCGAGCCGTTGTTGCAACGGCGTCGGCTCACTCGTCGCCTGCCCGAGCAGCCCGGCAATCCGTCCAAACTCCGTGCCCATGCCGGTGGCAACGACGACCGCCGCGCCCCGTCCTGCCGCCACCACCGTGCCGGCGTGGAGGAGCGAATGCCTGTCGCCGAGCGGCGTGTCGACCGGCTGGGCGTCGGCCACGCGCTTCTCTGCCGGCAGGCTCTCGCCGGTGAGCGACGACTCCTGCGTGGAGAGACGAAAAGCCTCCACGAGCCTGGCATCCGCCGGCACATGATCACCGGCTTCGATCTCGATCCGGTCCCCGATGACCAGACCACTGGTGGGGATCGAAGAGGGCTCCCCGTCACGGATCACGCGGGCCATTGGGGCCGACATCGCTCGGAGGGCGGAGAGGGCACGCTGGGCGCGGTCTTCCTGGAGGAAGCCGATGACGGCGTTGACCAGGACGATCGCCACGATCGCGGCCGTGTCGGTCCAGTCGCCGATCGCTCCGGCGATGACCGCCGCCACGATCAGGATCCAGATCAACAGCTCGCGGAACTGCGCCAGGAACGTCCGCCACCAAGGCACCGCGGGGGGCTCCACCAAAGTGTTGGGGCCGTGCTCCGCCAGCCGCCGTGCCGCTTCCCCGGCTGCGAGCCCCCGCTCGGCGTCGGTCTCCAGTCGCCGCACAACCTCGTCGATCGAGCGGGAGTGCCAGGCAGGGAGCGGGGATGGAGCACCCACCTGGGACTCGGAAGGGGGCATCGAATCGCCTGCTGACTGTGGATCGTGGAAGATCGAATTACCGCCCATCCCAGCGCAGTGGCGGGCCGTCGAGGCGCTGGACGTGGCGGCTGCGGAAGTCGTTGAAGGCGGTGTCGATCTCCCCTTGCGCGGTGGACGTCGCCGCACCGACGCGGATCGCCTGCATGATGCTCGCCTCGTTGACCAGCCCGATGCCACGGATCGTCTGGAGGAGGCCGTTGATCCGTTCGTCGGCCGTGATCCGCTCCACCACCGCTTCATTGGCCCGCGCTGCATCGGCGGCGCGGACCTCGCGCCAGATCGTCTCCCACGAGCCATCGGGCATGCGGACCTCGAACACCGATTCCACCTCCGCCCGGCCATTGGCCGCGTCGACGTTGACGCGCGTCGCCCGGTAATGCCCCGCGTCGGCCGCTTGGGCACGGGCCGACAGCAGCCAACGCTCGGGCTGTTTGCCGGCGGGATTAGCGCCCCCGGGCGTCGCAGGGGGAATCGCCGGCACTCCCGGGAGCCCACCACCTTGAAGCCCACCGAGAATCTCGTCGAGGCCCAGGCCACCGAGGGCCCCGTTGCCACCGCCAAGCAACTGCCCCAACTGCGGGAGGAGCCCCGCGAGCCCCCCCTCGGCCTCCCCGGCTTTCACCACCGTGTCACCGAAACCCTGAAAGGCGACCACGTCGCCGAGCGCGTCTTCCACGAGCGCCATCCGCGCCGCCCACTCCCGATCATCCTGTGGCAGAGGAGGCAGGCGGTCGCCGAGCCCCGGCGGTGGGGAGAGCGGATCGATCCCCCGCCCCTGCAATTCCTTCGTCAGATCGGCAGCCGAGCGCCCCTCGACATCCTCCAGCCGCTCGCTCCAGGCCCAACGGGCGATGCGCTGCGCGTCCTGCCCGCTCGGTCGCACCTTCTTCACCAGCTTCGGGGCGATCCGTAGGAGCGTGAATTGTGAGTCCCCCCGCCTGGCCGCCCGCGGACGGATCGGTCGATCGGCTCCCTCATCGTCCGCGCTCCGCGCTGCCGCGTCCCGATCGCTGGCCTGTTCGGCAGCTGCGAGCCAGTCGTCGACCCGATCGGCCTCGCGGCGCAGAAGCCCGAGGGTCCGCGTCCGGCTCTCCGGGAGGGGGGCGATCGTCGCCGCGAGGCGCTTCGCGAGCGCCTCCATGACAGTCTTCGTCTGCCGGCGCTCCTGGGCGCCGAGCACCTCGGCCGCCTCGGGGGCACTCGTCTCGAGCCAATCGCGCTGCACCGCCACATCGAGCGATCCATCCGGAAATCGCTTCACGACCGCGCCGCGGATCTCGCCGCCGCCGGCGACCGAGATGAGGTCAGTGACGCCTTGAGGGGGGGCTTTCTCGCGAGAATCGCCAGCGGCAGGCTGGGCCTGGGACAGCGCCGCCAGACCCATGACGAGGACGACGATCGCCCCGCCGCACGACGAGACGCGACGACCTGCGGGAACCATCCGTTGCATCAGACTTCCCTCCGTGCCTGGCTGCCTCGCCCGAGGAGAGTGTACATCTCCGGCAGGCTCCGGGCCGCCGCGTCTCACCAAAGCGAGCGACACGGACCCCGGGCCCGTCAGATCTCGGCGAGCTTCGTCGTGGCGTCGCCAAACGCGTCGACCGGGGTCCCGCAGACATCGAGGAGCGACATGTAAAGCCTACACATCTGCCGCTGCTCCTGGCCCGAGTAGTCGAGCACCCGGCCGCCGGCAATCTTCCCGCCGCCGCCACCGACGAGCACGACGGGGAGCTGGGAGGCATCGTGATGGCCACTCATCATGCTCGAGCAGTAGAGGATGGCGGTGTTGTCGAGCGCCGTTCGTTCCCCCTCCTGCACCGAGTCGAGGCGCCGGCAGATGTGCGCCAGTTGCCCAATGAAGAATTGGTTGACTTTGAGCCAGTCGGGGGTGTCGGAGTGGGAAAGCAGGTGGTGGATCATGTAGTCGACGCCGAGGTTCGGGAACCGCAGCGACGAGTGGTCGTTGTTGAGCTTGAGCGTGCAGACGCGCGTCGAGTCGGTCATGAAGGCCAGCACGAGGATGTCGCTCATCAGCCGCATGTGATCGGCAATGTCCTGGGGCACGCCGTCGGCCGGCCTCGGCATGTCGGGCCCGGCCAGCACCGGCTTCCAGCCCTGGAGCTCGCCGCGCTTCCCCGCCGACTCGATCCGCCGCTCGACGTCGCGGACGCTCTCCAAGTATTCATCGAGCTTCCGCTGGTCGCTGCGGCTAACGGTGCGGCGGAAGTCCTCGGCATCCTCCCGGACCGCATCGAGAACACTCACATCCTCGCGCGTCGATTCGTCCTTGAAGAGCCGGTCGAAGGCGAGGGCGGGATAGATCTCCAGCGGCGTCGGTGACGTCGGCGACGTCCAGGAGATGTGGGAGCTGTAGAGCATCGAGTAGTTCTTGTGGACGCTCGGATTGCTCTTCTCGCAGCCGAGGACGAGGCTCGGCACCTTCGTCGAGCGGCCGTGCCGCTGGGCCACGAACTGATCGACACTCGTGCCGGAACGGATCTCACCACCGCTGGCAAGGGGCGCCCCGGAGAGGATGTTGCCGGTCTGCGAGGAGTGGATGTTTCCCTTGAGGGCCTCGGCGTTGTAGAGCCCCTTGATGAAATTGAGGCGGGTGCGGAAGTCATGGAGCGGGGCGAGCACAGCGCCCAGCTCCATCGCTTCTCCCTCCCCCTTCGCCCACCACTCCTTGGCATGGAAGCCGTTGCCGGAGAAGAGGACGGCCAGCCGCGTCGGCGCGGTCGCTTCCGCGGCTCCAGCGCCCGCGGCAGGGGGAACGTCGCCCGCCCACACATTCCGCGACTCCATCCACGGCAGCGCCATCGAGACACCGAGGCCGCGGAGGAACGTACGGCGGGCCAGCCAGTGGCGACGGGAGGGGAGCGGATTCATCGTGGACCTCGTTTCATGCCTGCAAAAGGACGCCAAAAAACGTTCGCAACACTCTTGAAAAATGATCGCCGTCGCCGCTGACTACGGTGAAACCCCCGAGACCAGCATATCCTGCCCCCGGATCTCCCGGAACTGCGGGCTGGCCACGATCACCTCCACCATCGTGGCGACACCGTCGCCCGCTGCCTCCTCGAGCGCCTCCAGAAGCGGCTCGTCGGAGAGCTGGACACTGCGGCCGAGGGCATAGCCGAGGAGCTTCTTGGAGAATTGCCGGACAAACTCGTCGCGATGATGATCGACAAGATGGTCGCGGAGGCCGGCAAGCCCGTTGACCGCCGTGGCCGGACCGTCGGCCGCCCGGGCGGGAAGCATGGCGCTGGAATCGACCACCAACCCGGCCGTGTCCTGCGTGCGGGCCCGACCAATGGCATCGAAGCCCTCGAGCGCGAAGCCGTAGGGATCGATCGTGCGGTGGCAGCCGGCACAGGCAGCTTGCGTTGAATGGAGCTCGGTGAGCTTTCGTTCGGTGAGCCCCTCGGGAGGGACCTCGGGGAGGATCGGAATCCCCTTGGGGGGCTTGGGGAGCTTGCGCCCCAGCACCGTCTCGGAGAGCCACGCGCCCCGCAGGATGGGGCTGGTGCGCGAGGCGCCGCTCTGCTTGGCGAGCACCGCCGCAAGGCCGAGGATCCCGCCACGACCGCGGGCCTTCATGCCGTCGAGCCGCTGCCACTCCCCAAGCGGCGCCGCGCCGGCCGGCGCCGCGCCCTCAGCCGGCGCCAAAGCGGCGCTGTAGAACGCCGCCAGAAGCGGATCGGCGAACGTGTGGTCGGCGTCGAGGAGATGCGCCACCGGCCGGTTTTCCCGGAAGAAGTCGGCAAAGAAGTGCACTGCCTCGCCATGCATCGCCTGCCGCAGCCCGACAAACTCCGGGAAGTGCGTGGGGCTCTTCTCGTCGAGGGTGTCGAAGTCGGCGATGTGGAGCCACTGACAGCCGAACCCCAGCGCCAGCCTGTCGACCTTCGGGTCGCCGAGCATCCGCGTCACCTGTCGGGCGAGGACCGCCGGCTCGTGGAGCTCGTGGGCATCGGCAAGGGCCGAAAGCTCCGCATCGGGGAGGCTCGACCAGAGAAAGAAAGCGAGCCGCGCCGCGAGCTCGTGATCGCTGACCGGCCTCGAGGCCTCCCCCGGCGGCGCCTTCTCGAGATGATAGAGGAACGCCGGCGCCACCAACACCCGGGCGAGGAGGACGCGGATCGCGTCGTCGTGGGAAATCTCCTCGCCGCGGAGCTTCGCGTAGAGGGAACGGAGCCCCTCGACGTCAGAATCGGCAAGTGGCCTCCGCCACGCCCGCCGCGCGATCCCCAGCACGGCCTCGACATGGACCGGCTCGGTGGCGACAAGCTCCGCCCGGTACTCGGCGGCCCGGTCGAGGATCGGCTGCCGGAGCCCCTCGAAGGCACTCGGATCGGCATCCTGCGTGGCGTACTGCCAGAGCTGCTCGTAGGCATCGACAAGCTGGAGCGCGTCGCCACTGACGAAGTGGAGCTCGTGCCACAGACGATCGAGCCTGGCCGACTCTTCGCCAGAGAGAACGAGACGCTGGAGCTGGTCGTCCTCGCGATGGTAGAGCGTGAGCGTCACCACCTCGTCGACCGGAACGATCTTCGTATAGCACAGCGCCGCCGGGAAAGTCTCGCGAAAACGCGCGAACTGCGCCTCGAGCGCCTGCCGCCGCGCCGCATCGCGGACGAGGATCGGATTCGACGAGGCCGGCGGGCCGGCACCGTCCGACCACAGCCCCCCGCGCGCTCCCGCCGCCGCGCCCGGCGCCGACACCAGCGCGGCCGGGGCCTCGAGAAGGACGTGCGCCTGGATCGAGCCCCCTGCACCCGCTCCATCGGCGACCGTGGCGGTGGTGACGAGCTCCGCCCCGGCGACGAGCTCCGCCGGCAGGTCGACGCGAATCACCGCCGGTGCCCCAAGCGCAAGCGCCGTCCGGTCGATCGCTCCGGTATCGGGGTGGACGCCAAACAGGGCCGGGTCGGGGCTGATTGCAATCACCGCGGCGGTCACCTCCGCGGCCACTTTTGCGACGGCCGGGGCTTCGGCCCGGGCCGCGGAAAGGAGCGGTCCGGTGAGGCTCGTGAGATGACCATGGAGGAGCCGGTCGGGGGCGTCGGCCGCGAGATCGCCGGGGCCATCGCGAAGGAGCTTCTCGACCTGTTCGGCCAATTCGTGGCGGGCGACGGTTTCGCCGGCCGAGCGCCACCGGTCGAGGAGCGATCCGCGCGGAATCACCGCCAGCGCCGTCTCGTCGGCATCGGGCTCGCTCACGAAGTGCCACACGCCCGGATGGCCGAGGGCATCGGCATGGGGATTGCCGGCGAGGAGGTCGGGGACGACATCGTGGGCGAGATTCCAGGTCCGCCCCTGCCCCGCCGACTCGCGGATCGTGAGGTCGACGGCGGTCAGATCGCAGGAGTGGTCGCGTCCCCCGGGGCCGATCGAAAGGAGGACAACATCCCCCGGCTTCACCGCGACCTCAGGAAACGGCCCGACGGCGACGACGCTGTCCCCCTGGGCCTTGCCGGAGGCAAGACGCACCACCGCACCACCGCGCCGCACCTCCACCACCCAGGTGACGCCGTTGCCACAGGCGGCGTGGGCATGCTGCACCGAGCCGTCGATCGCCACCGTGGCCGCCACCGGGCTCTTCCAGGCGAGGACGGCGCGGAGCGTCGGCGAGGGATGAACGGCGAGGCTATGGGGCTTCATCGTCCCCGGCACCTTCACCGTCTCATCCGACGGATTGGCGATCACCGACAGGGCATCAGCGGCGGTCCACCCCTTCACGAACGGATAGTCAGGGTGTGCGTCCATCCGTCCCTCGATCCGCCCCTCGAGCTTCACCCCCCCCTGCCCCATCCCGAGGTAGGCAAGCCAGGAAGAGAGGATCGCCCGGTCGATCCCCTGCCGGGCGGCGAGGGCGTCGAGCTGGGTGTCGTCGAGGGCGCCGTCGGCGGCAGCGCCTTCGATCCCGGCGACAAGTGAGAGGACCTCGGCGGTGGCGTCGACGAACATCGTGCGCCGCGCCGCCAGAGCGGCGACGAGGCCGCGCAGATCGGCGAGGAGCAGATCGGGCCGCCCCGGCGCCACGATCCGCGGCGCCTCGAAAATCGCCACGTCTCCGGCGCTGCCGTCACCGGCATCCCCGGCGGCAAACCACACCGGGATCGAATTGGCAGCGCCGGCCTTCGGCAGCTTGACCCGAATCTCGCGCCGCTCTGCCAGCGGCGTGACCGGTGTCTGCCAGGCCTTCGGACCGTCGCGCTTGCCGATGTGGCCAATCGTGTTGAAGGTCCAAAGCGCCGACTGCCACGGCTCGATCAAAGCAGCTATCGTTTGGGCGTCACCCAGGCCCCCTTTCCGCCACGCCGCCCGCACGGCATCGAGCGGCAGGGAGGGGGCGGGATCGACCAGCGCCGCCACGAGCGCCGCGAGATACTTCGGGCTCACGCCATGCTTCGCGGCCGCATCCTCAAGGGTGACGGTGCCCGCCAACAAGCCGTCTCGTTCGGCGAGCGCCGCGGCCAGGCAGGCCACCAGCGGCGGCCGGCCGCCGGCATTGGTGTCGAAGGCGATCCCCTGGAGGTTGACGCTCGTGGCCCCCGTACTCACGGTGTTGCGAGCGTAGATGTCACGGATACCGGCGAGGGCCTCTTCCGTCCAGTCGCGCTTCGTCGTCGATGGACTGAAGCGAATCCCGTCGGGCGTGAGGACCGCATGGGCGGCGATCTCTTTGGCGGCGTCAAGATACTTGTCGACCATCTCCGGCGACATCACCAGTGCCTGTCCGACGTTCGTGAAGCCCTCGCCGGCGGCGCCGTCGACCGGAAACTCCTTGCCCGGATCGAGCGTAGGCACGCCCGTGAGATCGCGGAGGCTGGCGGTGTATTCGGCGTTCGACAGCCTGCGCAGCACGACCGGCCCGGGATCACCCGCCGTCCGCGCCGCGATCGCGAGCAGCTCGCCACGGAGCGCGCCCCGCACGGCCGCCAGCTCCTCCTCGCC
>CAMBFA010000143.1 GCA_945865325.1 Candidatus Kuenenia stuttgartensis
GTCGTCGGCCGCGGGCTCGTCGTCCATGCCCGGCTCGGCATCAGCGTCGCCGTCGGCATCAGCGTCGGCCGGGGCTTCTTCGTCCATCGGTTCGTCGGCCGGCTCCTCGGCCGGTTCGTCGTCGAAGGCGTTGGGCTTGTTTTGCAGATGCTCGGGGGGATTCGGCTGCGGGGCCGGACGGGTCGGCTTCGCTTCCACCTCCGGCTCCGGAAGCGGCTGGAGATCGCTCCACAACTTCGGCGCTCCGGCCCCCTTCGCCTTCAGACAGACCAGCGTGCCGGAAGGGCTGGCGAGGATCAGCCGGTCAGTCTGGTGATTGACGACGAGACGGTCGAAGGCGCCGAAGCAGTACTGCTTGAGTGCTTCGCCTGTGACCAGGTCGATCGAGGAGAGGTGGCTCGTCCGGTCGCGAACCCAGATCCGCTCCCCCATCACCGCCAGGATCTCCCCCGGGCAGGCGTTGGCCCAGAGGAGCTCGCCGGTTTCGGTCGAATAGCAGCGCAGCCCCTTTTCGCCCAAGGACACGACAATCCGGTCGCCGGCCACGAACGGGCCATCCTCCTCCGGCTGGCCGTCGAGGAGCACCCGCCAATTGACGCGCAACTCGGCTCCGGCGTCGAGCGAATCGATCCGGGCCAGATCGCGGTTGGTCGTCGTGGCGAAGATCGAGGTGCCACGCGTGGCAAGCGGACCGGCCTGCGGGCTGTCGAGGTAAAACTCGTTGCGCTGCCAGTCGCGGTCGCCCTGCTGGAGCGAGGTGATCTTGCCGTCACGGGCCGTCCAGATGACGCCGGTGCCGAAGGCGATCATCGGGCGCTCGATGATCCCGCCGCCGTTGAGGGCGAGGGGCTTGAGGCTCTCCGTGGCGTCCATCCGGGCCCGCTTCTGGGCCGAGGTGAGGGAGGACACCGGCTTTCCCTTGCCGGTGGCGGCATCGGCCGCGGCCTTGTCGGCGCGGCGGGCACCGGCCTTTCGGGCCCCCGTCCGCGATTCGGCCGAGGTCGGGCCGACGCCGCTGTCGCGGTAGGGGTTGGTCGGCAGCCGCAGGACCGTCGCCACGCCCTCGGGCTGGTAAACCCACTCGCCCACCACGGCCCCACCGGCGATCGGCGACTTGCCGAGATGCTGCTGCCAGCGGACCTGGCCGGTGGAGCGCTCGAGGGCGTAAAGCTCGTTGCCCCGCGGCACGAGGACGAGCTCCGGCCCCACCGATGCCGTCACGATCGGCTGCCCCGGCGACCCGAGATGGGTCGACCAGATCACCTGGGGGTTGCAGCGGCCGTCGGGCGTCACCGGCCCGGTGTGGATGGCATGCACGCCCCCGTCACCGGCCTGCACGATCACGAAGTCGTCGTCGATGACGACATGCTCGATCCCACCTTGGGTGTGATCGATCGGCAGGGAGACCATCCATTCCAGTTCGAGCCCGGCCCGTTCGGCCGTCAGCTCGTCGGCGAGCGTCCCGCAGATCCCGCCGGCGGAGGCGGCAGGTGCCGGGAGACCGAGCGTGGTGAACAACGTCAGGGCGGAAAACACCGCCGGTACCGACCAGGACCGAAGGACGGACAGGCTACGCATCGCAGCGAACTCCCGAACGGACCACCACTCCCGGCGCACCACCTCTGGCACACCACCCCAGAACACCGCTCTGTGCAACCATACCCCCGGGATTTGGCCCTGTAGCTAACGCCAGCTCTCCCGGGGGGCGGCCGACGGTCGTGGGAATGGCGGTCGGAGCGCCTCTGCCGGTCGTGCCGCCGCCGCCCCCCCCTCCGCACCGACGCCAGACACGCCCCGCTGGTACGATGGCGGTTTGCCGCCACACCCCGCGATGGCCGGGGGATCCGTAGGACGCCTGTCGATGTCGATCGCTCCGAAACCGTCGCGCCCCTCCGATCCAGCCGCGCTCCTCCTCGGGTATCTCAATTTCTCCGCGGGGGCCTTTGATCCTGCCGTCTGGCGGGCCTGTTCCGATCTGTTTGCCGCCGCCGAGCCGGAGGGGGAAAGGGCCGATTCGGCCGCCGACGTCGCGGCACTGCTGCGGCAGCGCCTCGCGGAGCTGGAGGCAACCGAGCCTGCCTTCCGCGATGCCGGCCAGGCCCGGGGCTTGATCGGGATGGTGTTTGACGAGGTTCTGCCGGGCTATCGCCGGTTTCACAGCGACCTCCTCGAGCATCAGCCCGCCGGGGCGCTGGAGCGGCCGTTTTCGATCATGGCCGTCGCCCAGGCCGTTCTCCTTGCCGGTGGCCCGTCGGCCGCGGGCGTCGTCGAGGAGGCGATCGGGCGCCTCGACGACTACGTCGGTTGGCGCCCCGTCGCCGTCCTCGAGAACGGTCGGCTTTCAGAACCCTATCCCCACGAACGCGTCCGCCCGGTGCCGCTGTGGGTGGCTGGGGCCGGGCCCGCCCATGGCCGGTATGGCGAGCTCGTCGCCCGGGCCGTCGCCATCCTCGCGTCCGCTCCCGACACGCTCATGGTGCAGGCCGACTTCGACCTCGAGGCCCTCGAGGAGCTGTCGATCGATCCGCGCGCCTTCGACTTTCTCCATCCCGCGGCCAGCCGCCCGAACTATCTCTTCGGGCTCTGGGATCCGACCCGGATCGACGAGCGCGGTCGCTATCGCCGGATGGTCGTCCAGCAGGCGACCCTCGACGGCATCCTCTCCTGGCCCGAGGCCGCGGGAGCGTCCGCGGCGGGCGCCGACACCCGGTCGGTCGCGGAGCTCCGGCTCGAGTCGGCCGCTGTCCTCGCCGGCGTCATGCTCATGGCGTCGGGGCTCTCTGGCCATGGTCCCGGCGCCCATCAGGCCGCCGCCCCGCTTTCCGAGCTCCTCCCCCGGATCGCCGGCTACCGGGACGAGTTCTACCGGTGGATGCTGTCGCGCCTCGAGCCTGATCACCGCCGCCGACTCGACGTCGAGGTGGAGCGGCTCCGGCAGCCCTTCGGGGGCGTCCGCCGTCATATCAACGCCCTCCTCGCCAGCCGCCGTGCCCGCCAGGTGGAGGCGGTGGCATTGGCCGGCGTCTTTGCCCGGCTGGGGCGGGCCGAGGGGGCGGCGCGGATGGCAGCCCTCGTGCCGGCCGCCTCGGCGCGGATGTTCGCCCGGATCACGAGCCGGGTGGTCGCCGCCCAAGCGGCCGTGCGCCGCGGCGGGGCCGCCGGGGGAGCCGCCCAGGCCCTCGATGATCTCGACGAGGCGACGGAGCTCCTGTTCCGCGCCGTCGGCTGCGGCGCGGCGGTCGATCCCTGGAACATCCTCGGCCTCTCGGGGCAGTTTCCGCTCCATGAGCCGGGAGGGGAGAGCCTCCCCGATCCGCGCGTCGATGATCTTGTCTCGACGGTCGGCTCGATCCTCGATGGCTATGCCGCCGCTTGGCGGGCCGCGAGCGTCGACGGCCCCGCGGCGCTGGCCGCCCGTGCCGGCGCCGCCTGCGAGCGCCTTGCCGGCTGGTGGGATCGGCATGCCACCACCACCGTCAGCGGTGTCCCCCATCTCTCCGGCCGCGAAATGCTCGTCTCCTCGCGCGAGGTGATCGGCGCTCTCGGCCGCCGCCGCGAGACGGCCCCCTCACCGCCCCCTGCCGGCTTCTGGCGCACCGAGGTGGCCGAGTTCTCCTCGCCGCGCAGCCACGCCCATGCCGCCGAGGCGCTCCTCCGCGAAGGGGATCTCGATGGCGCGATGGGCTTGCTTGTCCACTGGGCCTCGCTCCTGGAAGGGGTCGAGGTGGAGCGGCTCGGGACGGTGTGGCTGGCCGCGGCGGCGAAGTGGCTGGCGCTGGCTGTGGCCGACCGCTCCGCCGTGGGGCGCAACCGTGTCCGCCGGTTTCTCGAGCTCATCGAGGCCAACACGACCTCCGTTGCCGATTGCATCGAACGCTTCGCCCAGCGCCCCGAGCCGCGCCGTCGCCCCCGGCGCGACGATGGCGCTGTCGAAAGTGACGACGACCGCGACGACGAGACGCCCGGGTCTGAAGAGAGCGTCGCTGCCGCCTACGAAACTTTTACGTGGCGCGACTCGACCGACGACGGCATCGACGGCGGGATGCTCGACGTCGAGGGGGCCGGTGGCACACCGGCGGGCGGGGTCGGCGAGGTCGAACATGCGGCAGAGTTCCTCGGTGGGCTGTTCCGGCTTTTGCGGCAGGCCGTGACGACGGTCATCGCCGCCGATGTCGCCGACGGTGGCGTCGCGACGGCGGCCGAGCTCGATTCGGCGAAGGCCTGGCGGCATCATCTGCGCCGCCTGCGGCGGACGTTTGTTCGGGCGGCGGGAACGATCGCGGGATCCGATCCGGCACCCCCGCCGGGGATGCCGCCGGCGGAATACGACCGGCTCCGCTGGCAGCGCGACGCCGCCGCCGAGCATCTTGTCGATGCCGCCGTTCAGGCGACAGAAACCTTGTGGATGCTCTCGGCCCGGCTCCATGCCGGCGTCGCGCCCCGCCCGGTCGGGCCGACATCGGCCCCGCCCCCTGCGACCGGCTCGACGAAGGGGGCGGTCGGGCGGCTCCTCGCCGCGATCCTCTCGGGCGACACCCCCACGGCCCGCCACTGGCTCGAGGTTGTCCGGGGAAAGCTCGTTGGCCAGCCGGTGCTCTATGTGCCACTGTCGCGCGGCGGTCGCCCCGACCGGATCGTCCGCGCCCGGGCCCGCGAGCGGCTCCTCGAACGGCTCGCCTCGAGCCTGCCGCGGCTCGGCCTCGTGGCCGAAACCTCCGCAGTCGTCCATCTTGCCAAAGCGCTCGAGAGCCGGCGGCCCCAGGGGGCGGCGAGCGTGAGTGAGTTTGATCGGGTGTTTGAGGCGGCGACGACGGCGCTGGCTGAGCGGATCGTCGTCAGTGCCCGCGCCCCCGGTCCCGACGGTGCGCTTGTCGCCGGCTCGGTCGTCACCGAGCGGATCCTCGACGGGCTCTCGCTCCTCGTTCCGCGCCTCCTCGACACCTGGATGACCCACGCGCGCCAATTGCGGCTGTCGGTCCTCGAGCGCGTTCGTGATCCGCGGGCGTTCACGGCGCTGCGGGAGTTCATCGAAGCGTATGGCGCGGGGCTGTTCACGCAGCATCTCCTCTCCCCGCCATCGCTCCGCGGCATTTTGCGAGGGGGAGTCCGCCGTTGGCTCGAGGAGCTTGTCGACCGCCACGGCAACGATCTCCCCGAGCGTGGTGGGCCGCCGCGGCCGCGGGCACTAATCGCAGCACTTGGCGACGGTTCGCTTCTCTTGAAGCAGGCCTCGGCGCGGATGCGGCTGGCGCTTGAGTGCATCGCGGAGAACCATGCCGAATACCGTGACTGGAACTCGACGACGACGCAGTCTGACCGGGGGGAATGCCTCCACATCCTCCTCGACTTCCTCCGGCTGAAAGCCGAGTACGAACGGATCGCCTGGACGCTGAGGCCTGTCAACATGGCCCACCGGGTCCTCGCCCGGCAGGGAGTGCCGGAGGCGGCCGAGGCGTGGCGCGGGAGAATGCGCGACGAGACGCAGGAGACCGCTGCGGAGCTTGTCGACAAGCTCAAGAAGCTCGAAGCGCAGTGGGGCGTGCGCCTGGCGTGCATCGCCGATCGGGTCAGCCGTCCGTTCACGGCAGTTCTCGAGCAGGACGAGCTCGAAGCCCTCGTCGCGCCGGCCGTCGGCGAGCTGGCAAGCGCCCTCGACAACGGGGCCGGGGCCCGCTTTGAGGCGCGGGCCAGCTCGTTCATCGGCGTAGCGGGGGGCTCGGGGGTCGAGGTCCCCGATTGGCTCGACCGTCTCGGCAGTACGGTCGATCGGGAGCTCGACGCCCTCGGCAGCGATGGCCCTGCCGGCCGACCGCTGATCTCGCTCCCCGACGCGGTCCCCTGGGTGCCGATGGCCTGGGACGACCTCCGCAAGGCCCTTGAGCCACGGGGGTCGGAGTCCGGTCCAGCTCGGCCGGGAAAAGCTTGATCGAGAGCAGACCGGCACCTACAAACTTCGGCAGGAGTGACGTCGTGGCCACCGTGATCTTCGAAGATCGTGTCGAGGTGCCTCTAGGCTCGGTGCGCCTCGAGGACTTCAGCCTTTGGGCGGCTTCGCCCATCTTTCCGCGATCGGGGCGCATCGACTACGTGTCTGGAACGATCGAGGTCGACATGTCGCCGGAAGACATTTTCTGCCACGGTGTCCTCAAGGCCGAGGTGGCGGCGGTCCTCCAGCGGCGCGTCAAGAAACATGCCACGGGCCTGCTGCTCATCGATTCAACGAGGGTCGTCTGCCCTCGTGCTGAGCTGTCGGTCGAGCCGGATGTCGTGTTCGTCTCCCGCGACGCGATCGACCGGGGGCGGGCTAGGCTCGTGCCGAAGAGTAGCGGTGAGCCGGGGCGATTCGTGGAGATCGAGGGGGCTGCGGATCTGATCGTGGAGATCGTCAGCGACACCTCCGTCGTCAAAGACACGCAGCGGTTGCCGGGGGCGTATCACGCCGCGGGGGTTCGGGAGCTGTGGCTCCTCGATGCGCGGCGGGCTCCGGTGTCGTTCGTGATCCATCGCCGTGGCGAGACGGCGTTCGAGCCGGTCGGCGAGGATCGCGGCACGCAGCGATCCGATGTGATGGGGTGCAGCTACCGGCTGGAGAGCCGCGGCAATGATTTCGGCGGGCAGGACTTCGACCTCATCGAGGTCTGACCTCGTCTCCCGCCGAAGGGGCAACGTCCCGTCGCCCGCTGCCGGCTTCAGCTTTCGATGGAGTATGCTCCCGAATCGGGGGCGGGCCGATCTCATCGCGTTCTCAAGCAGCGTCCCCCAGCAGCGTCTCAAGGAGTCGTATCGATGCATTTCCCCGTTCGCCTCGCGCTTGTGCTCGTCGTCACCATCGCGACGCTCTTCGTTGCTTCCGCCCCGGCCCATGCCGAGGATCCTGGTTTCGAGTCGCTCTTCGACGGCAAGACCTTTGCCGGCTGGGGGGGGGATTTCGACGCCACCTGGCGGATTGAGGATGGCGACATCGTGGCCGGCTCCCCCGACTCAGCCGCGCCGCAAAACGAGTTTCTCGCCACCGCGCGCGACTATGGCGATTTCGAACTCCGCCTCGAGTACAAGCTCGAGGCCAAGGAGGGGGCCAATGCCGGCGTCCAGTTCCGCTCGGTGCGGATCCCAAATCACCACGAGGTGAGTGGCTATCAGGCCGACATCGGGCCGGGCTATTTTGGCGCTCTCTACGACGAGAGCCGGCGCAACACGCTCCTCGCCGTGCCGGCCGAACGGATGGTGGCCGCGGCGCTGGCCGGCGGGATCGACGGCTGGCATTCGTACCGCATCCGCGCCGAAGGGAAGCGAATCCGCCTCGAGCTCAATGGCGTCGAGACAGTCGACTGGATCGAGCCCGACGCCAGCATCGCCAAGACGGGGATGATCGCCCTGCAGATCCACGGGGGCCTCGTGGGCACGATCCGCTACCGCAACCTCCGCATCAAGCCGCTTGCCGCGGCGAAGTGAGCAGATCGCTCCGCGCCGAAAGATTGACTCCCCCGCAGGTGTGGCCTACAAATCACTCAATGGCGGGGGGCGGATAGACTTTCACGAGGGGAGGCTGTGATGCACGCAAGCACGTCAGGCCGGTTGAAATCGGGGCGGTCGGGGAAGCGACACACACACACAGGCTTTCTGCGGCGGAGCGGCTTGAAGAGCGAACGCTGATGGCGGTGGATGTGGGGCTTTCTGGCATGGGATCGCTTGGCACCGAGAGTGGGCTCGGGACGGTGCTCTTCTCGGCGCTCTCGGGGGCAGGCAACTCTGGGGGGTTCGTTTCGGGGGCCTCCATTCCCTCGCCCGGTTCGCCGGGCATTCTGCCGCCGGTGCCGTATGGCTCGTCGACGGGTGACACGCTCGCGCTCCTGCCGAGTGGCACAGGGGCGCCGAGTGCGGGCGCTTCATCAGCGCCGGGGGCGGCCGGAGGACAGGCTGCGGCACTGCAAAACGGCCCGCCAGGGTCATCGGGGGCGGCGCCCGTCGCGCCGCCAAATCCCATTGCTCCGCTGGCGCCCGCCGCGCCACCGGCACCGGTTGCTCCGCCGGCACCCGGGGGAGGGGCGCCTGCCCCCGGCGTCGCCCCTGCCGGGCCGGCGCCCGCTCCGCCAGCGGACGCGCAGCAAATCCCGGGCGGGGGATCGGGCACCAGCAACGGAGATTCGTATCTCTTCAATTACAACCGTGATGGTGTTCTCAAGGCCCGCAGTCCTTCGCAATTGGCCTACGAACTCCGCTGCTCTGCGTCCTACAAGCAATATCTCGAAGGGCGGAAAGTCCTTCAGGAGATTTATCTGGAGTATGGAAGGATCTACCTCCAGAACCCCGACAAGCAACTCTGGGCAGGTCTCGCGACTCATGCGGGAAGCGTGGTGCTCGTCGAGATGTACGACGAGATCGAGCGACAGCAGCAGGGCAGCCTATGCCTGTATGAAACGACAAGCAAACTCTGCGATGAGATGCAACGGTTGATCGTCACCATGGCCAACGCGATCCGCGAAGACGTTGGCAAGCAGGCCGCTATTTTCGGAGCCGAGGGGATCGACGGGATCCGACGGATGGGGCTCATCCCAGAGAATCTCAAGGCCTGGGAAGCGATTGATCGAGGGGACGTCGTCGCCGGAGCGAAGTATCTTGCACAGCGGGAGCAGACCGACGTGCTCAATAAGTACTATGCGGATATGGCGCGATTGACCCTGGCACTGGCGCCAGCCTTCTCGTGGAATGCCAAGTCAGGGCTCGAGAGCTTCGGCTGCCCGACGTTCGTAGACGCTGTGGGGACTTGGCCTTTTGCGAATTGGATGGATACCGACTCCGCGGCCAAGAACGATCGCTGGAAGTACATCCGGGATTCTATCCTGCCGGTATGGGGCGGTATGGGAGGCGATGGACGGACTGATTGGGTGAAACAACGGCTCGACATCATCCGCAACTCACCAGGGGCCAAATGTGCATACTGAAGAATTGGCTCGTCGGGGCATCGGGCGGCTCCTGACGGCTCCGCGTATCCTCTGTGTCGTTGTGATGTCTCTCATCGTTGGAGCCTCGTGTGCCATGGAGTCGGAGCAGAAAACGCGAGTGGAGCTTCGCCTCGACAGTCCTCCATCGCCGGATGCGATCCCGTTGAGCGACGAGGAAAAGGCAACGATCCAGAAGCATCCTGAGATCGGGGAATTGGTTCAAGCTTGGGGGAATCGGGAGTTCTCAGTGGAATATGAAGGGGAGACGATCTCGTTCCCGGCCGAACGGGCCTATGCCCACATCGAGCAGGGAAAGGTCGTAAGCGTGGGGCTCTACTCGCCGAATCTCACCGGGGAGGAACTCCATCACCTGATGACAACGGCCCTGCGGCTCTGGAAGGCTTCGCCCGAGGCGGTTCAAAAGTTCGAAATATGGTGGCGAGATAATCGGGAGCGCATTGTGGAAATGAACATCGGAGAGGCAGATAAGGTGGTGTCCGTCGGGGTGTGTCCCTCGTTCAATCGCGAGAAACCGCATGTCTTTAAATGCATTCCGTTTTGGGGCTTCCCGGATGACGCCGCCGAGAGCGAGCCGGCGGCAAAGGAGTGATTCTCATGTGGCGGAGCATCGGGCGGCTGCCGCGATCCGGCTGGGGCGGGCTCGCGACTGCGGTGATGGCCGGCCGGGCTCCTGCCCGCCTGCGGCAGGGCTCCCAGGGTCCCGCGGGCGGCCGTGGCGGGCCGGCGTGGCGGCCCCCCGGCGACGGGTGCTACAACGGAGTATGCCCGCTGCCCCGTCACTTCCGTCGCTGCCCGCCGTCGGCCATGGCCGTCCCGCCCGCCGGGGGGTGGCCGTGTGGCTCGCCGGCCCGATCGGCCTCGACGCCTGGGGGGCGATGCAAGACCGGCTCGCCTGGGATGTCTCGGAGCCAGGGGGGCGGCCGCCGACGCTTGTGATCTGCGAGCCGGAGCGCTCGATCACGATCGGCCGGCTCGGGTCGAGGCGCGACCTCGACCTCCCCGACGAGGAGCTTGCCCGCCGGCGCCTCGACGTCCGTTTTCTCGGCCGCGGCGGCGGGGCGATCCTCCACGGCCCGGGGCAGATCCAAATCGCCCTCATCGCCGCGCTCGAGGATCTCGGGCTCGATCGAAATGATGCTGGCGGCTGTGTCGAACGAATGGAAGCCGGCCTCGAAGGAACAATCCGCCGGCTCCGCTGCGGCGCTGCCCGCGACTCCGGCGTCAACGGCGTCTTCGGCCGCACCGGCCTCCTCGCCGCGGTGGGGATGGCGGTTCGTCGCGGGGTCGTCAGCCACGGGGCCTGGCTCAACGTCACCCGCGTCGCCGACACGGCTCCCGACATCACCCACCGGATCCGCACCGCCGCGGTCACCCCGCGTGGCCCGGTGGCGATGTCGTGCATCGAGGCCGATGTCCAGCGCCGCGTCCGCCTTCAGGATGCCCGCTCGGCGCTGGTCGAGCAGCTCGTCGATGCCTACGCTTTCCCTTCGTCTCACATCCAGTCGGGCTTCCCGCTGCCGCTGCGGCAGGGGGGCGACTCCCGGGAGGTTTTCAGAAGTGTCGGATGACCGCGGTTCACCATTCGCCTCATTGCCGATCATCGAGGCTTCAGCGCCCGCCGCCGCCTCCTGCGCCGCACCTCCCACGGCGTTTCCCGCCGGCCGTCGCCTCCCCCCGTGGCTGCGGCAGAATCTCGCGCCGGGCGGCGGCCATGGCGAAACGGCCGGCCTGATCGCCGAGCTTGGCCTGGAGACGGTCTGCTCCTCGGCCAAGTGCCCCAACCGGCTCGAATGCTGGTCGGCACGAACGGCCACCTTCATGATCCTCGGCAACGTCTGCACCCGCCCCTGCGGCTTTTGCTCCGTCCCCCGCGGTAAGACCGAGGCCCTCGAGCTCGACGAGCCGCAGCGCGTCGCCGAAGCAGCCCGGCGCCTCGGGCTCAAGCATGTCGTGATCACGAGCGTCACCCGTGACGATCTCCCCGACGGCGGAGCCGACCACTTCCGCCGCACCGTCGACGCCGTCCGGGCCGCGACCGGCGCCGCGATCGAGGTCCTCGTTCCCGACTTTCTCGACAAGCCCGGCGCGCATGAAATGGTGATGCAATCCCGCCCCGAGGTCTTCAATCACAACACCGAGACTGTGCCCCGCCTCTATCGCGAAGTTCGTGGCCGCAAGAGCCACTATCCCTGGACGCTCGAGCTTCTCGGCCGTGCCAAGCGGATCATGCCGGAGGTGAAGACGAAGAGCGGCCTGATGCTCGGCCTCGGCGAA
>CAMBFA010000144.1 GCA_945865325.1 Candidatus Kuenenia stuttgartensis
GACGAGTCTGTTGTTCATACTGATTCACTCTCCCTCGTGGAAAGGATAAGGCGGTCAACGGTCTTACCGCAACCGGTCGACGGCCGCTGAAGTGCGTGAGGGCCTCGCTTGGCGGCTGCCGAGCCGGTTTTTGCCGGGAGTCCCCGGCCCCGGCTTTCCCTCAGAAGCGTCGGTGTTTCACCCTCGCCGCAGACTGTCTCCGCAGCCAGGCATCAGCCGGCTTGTCGCGTCGGCCTCACGGCGAGTGGATATCGATCGTGGGCACCTCGGCCCCGCGATAGCGATGCCGGTGCTTTCGCGGCGGCGGGATGAGATCCGCGAGTCTGTCCGAGAACTCAAACACCGAGATCTCCACGACGCCGCTCGCGCCTGGCTGCGGGGACTTTCGCTTTCGCGTGATTTCGCCAGGATCCAGGAACCCGCCAATCCCGCTTCATCCGTCGGTTTTTGTGGGCATCTGTTTTTCGCCAATTCATCCTCCGTGAACTGCTGCCGAGTGCCGCCGTCTGGCGGGCCGACAGGCCGGCGCTGGCCGGCCGGCCCCGCTTCCCCGTCACGTCGCCGAGGAAAGGTCTCCGCCGAATTGCGGACCAGAGTTGGCGACCTTTGGAGGGAGCATGAATCGGGCCCCGAAGCCGCGGAGTCTTGCATCCTTCCGGGGGGATCGGCGGGCGGGTAAGTTGGTCTCGCCGCGATGTCCGTCTCCACCGAAGCCATGAGCATGAACCTCGCCGAAATCAATCCTGGAGCCTCCCTGACGGGCCTTGCGCAAGACCTTGTCTGCAAGGTCGCACTACACGCTCTGCGAACGCAAGGGCCGGGCCGAGGATGCCCGTGCCTACAACGAGGTCGTCACCGGCTGGAGCGGCTCCGAGAGCGTCGCTGGCGGCGGCGGTGAGGAACAACGAGTGCTTTTCGAGTAAAGTGCAGCGGGACAATCGCCGGGGTATGCCACTATGCTTTCCTTCGACCAGCAATTCGAAGCACGGATCCCTCTTAGCCACGGCCTCGTCAGGACCCTGACGACGCTCCACGAGTTTCGGGGGAAGGAGCAACTCTTTCGCCAGCAGACGCCTCAAGTACTCGAGGCCTTACGGCAGAGTGCCGTCATCCAGAGCGTAGAGAGTAGCAATCGAATTGAAGGTGTGGTCGCAAAGCGCGGCCGGGTGAAGGAAATCGTTGCTGCAAAAAGTGAGCCGCGCGACCGATCCGAGGCAGAGATTGCCGGCTACCGTGACGTTCTCGATACGATCCACGGCGGCCATGAGGACATTCGACTCTCAAACGGCGTCGTCAAGCAGTTTCACCGAATGCTGTTTGAGAAGACCCCGGATCGAGGGGGTATGTGGAAGGCCGATGCGAACCGCATTGAACGGAAGTATGCAGACGGTCAGACCGAGATTCGATTCGAGCCGCCCCCGCCGCACCTGACTGATTCACTGATGACCGAGCTCCATCAGGGGCTCAAGCGGTCACTGCAAGACCGTAGGTGCGACCCGCTCTTGATCATTCCTGCGTACATTCTGGACTTTCTCTGCATCCACCCCTTTCGGGATGGCAATGGGCGGATGGCGCGTCTCCTCACACTGCTTCTGCTCTACCAGCAAGGCTTCGGGGTCGGTCGGTTCATCAGCCTTGAGAAGATCATTGAAGGCAGCAAAGAGACCTACTACGAGACTCTTCACGCCTCGTCGCAGGGATGGCGTGATGGCGACCACACGCTGAGGCCGTGGACCGAGTACCTGCTAGGCACGTTGGTGGACGCCTACCGGCAGTTTCAGGACCGCGTGGAAAAAACCACCACCATGAGGGGTGCGAAGACGCGGCTCATTCATGCCGCAATCGACGCCGCTCTTGGGGACTTTACGGGCCAGGAGATTCTCGCAAAGTGCCCTACGGCAAGCTTGGATCTCGTTCGTCAGATCCTCAAGCAGAGAAAGGCTTTAGGGGAAATCGAGAGCCTCGGGAGGGGCCGGTCTGCGAAGTGGCGGCGAATTGGGTAATGGGCCCAATAAATGAGGTAGCAAATTAGGTAGCGAAAGAAAGAAAATGGTCGCCCCTATGGTCTCAATCCGCCCCTGCGGAACGCGTCAATGACTTTGAGAGACCTGCGTGACGAAATGAGTGTCGTGCGGAAGTTGGATCACGCGTCGGATCGCCGTTTTTTTTCCGGTGGGTTGATCCAGACTTCGGCGGCCGGCCTTGACGGCCTCGAAGGGGCACGCCGGTCGATCAGGGTAGGCGGGCGAGGGGACCAAACGGGATCCCGGGGTACCCGGGAACACCGGTCTAAATCGACGAGCCCCCCATCCCACAGCCGACATCGAGAACCCGATCCCCCGCGGCGATCCCGCCAAGGGAAGCCAGCGTGTCGGTCAGTTGCTCTTGGGCCGCACGCGGGCTGACAAGCGGGACGGGCCTGGCGGCATCCTCCTCCGACCACAGCCCGTGGTGGATGTGCGGCCCCCAGAGCAGACGGTAGAAGGGGGTGGCGAGGTCGTAGTGGCTGCGGATGGCCGCTTTTTCCACGACGCCCCCCCCGGTGGGCGCGTGGATCATCGGGGACCGCCGATCGTGGCGGGGATCGCCTGCTCGGCCGGGAGACTCCCCGCCGGCGGCTGTGCCGTCGGCGTCGTCAGGTTCGCCGCCGGCCCCGCCACGGGGGTGGCCGCGACGCGGATGTCGCCATGGATGACCAGCTCGTCGGCCACACCGACGAACCCGCCGAGCTTCTTGTAGGGCTTCATGCCGAAGTCGGTCTGCTTGATCCGGAAGGAACCGAGGAACCGGAGGATCGGGCCTCCCGATTCGATCTCGACCGGGATCACGACCTTCCTCGCCACGCCATGGAGCGTGAAGGTGCCGACGAGATCGACCGTTGGCTTCGCCCCCTCGACCCGTCGCCGCGACCGGAGGGCCGATTCGATGTCGAAGGTCGCCGTGGGGTGGTGGGCGACGTCGAGGACGTCAGCAGCGAGCATGTTGTCGGTCGTCTGTTTCCGGGTCGAGGCATCGGTCTCCCCCGCCAGGCCGAGTGCCTTGCGGGCGTCGGGGGTGTCGGCGCGGAAGGAGGGCATGTCGAACACGAGCTGCCCAGCATTCTGGGCCGCGTCGAGGACCACCCGCCCCGACGCCAGGCGGCCGACGATGGCGTGATCGTGGCCGAACCCGGTCTTGCCGACGAAGATGTAGACCCGGCTCCGCTCGGTGTCGACGTCACCGGGGGCCGGGGGTGTGGCCGGAGCGGCCGGCGGCGGCCCCTGAGCCCCGGCATCGACCGGCAGTGCCAACGCCAGCAGCGCCAAGGTGAGCAGGCTCCTTGCCTGCCGGCGGGGGGGCCCGGGACCTCTCGTGCGCGGGGTCGGGCGGGCGGCGCCGGAAGGCGTGGTCATGGTGCTGGCTCCTTGAAGTTGATCAATCGTACCCCGAGGCCCCCCGCGCCCAGAAGACGAAACGGACCGGTGGTAGCGATCCTGACGATGGTGCGGTCTAGCGGCGGTCTCACTCCCTCTTCTGACCGTCAAGGTCGGTTGAATGGCCGACGGGCCGGCCTACGTTTGCATGCGTCCACATGCCCCGGACCCGCGCCTGCGCGAGACGATCATGGCTGTCCTCGGCCGAATGAGCATCCAATCGAAGGTCATTCTCCTCCTCCTCGGGGTGAGTCTGGCGTCGATCGGCACGGTCGCCTGGATCGGCTACGAATCGGGCCGTTCGTCCCTCGATGCGGCGCTCCGCGAACGACTGACGGCGATCCGATCGGCCAAAACGCTCAATGTCTCGATGATGCTCGACGCCCTCCGCGATCAGGTGATCGCGATGTCGGACAGCCAGACGGTGACCGGGGCGGCGCGGGAGTTCACGGCGGCCTTCGCAAAACTCGCCGACGCCCGGCTGACGCCCGCCCAGGAAGAGGCGCTGGCCGCGTTCTACGCCTCCGACTACCTGCCGAAGCTCAATGAAGGACGCGGCGGCCAACCGGTCCTCGAGCAGTATCTCCCCGCCTCGCCGGCGGCCCGCTCCCTCCAATACCACTACCTCGCCGCCAACCCGGCCCCCTACGGTGAGAAGCACCTTCTCGAAGCTCCTCCCGGCGACACCGGGGAATACGGTCAGGTCCACGCCCGGTTCCACAAGGAGTTCGCACGCACCGTCGCAATCTTCGGCTTCGCCGATCTCCTCATCGTCGATCCCGACTCGCTCGACATCGTCTACAGCTACGCCAAGACCGCTGAGTTCGCCACAAACCTCGAGGTCGGCCCGTATGCCAACACGCAATTGGCCACGCTCGTCCGCAGCCTCCAGGGGCACAAGGAGCGCGACGATTTCGAGATCTCCGACTTCGAGAAGTTTGCCCCCAGCCTCGGCCAGCCGATGGCTTTCATCGCCAGCCCGATCTACGACGGATCGGAGCTTCTCGGGATCCTCGTCCTCCAGTTCCCGATCGAGACCTTCAACAAGGTGCTGACGGCCAACTATGCCTGGTCGGAGGAGGGCTTCGGGCGCACCGGGGAGTGCTACCTCGTGGGCCCGGATCGGACGATCCGCAGCCGGTCTCGGTTCATGGTTGAGGACGCCGAGGCCTTCCTCGCCGACCTCACCACCGAGGGGGTCCCGCGGGAGGCCATCGAGAGGATGCGGGCGCGGGGGGCGGCCATGTGCCTCCTCCCGGTCGACAACCCCAGCGTCGAGGAGGCGCTGCGGGGCCGCAGCGGGGTAGTGACAACGCGTGGCTACCGCGGCAAGGAGGTCGTGGCGGCCTACGGCCCGTTGGAGCTCAACCGGCTGCGGTGGGCGCTTGTGACCTCGATCGACGAGGCGGAGGCCTACGAGCCGACCGCCCGCTTCGGCCGAACGGTGTTCGGGCTTGCCAGTGGCCTGTCGTTGGCATCGACGCTTCTCGCGATCGCCTTTTCCAACCTCCTCACCCGCCCTCTCCGGGCTCTCACCATCGCCGCCGAGCGGCTCGGGGCCGGCGACACCTCCGTCAGCGTCCCGGTCACCTCGGAGGACGAATTCGGCCAACTCGGCCGGGTGTTCAACGGAATGGCGGCGAGTATCCGCAGGCAGACCGAACAACTCCAGACGCAGGTGCGCGAGAACGAGGATCTGCTCCTCAACATCCTTCCCGCGTCGGCCATCGAGTCACGGCGCGACGGAGACGAGCAGGCCAACCGGGAGTTCGCCGACGTGTCGGTGCTCGTGGCGGATGTCGTGGGGATGGAGCGCTACGGCACGACCGTCGGCGAGGGCCGGGCCCTCGCCATCCTCGGTGACCTCGTGGCAGCGATCGACGAGGCCGCCGATGCCGGAGGGATCGAGAAGGTGAAGACCACCGGCACCACCTACCTGGCCGTCTGCGGTCTCTCCGTCACCCGTCCCGACCATGTCCGGCGGATGATCGCCTTCGCTCGCGAGATCGAGCGGATCGTCGCCATCTTCAACCGCGATCACCACCTCGACGCCGGCGTTTCGATCGGCATCAACGCCGGCCCAGTCGTCGGGGGCGTCGTCGGCCGGCGTCGATTCCTCTACGACCTGTGGGGGGAAACCGTCGCCGTGGCCAAGGGCCTTGCCGATCAGGGCACCGCGGCGATCCGCGTCACCGACCAAGTGCGCGAGCGCACCGCGGGGCTGTTTGAGTTCGACGGGCCGACCACGACCACCCTCGATGGCCGACCAGCCTTCGAGACGTGGTCGCTGCGGGCATGAGGGGCAGCCGATGATCGACTGGCTCCTCACCCATCCGCTCTCGACCCGCGTGCCGAATTTCTGGCCGGCGGTCCTCCTCGCGCTCGGCTTTCCGCTGGTCGAACTGGCGCTCACCGAGGCGACTGCCGCGTGCGAGCGGCGCGGCGTCCGTTTCGCGCGGACGCTCCGCAATCTCCGCGACCTCGTCGTTCCCAGCCTGGCAGTACTCCTGCTGGTGAGCTTCGTGCTCGGTCTGCCGGCCGACGGCGGCGTCGTCCGCGTCGCCGAGACGGTGTTCTGGATTGCGGCCCTGTACGCGGTCGTCGGCGCATTCAACGACGCCTTCTTCGGTCGCGCTGCCGCCGATTCCTGGCAAGACCGCGTTCCCACCCTTCTCCGCGATCTGATCCGCATCGCCCTGGTCGCGCTCGGCGGCGTGGTCATTTACTCGAAAGTCTGGGGGCAGGAGGTCGGCGGCGCCCTCACGGCCCTCGGAGTGGGATCGGTGGTCATCGGCCTGGCGCTCCAGGAACCGCTCGGCAACCTCGTCTCGGGGCTGATGCTCCTCTTCGAGCGGCCACTGAAGGATGGCGACTGGGTAAGGACCGGGGACGTCACGGGGCGCGTCATCGAGATCAACTGGCGGAGCGTCCACATCGAGACGGCAACGCGGGAGCTCCACATCGTCCCCAACGTCTCCCTCTACAAGAGCGAGTTCAGCAATCTCTCCCGCCCGACGCTGGTGCGCACCGAGGTCGTCGAGATCGGCTTCGGCTACGACGATCCGCCGAACCGCGTCAAGGAAGTGCTCCAGGCGATGCTCGAATCGATCCCCGGGGTGCTGGCGACCCCGGCCCCGATCGTGCGGGCGCTGGGGTATGGCGATTTCATGCTCAACTACCGGTTGATCTTCTCCGTCGCCACCCAAGAGGATCTGCCCGCGATCCGCGACACGGTCATCTGCCGCGTCTGGTATGTCGCCCGGCGCGAGGGGCTGACGATCCCCTACCCGATCCAGATGGAGTATGGCCCGGGGGAGTCGCCCGGCCGGCCGGAGCCTTCCCCGGCGGAGGTGCTCGAGCGTCATGCCCGTTTCCAGCCCGCGCTCTCCCACGCCACGGCCCGCCCACCGGCCGTGCGCGACTACGCCAAAGGGGAGTCGATCCACTCCCCGCGCTCCCGGTTCAGCGGCTTCGCGCTCATCCTCTCCGGTCGGGCGTCCCTCGTGACCAGCGACGAGCGCGGCCATTCGACGCCGATCGGCTCGATCGGACCGGGAGAGTGCTTTGGCGATCAATTGACCGCCGGCGGTGGGCTCGACGACGTGGGCATCGTCGCCGCGGAGGATCTGCGGGTGTTCGTCTTCGATCCGGTGGCGATCGGCGACCTGCTCGACCACTCGCCAAGCTTGGCAGCGGAGATCGGCGACGCCCTCGAGTCGCGCCGCCGCGCGGCCCAAGCGGCGCGGCGCGGGACGTGAGCCCAGGATTGCGGACCGTCAGGCAGCGGCTCTGACCTGCGCGTCGTGGAGGGCCGTGCCGCGGAGGAGGATGCAGCCGTGAAGCACCTCCGGCCGGCCCGGGCTGCCAACCGCCGCGGTGGGGCAGGCGACGAGCCCCCGCAGCCGCGACCACGATTCCCGGAGGGCGTGGGGGATCGAACAGGCGCTGACGTTCCCGGTTCGGCGTGTCAGGCCGTTGACCAGCTCTCCCCCGACCCCTGCCTCCTCGAGCTTCATGCCGGTGAAGCGGACGATCCCCGCGCCGGCCTGGTGGGGCACCACGAAATCGACGTCGGTGCCACGGAGGCCGGCCGCGTCGAGGGTCTCGACGACGGCCGCCGACATCGCCCGAGGCGCCAGATCGGCGATCGTCATTCCGTCGAGCGAGAAGACAAGCCGCGTCTGGTCGTGCGTGCGCGTGCCGTCGACAGCGGGAACGGCGACGTGCGAACGAAGGTGAAAATCGAACGCGGGGCGATCGACCGGCTGCTTGCCGGCGTCGGCACGAACGATCCCGAAGTGGACCGGATAGCGCCGGCTCGCCATCGGGGCGAGGATCGTGGCCGACGCCATGTCGCCGAACAGGCCGCCGGTCGTCGTGCAGCCGTAGTCGGTGATCCGACTGATCCGGGTGGCGACGACGACGAGGAGGAAGTCGTTGCGTTCGAGGAGGAGCCGTGGGGCCCAGCGCTTGGTGATCAGCGCAAACGCCCGGCTGTAGCCACAGCAGAACCAATTCAGCCCGAGGGTCCGGCAGCGTCGCAGCCCGAGCTCACGGGCCAACTGCCGGGCGGCGCGCCGCGGCCGCTCCCGCGCCGCCTCGTGGGGAGCGAGGTGCCGCCTGGCGATCGACGGGGGGATGAAGGAGGGGGAGACAAAGACGATCCCCCGGCAGTCGGCGAGGTTGCAGCCCGACTCCTGCTGGAGCCGGCGGACGGCCCGCAGCCCCATCGTCAGTTCGTCGTCGAGGGAGATGGCACGGGCCTCGATCCCGGTGTGCTGCGTGAACTTCCGTGGAATCGTAGCGCCAAACCAGCCGTTCTCC
Organism: Candidatus Kuenenia stuttgartensis; assembly: GCA_945865325.1. GTDB lineage: Bacteria > Planctomycetota > Planctomycetia > Pirellulales > UBA1268 > QWOP01. The sequence goes on from CAMBFA010000144.1 coordinate 8,238, forward strand.
AGGTGCCACGAGGGCTGATCGATCGAAATCGCGGCGATGCCGAGATCGGAAGTCGGGCTCGGGGCCATGGTCGGTGCGCGTCTCGGGGCGGGGTAGGCGACGTGCCGGCGGGGGTGAGGCAGGCGTTGCGGGGGGGGATTGTGACGACCCCGGGCCTCCCGAGCCAGTGGAAAACTGGCGCGTGAATGACGGGTTTTTGCCATTTCCGACCGCTCCTGCCCCCTGGAAAATGCACCTGTCACAATCAGGTTCACGATCGGCCACAGAAAGGCCCCAACCGATGATCGAGACGATGACCGACGGCACATTCGCCGCTGTCGCGCGCCCCGCCACCGAGCGGGGGTTGGGAGCCCTGGAGACGGCGCGGGGCTGCCTGCCGCTGCTGGCGATCGATCTCGACGTTGCCATCGTCAGGCTCCTGCTGACGATCGCCCTCGCCTCTGGCCTGCTGCTGCCGGGCGGGGCCGCCGCCGACCCGCTCACCGCGGCCCAGGCGACGGCGTTTGCACGGCTGGCGCTCGACGGGATCTCCAGGGAATATCCCCACAAGCCGGCCGATGTCCTCAATGGCGATGCCGATGTGCAGCCGCCGCGGCAGGTTCATCCGGCGTTCCATGGCTGCTACGACTGGCACTCGGCGGTCCATGGCCATTGGATGCTCGTCCGCATCCTCCGCCGTTTCCCCGGCCTGCCGAACGAGGGGGAGATCCGCGCGGCCCTCGGGGCGAACCTGAAGGCCGGGAATGTGGCAGCCGAGGCGACGTTCTTCTCCCGGCCCGGGGCCAAGTCATTCGAGCGTCCCTACGGTTGGGCCTGGCTCCTCAAGCTCGCCGAGGAGCTCCACGCCTGGGACGACCCCGACGGGAGGGAATGGGCGGCGAACCTCCGGCCGCTGGTCGATGTGATCGTCGCTTCCTATCTCGACCACTTTCCGAAGCAGACCTACCCCAACCGCAGCGGCGTCCATTCAAGCACCGCCTTCGGGCTCGCCTTCGCGCTCGACTACGCCCGCGCCATGAAGCACGAACCACTCGAGGCCCTCGTCATCGAGCGAAGCCGCACCTACTTCGGAGCCGATGAGCGGATCCCGGCGGCCTGGGAGCCGGACGGCGCCGACTTCTTCTCCCCGAGCCTGATGGAGGCCGATCTGATGCGGCGGGTGTTGCCGGCCGGGGATTTTCGCACGTGGTTCGACCGCTTCCTCCCCGAGATCGCCGCGGGCCTTCCCCGCAGCATCCTCGAGCCGGCGATCGTCACCGACCGGACCGATCCGCAGCTGGTCCACCTCGACGGGCTCAACATCAGCCGGGCCCGCTGCCTGCGGAGCATCGCCGCCATGTTCCCCACCGAAGACGCCACGCGGCAGACGCTCCTCGCCGCGGCCGAGCGGCACGCCGCGGCCGGGCTGCCGCATGTCACCAGCGGCGACTACGCCGGCGAGCACTGGCTGGCGTCGTTTGCCACCTGGCTGCTGACCGAAGAGGAGTGAGGGGGCCACGGGCCGACCGATGCGGCCGACACCGTTTCAAAACGGCGTCACGACATCGCCGGCATCGCGAGTGAACAAGGCCCGGAGCGTCGTCGCATCGATCTGTTGCGATATCTCCCGTACCGAGCCGTCGCCAAACAGTATCGTCCTCACGACGAAGAAATGGTTCGTCTTCGCCTCCCGGAGCACGTCGATCGCCTTGTCGATGTCGACCGTCATCGCCTCCCGGAGCACGTCGATTGCCTCGTCGATGTCGACCGTCATCTCCTGGGGGCTCGTCCACGGGACGCCGTTGTTTCGCCCCGACTCGAGGACGAGGATCGTGTTCGAGGTGCCATCGTGGATCGCCGACAGGGGCACGCCAATCATCGCCGTGCCGGGAATCGGCTCGGGGGCATCGAAAAACATTCCCGGCCCCGCGGCCGCCACGTACAATGTAATTCCTTCCGACGGCGGAATCGGGGAACTGGGGCAAGCGTAGATCTCCGGCATCCGTGGCAGGAGCAAGATGTTGTGCGGGCTGTCCCAGGGCTCGTCGAGGTGAAACTCCCGGTGGAGCTGTTCCTGGCCGATGAAGGGCAGCAGGGCCACCCGCCAGCTCAACAGTGGCCGGCCGTCGGCATCGACGATCGCCAGCGGCATAAGTTGATTGTTCGTGCTCGCCGCGTTGTGAAAGGCCAAGCCGATATCATCGAAATGGTTCGCGCAGGTGGCCGCTTCAAACCCTTGCTGGAACCCCACCCAAGAGCTACCGACGAGCATCCAAATGAAGGGCATCACCCCCCCACTGAGGATGATCCCGGCAAGCGCCCTCGACCGGCCGGTGTATCGCACCGGCGCGCCGGGGCGCTCGCTCGCCTCGATCTGGCGCAGCCCCATCACGCCGCAGATCAGCCCGGGGATCCCTGTCAGGCAGAAGAACAGACAGGTGAGCACGCCGAGCACGAGGCTCGCCAGTGCCAGGCGACTCTGCTTCGTGACCGCGGCCACGCCGGCCGGAGCATCATCGTGCGAGACGATGCGGCCGTTCGTCGGCCGTGGTGGCAGCGGTGGGGGGGATCCAGATTCCATCGTACGAGCCTCCAGGATTGAAAACTGACTGACCGAAGAGGAGTGAGGGGACCACGGCCGACCGATGCGGCCGACACCGTTTCAAAACGGCCTCACGACGTCGCCGGCATCGCGGGTGAACAAGGCCCGGAGCGTTCGCGGATCGAGCGATTGCTTGATCGTCCTGACCGAGCCATCCCCGAACAGCATCGGCCGGACGTAGGCATGGCTCGCGGGCGTCGCGGTGAGGAGATCGACCACCTCGTCAACGTCGACATCGAACTCCGCCGGCCGCGTCCATTCCACCCTGTTCATCCAGCCGAGATCAAGGAGAAGGATCGTGTTCGCCGTGCCGTCGCTGATCGCCCCGATCGACACGCCGATGGTCTGCGTGCCGGGAATCGGCTCAGGGGCATCGAAAAACATTCCCGGCCCGGCGGCGGCAACGTAGGGCGT
>CAMBFA010000145.1 GCA_945865325.1 Candidatus Kuenenia stuttgartensis
CGCTGGCCGGGGTGGCGGCGATCGTGGCTTTTGTTTGGGGGGTGGTCGCGGGGCTGTTCCTGCTCCGCGCCCTCCCTTCGCTGCCGCCGACGACGGGGCTCGACCGGTTCCTCGTCATCCTCCTCCCGGTCGCCCTGGCGATCGAGGCCGAGGCGGCGGCCAACTGGATCAGCGGATTCTGGTTGACCGCCGAGCGCGGGTGTGTGGCACTGTTGGCGGTGCCTGTGCTCCTCCATGGATCGGTGTGGCTGGAGGGGGAGACGCCGGCGGTGGTGATCCTGGCTGCGGCGCTCTTCCTCTGGGCGTCGTGGGAGGGGATCACCGGGGACGTGCGCGCAAGCGGCGACCGGGTCGTCGCCCTGATGACGGTTGGGGCGCTGGTCGTCGCGGGGCTTACGATCGCGATGGCCGGATGGTTGAAGGGGGGGCTGGTGGCGCTGCCGCTGGCTGGAGCCCTGGCCGGAGCGCTCCTCGCCGAATGGGGGGGCGGGCCGACGTGGCGTCGCAGCGGCCCCGGGGAGGTGGGTGGCACCCCCGGGCTGCCGGGGCTGACGGCGGCGGGGTTGGTGGCGCTGTTTGGCCTCGTCGTGGTGGGGCGGTGTTTTGGTCGGTTGGGATCGGCCGCGGCGCTGCTGATCCTCCTGGCGCCGTTGTTGGCAGTGCTCCCGCTGGGGATCGGCCGAATGCTGCCCGACTCCGCCGGCCAGCGCCTCCTCCGCTCGGCGCGCTACCGGATCCTGCTGGCGCTGGTGCCGCTGGTGATTGTCGTGATCGTGGCGAAGGCAGACTTCGACACGCGGCTCGGCCGGCTCGTCGGAGAAATCCCGCCGCCGGGGCCGGTGGTGGTGGCGGTCTCCCCGAGCGCCGATCGTTTCAAGCTCTTGCGAACACCAGGCAGTGCCAGCCGTCGAGTGCGGTCATGATCGGCTCGGTGGCGAGCTGGCGACTATAGAGAGCGGTGACCTCGGGCACGTCGGCGGCGAGTAGGCCGCAGAGCACGATCCTCCCGCCTGGTGCGAGACGGCGGCAGAGGTCGTCGACATGGGCCCGGAGCACCGGGGCGACGATGTTGGCGAGGATCAGGTCGTGGGGTGAGTCTGCGGGAAGCTCGTCGAGGGTGGGCGACACGCGGACACGGTCGGCAACCCCGTTGAGCACCGCGTTGTGGCCGATGGCGGCGTGGACGAGCGGGTCGATCTCGACGGCGTCGACAACCGGGGCGCCGCGGAGAGCGGCCGCGATCGCGAGGATCCCGGAGCCAGCGCCAAAATCAAGCACGCGCTGCGGTGGCGATCGGCCGGCTCCCAGCGCAGCCAGGCAAAGCTTTGTCGTCGGGTGGAGCCCTGTCCCGAACCCGCTGCCGGGGTCGATGACGAGCGTCGTCCCGGCATCCGCCGGTCGTTGGTAGGGGGTTTCCCAGGGGGGGACGATCGTGCCGAAGCCGGGGATGTCGATCGGCCCATGGCCGGCGCGGCTCTCGGCCTCCCAGTCGTGGGGCTCCTCGTGGCGGACGCCAACGACAGTGCAGCCGGTGAGCCCGGCGAGGATCGCGGCGGCGGCCCGGGCACCCCTCTGATCGACAAACCACAGCTCCGCGGTGATCGTGTCGCAGGCCGCCACCCAGTCACGGTCGGGATCCCCCGCCGCGGCGTCGAGCACCATGTCGCTTGTGGTGATCCCGGCCGCGAACGCCTCCAGGGCATCGAGCGAGCCTTCGTGGATCCCGGCCAGGCCGGTGCCGTCGAGGAGCTCCCAGAGGAGGGGGAGAAAGTCGTCGCGGGAGAGCGGTTCGGCCGGATCGATCGCCACCCGGCGGGCGATCGTGACAGCGACGATCCAACAGGGATCGGAAGGCGTTGGCATCGATGGATCCAGCGGTCGAAAGGTCGTGACGCCCCCTGCCGAGGAGCGTAGAATGGGGTCTTCAGCCCGACGGTCTCCACACCGCGGGCCTCGTCCGGGGGAGTGACCATGGTACGAAGCTTTCTGTGTCTGCGGGGCCCAATCATCGCGCTCCTCGCCTGGGGAGGGGTGTTGCTGGCCCGCCCGGCGCTGGCCGATCCGACAGGCCCGTCGTTCGCCGCCGACATCAAGCCGCTTCTCTCCAACCGCTGCCTCCGCTGCCACGGCCCGGACGATTCGACGCGGCAAGGAGGGGGCGACGGGGGCCTCCGTCTCGACACCTTCGCCGGGGCCACGGCTGATCTCGGCGGGCATGCGGCGATCGTGCCGGGGGATGCCGACTCAAGCGCCCTGATCGCCCGGATCATGTCGACCGATCCCGACACCGTCATGCCCCCTCCCGACGGTGGCGAGCGGCTCGCGCCCGCCCAGGTCGAGGCGTTCCGGGGGTGGATCGCCGCCGGCGCGAAGTTCGAGCGGCACTGGTCGTATCTCCCGCCGGTCCGCCCGGAGGTGCCGGTGATCGCCGCCGCCGTGCGCAACCCGATCGATGCCTTCGTGCTGGCGAGGCTCCATCGGGAGGGGCTCACGCTGCAGCCCGAGGCCGACCGGACGGTGCTCGCCCGCCGCCTCGCCCTCGATCTGGTCGGCCTGCCGCCGACGCCGGAGGAGGTCGATGCCTTTGTCGCCGATCCCGCCCCAGATGCCTACGAGCGCTATGTCGACCGGTTGCTGGCCCACGACGGCTACGGCGAGCACCAGGCCCGGCAGTGGCTCGACCTCGCCCGCTATGCCGACAGCGCCGGCTATGCCGATGATCCCCCGCGCTCGATCTGGGGGTTCCGTGACTGGGTCATCCGGGCCTTCGATGCCAACATGCCGTTCGACCGATTCACGACGCTCCAGTTGGCGGGCGACCTCGTGCCCAACGCCAGCTCCGACGACCGGATGGCGACCGCCTTCCACCGCAACACGATGACCAACACCGAAGGGGGAACGATCGACGAGGAGTTCCGCAATGTGGCCGTCATCGACCGGGTGAACACGACCTTCGGCACCTGGATGGGGACGACGATCGCCTGTGCCCAGTGCCATAACCACAAATACGATCCGCTCTCGCAGGAGGATTTCTTCAGGCTCTACGCGGTCTTCAACAACACCGCCGATGCCGATCGCGGCGACGACACGCCGGTGCTCGAGTTCTTCACGGCCACCCAAGAAGCGGAGCGGGCGCGGATCATGGCCTCGATGGCCGCCGCCGAGAGCGTCCTCGCCACCGACACACCCGCGATCGCCGCCGCCGCCGCGGCCTGGGACGCCACCTTTCCGCGCGCCATCGCCTGGACGACGCTCCGGCCGACGGCGGCCTCGGTAGCGTCTTTCCCGGCGGCGGAATCCGGGCCCGTTCCCGCCACGCTCGACGCCGACGGGACGATCCGCTTCCCGGCCGTCGGGCCGCGGGGGGTGTCGCGGATCGAGCTTCCGGTGGAGGGGATGCTCGCCGCGGTGGAGTTGGTCTTTCCGGGCGACTCCGCCCTGCCGGGGGGGGCGTCTGGCCACGCCGGCAATCTCGTCGTCACCGGCATCTCGGCCCGGCTCGAGCCGGCTGACGCAGCGGCGACGCCGCGGGGGAGATTCGTCCGCATCGAGCTTCCCGGTCATGAAAAGATCCTTTCGCTGGCCGAGGTCGAGATTTTCCGCGGCGGTGAAAACATCGCCCGTGGCAAGCCGGCGACGCAGGTCTCGACGACCCTCGACGCCGCCGCTGGCCGCGCCGTCGACGGCGTTACCGAAGGGGGGTTCTTCGTCGCCAATTCCGTCACCCACACCGCCACGCAGGCCGATCCGTGGTGGGAGGTCGATCTGGGGGCTGATGAAGCGGTGGAGCGAATCGTCGTCTGGAACCGCACCGACGGCGGCGTCGGCACGCGCCTCGCCGGGGCACGGGTGATCCTCCTCGACACCACCCGGCAGCCGGTCTGGCAGACGGTCCTCGCCACGGCCCCGGAATCGAGCGTGGCGCTGGTGCCAGCAGGGGGCCGCGACGTGCCGCTGGCGGTGGCGTTCGCGAGCCGTTCGCAGGAGGGCTTCCCGGCAGCTGCGGTGCTCGCTCCCGCCGATGAGAAGAAGGAGCTCGATGCCGGCTGGGCGCCGGGTGGCGCCGCGCCGGCGACGCTTGTCGTAAGCTCGGCGGAAGCGGTGGCCGTGCAGCCGGGAGAGCGGCTCGTTCTCTCGCTCCGCCAGCGCTCCAAGCATGACAACCACACGATCGGCATCGTCCGCGTCGGGATCTCCGCGGAGCCGGGCGTGAAGGCGTGGGCTGGTGTGCCCGCCGACGTGATTGCGATCCTCGTCAAGCCGGCCGGGGAGCGGGGTGACGCCGAGCAGGCCCGGCTCGCCGACCACTACCGCCGCGTCGTCGCCGCCGAGACGGCCCCGGCCCGTGAGCAGATGACGGCGCTGACTGGGGAGCTGGCCGCACTCAAGCCGGCGAAGGTGCCGGTGATGGAGGAGCTTGCCGCCGGCCAGCGCCGGGTGACAAAGGTTCAGCACCGCGGCAATTGGCAGGATCTGGGGGCCGAGGTCCAGGAAGGGGTGCCGGAAGCGTTTGCACTCCCCGTGGCCCCGTCTCCGGCCGGCCGGATCGATCGGCTCGCGCTGGCGACGTGGCTCGTCGATCCGGCCAATCCACTCACGGCGCGCGTCACGGTGAACCGGCTGTGGGAGCGGCTGTTCGGCACCGGGCTCGTCTCCACGAGCGAGGAGTTTGGCAGCCAGGGGGATCTGCCGACGGATCCCGAGCTTCTCGATTGGCTCGCCGTCGAGCTCGTGGCCCGCGGCTGGGACACCAAAGCGATCCTCCGCGCGATCGTCACCAGCGCCACCTACCGGCAGACGTCGAAGGCCGATCCGGCGATCGTCGCCCGTGATCCCGACAACCGGCTCCTGGCGCGCGGCCCGCGTGTCCGCCTCTCCGCCGAGGTGATCCGCGACCAGGCCCTGGCGGCCGCGGGGCTCCTGTCGGGGAAAAAGGGGGGGCCGAGCGTCAATCCGCCGCAGCCCAACCTCGGGCTCACCGCCGCCTTCGGCAGCGGGATCGATTGGCAGACCAGCCAGGGTGAGGATCGCTGGCGCCGGGCGATCTACACGACCTGGCGGCGGAGCAATCCGTACCCATCGATGGCCGCCTTCGATGCCCCCAACCGTGAGGTCTGCACGATCCGCCGGCCGCGGACGAACACCCCGCTCCAGGCGCTGGTGACCCTCAATGATCCGGTCTATGTCGAGGCGGCCCAGAGCCTGGCTCGGCGGATGGTGACCGAGGGGGGATCGACCGATCCCGAGCGGGTGATCCGCGGCTTCCGGCTCGTCCTCGCCCGGCAGCCGTCGGCCTTCGAGGTCGATCGGCTCGTCAGGCTCCATACCGAGAGCTTGGCCGACTACCGGCAGACGCCGGAGGAGGCGCGGAAACTGGCGACCGAGCCACTGGGGCCCCCCCCTGCCGACCTCACCGATCTGGCCGATCTGGCCGCATGGACGGTGGTGGCCAACGTGATCCTGAATCTCGACGAATCATTCATGTGCCCGTGAGCGAAGGAATCTGCCCCATGGATCCGATCCTCGAACAGAAGCGCCTTGCCACCCGTCGCCACCTCCTCGGTGGCATGGGAGGGGGCATCGGTGGACTGGCGCTGGAAGCGCTCCTCGGGGGCGCTGCGCCGTTTGGCCGCGCGGTGCCGTTCGGCCGCGAGGCGCGGGGGGCGGAGAGCGAGGCGAACCACGGCCATGTCGTCCCGGCCGATCCGCTCGCCCCGCGGGTGCCGCACTTCACGCCGAAGGCGAAGCGGATGATCGTCATCCACCTCACCGGCTCGCCTCCCCATCTCGATCTCTACGACCACAAGCCGGAGCTCGTGAAGCATTCGGGGGAGGATTGCCCGGCCGAGACAATTCGCGGGAAGACGTTCGCCTTCACCAGCGGCACGCCGAAGCTCATGGGGACTCCCCGCAGCTGGCAGCGCTGCGGCGAGAGCGGCATGGAGCTTTCCGACGCGATCCCCAATCTGCAGCGCGTCGCCGACCGGCTGTGTGTCGTCCGCAGCATGCACACCGACCAGTTCAACCACGCCCCGGCGGAGCTCCTCCTTTACACCGGCGCCGCGCGATCGGGCCGGCCGAGCCTGGGGAGCTGGGCGACCTACGGCCTGGGGAGCGAGAACCAGGATCTCCCCGGCTTCGTCGTTCTCATCTCCTCGGGAGTCCAGCCCAACGGCGGCACGAGCAGCTTCGGATCTGGCTTCCTGCCGAGCGTCTACCAGGGCGTGCAGTGCCGCTCGCAGGGGGATCCGGTGCTGTATGTCTCCGATCCCCCCGGCATGGACAGAAAGACGCGGCGCCACAGCCTCGACGCCCTCAAGGATCTCAACGAGCTCCAGGCCCGCGAGCTGGGCAATGCCGAGACCCTGACGCGCATCGCCCAGTACGAGCTCGCCTACCGGATGCAGACGAGCGTGCCGGAGGTGATGGACATCTCGCGCGAATCGCCGGCGGTCCTCGAGGCCTACGGCGCGAAGCCCGGGCAGGCGAGCCTCGCCAACAACTGCCTCCTCGCCCGGCGGCTCGTCGAGCAGGGGGTGCGGTTCGTCCATCTCTTCGACTGGGGCTGGGATTTCCACGGCACCGGCCCGGGGGAAGACATCCGCGACGGGCTGACGAGGAAGGCGGCGACGTTCGACAAGCCGGCCGCGGCGCTGATCGAGGATCTCGAGGCCCGCGGGCTCCTCGAAGACACGCTCATCCTCTGCACCGGCGAATTCGGGCGAACCCCATTCCGCGAGGGGCGCACCGCCGGTGGCGACATCCTGGGGCGCGACCATTTCCCCGACTGCTACTCGATCTGGATGTGTGGCGGCGGCACGAAGCCGGGATTCGTCCATGGGGCGAGCGACGATCTCGGCTTCAAGCCGGCGGTCGATCCGGTTCATGTCCACGATCTCCAGGCGACGATCATGCATCTCCTCGGCTTCGACCACACGAAGCTGACGTGGCGCTTCCAGGGGCGCGACTACCGGCTCACCGACGTCCATGGCACGGTCATCCGGCCGCTCCTGGCATGAGCCTGCGTGGCCTGATCGGCATGGCGATGGAGAACCGGAGACGGTGGCTGGCACTCTTGGTGATGGCGGCTGGAATGCTCGTGGAACCAGGGCCTGAGGGAGTGGCCGACGGCGCGACGGCCCGGCCGAATGTCCTGTGGTTTGTCGTCGACGACATGTCGGCCGATTTCTCCTGCTACGGCGGGAGACGCGTCGCCACGCCGCACGTCGACCGTCTGGCCCGCGAGGGGACGCTCTTCGAGCACGCCTTCACGACGGCGCCGGTCTGCTCGCCGAGCCGCTCGGCGCTGATCACGGGGATGGTCCAGACGGCGATCGGCGCCCAGCATCACCGCAGCGGCCGCGGCGCGCTGAAGATCGAACTTCCTTCCGGCGTCAGGCCGCTGCCGGCGATGCTCAAAGACGCCGGCTATCACACCTGCATCGGCGACGGACTCGGGGTTTCCGGGGACGGCCAGCTCGGCAAGACCGACTACAACTTTCAGTGGGATCGGGCGATCTACGATGCGAGCGATTGGGGCGCTCGGCAGCCGGGGCAGCCGTTCTTCATGCAGGTGATGCTCCCCGGGGGGAAGCTCCGGGGCGAATCGATCGAGTCGATCCGGGCGCTCTCGAAGCGCGCGATCGACACCTTTGGCGCCGCGGTGGGGCTCGACGACGTGGAGCTGCCGCCGTACCTGCCGCGTGATCCGGTCCTCCTCGAGGACCAGGCCGCCTATCTCTCGGCGGTCCGCTTCACCGATGCCCACGTGGGGCTGGTGCTTGCGCGCCTGGAGGCCGAGGGGATCCTTGACGACACGGTCGTGATCTTCATGACCGATCACGGCATCAGTCATGCCCGCGGGAAGCAATTTCTCTACGACGAGGGGACGCGGATCCCGCTGGTCGTCCGCGGCCCGGGGATCCCCCGGGGTGTCCGCCGCAGCGACCTCGTCATGCAGATCGACCTGGCGGCGATCACGCTGGCGGCCGCCGGCGTGGCGCAGCCGGCATCGATGCAGGCCCGCGATCCCTTCGCGCCCGGCTCCGAGCCGCGCGAGGCGGTGTTTGCCGCCCGCGACCGCTGCGATGAGACGGTCGACCGGATCCGCTCCGTGCGCACGCCAACATGGCTCTACGTGCGGAACTTCCACCCTCGCCGTCCGCACCTCCAGCCCAATGCCTACAAGGATGGCAAGGCGATCGTGCAGCGGCTCCGGGAGCTCCATGCCGAAGGCTCGCTCAACCCGCTCCAGGAGCAGCTCCTGTTCGCGGCGCAGCGCCCTGAGGAGGAGCTCTATGCCTGGCCGGCGGACCGTCACCAGCTGCGGAATCTGGCCGCCGATCCAGCCCATGCGGCAGACCTGGCCGACCTCCGCCGCCGGCTGGAGGGCTGGATGGCGGCCTGCGGCGACTCCGGTCCGGAGCCGGACGCGATGTATGACAGCGACATGGCGGTCTATTTGGCCCCGGGGAGGCCGGAGGTGGAGCGGAACATCGCCACGATGAAGGCCTGGTGGGCCGAGGGGAAATAACCCCCCGTTTTTTCCCCGCTTGCGGAACCCCCCGGATGTGGGTTATCAAGTAGCTCTGGAGAGTGGGTTGGCAGGGGTTTGACGCCGCCCGGTCTCCAGGAGACCTGTCCATGAGCACCGCATCGACCAGGGGAAAGCTGTTTGCCTCATTCGCGCGCCGTCTGGGGTATGTCACCGACGGCCCGCTCGATCTGGCCTGTCAGGCGCGACGCCGCGACCCGTCGAGGGAGTTGGCCGACATCCTCGTCGCCCAGGGGGCGATCGACGACAGGAATCGGGCCCTCATCGAGGAGATCGTGGAGAGCCACCTCGCGCTGCATGCGGGGAACGCGGAGGCATGCTTCGCGGGCATCCTCGACAAGGGCTGGGTCCCCGCGGCGCTGTTGGCTGACGGGTCCGACCCCCCCACGGCGGCCGGCGCGCCGATGGGGCTGGAGCCGCCGGTCGTGGCGTGGCAAGAAGGAAATGCCGACGCCCTCACCGAGACGGTGACGCTCGGCAGCTACACCTCCGGCGGGAGCCGCTACGAGCTCCTCGAGCGGAAGTTCTCGGGAGGGATGGGGGAGGTGTGGATCGCCCGTGATCGCGAGCTCAATCGGGAAGTCCTTCTCAAGCAGGTTCTGCCGAAGCTTGCCGAAAACGTGCGGAACCGGGGGAGATTTCTCCGCGAGGCTCGCACCGGTGCGATCCTCGAGCATCCGGGGATCGTGCCGGTTTACGACATTGGCCAGCATCCCGGTGGCCAGCTCTTCCAGGTGATGCGGTATTTCAGGCCTGGTTCGCTCCACAAGAAGATTGCCGCCTACCATCTCGCTCACCCCGACGCGCTCGATGAGCTGGCCTTCCGGACGCTCCTTGGGCACTTCGCCACTGCCTGCCGGGCGATCGAGTTTGCCCACACCCGCGGCATCCTCCACCTCGACATCAAGCCGCAGAACATCGTCACCGGCGACTTCGGCGAGACCCAGATCATCGACTGGGGGCTCGCGCAGATCACCGACGCCGACATGCTCGAGAAAGTTCACGAGGAGAGTGGGAATCTCGCGAGCGGATCGGCGCGCGGCGACTCGGCGGCGCCCGCCTCGAGGGAAAAGCCAGCCGCGACGGCTGTTTTGCCGCGGGGACTGCGCGGAACCCCCGCCTATGCCGCCCCGGAGCAGTGGAAGGGGGATCCGCAGGTGCTCGGGCCATGGACCGACGTCTACGGCCTCGGGGCCACGCTCTTCGAGATCCTCGCCGGCAAGGCACCTTTCAAGGTCCCCTCGCCGACGCTTGAGGAGGATGTCGAGATCGGCAACCTCCACCGGGACGTGAAGCCGTGGGTGCCGGCGAACGTGCGGGCGATCTGCCGCAAGGCGATGGCCGTGAAGCCGGGCGACCGCTACGCCACGGCGGCGGCGCTTGCCGACGACATCGAGCGCTTCCTCGCCGACGAGCCGGTGGCGGCCTGGCCTGATCCCTGGCGGGTGCGGCTGTGGCGATTCGTGAAGCGCCACCGGACGGCCGTGGCGGCGGCCGGCATGCTCCTGGCGACGACGACAGTGGCCTTGGCGATCGGCAACGTGCTCGTCGCCCGGGAGCGCGACGTGGCGGTGAGGAATTCTCGAATGGCAAGGCAGGTGATTCAGGAGCTTAATGTCGAGATCGGTGACGATTTCTGGTCAACAATCCCCCAGGCAGATGCGCGCCGGGTGTTCATGATGAGCAAGGCAGTCGATCATTACCGGCAACTGGTCCGAGACCATCCCTTTGACAGAGGGATTCTCCGGGAAGCCGCCGAAGCTATGAGACGGTTGGCAAACCTCTTCAGGGCAACCGGACAATCGGAGGAAGCGATGGAAATGTATCGGGAATCTCTGGGGATCCAGGAGGCCCTGCCGAATCGTACTGAGTTGGAGTGGCGCGATCTCATCGACACGGAAGCCGACCGGGCTGGGGCCATCCTGGCCTCATCAGGGGCGGAGGCCGCTATCCCCTGGCATGCGAGGGCACGGAAGATTGCCGAAGACTTCAGCAGCCAGTTCCCAGGTTCAAGATTGGCCTTGAGTGTCCAGGCACGGACAACGACTGATCTGGCCTCGTCTTACGATAACGCTGATCAGCCGGATGAAGCGATTCGGCTCTTTGATGTCGCCATCGAATCGTATCGAGTCATCTTGGCAAGAGAGGCACCCATCAGAGACGATACGATCCTTGCGGTCGCCGCAATGATCGACGCGATGCGTTGTTACCGCAGGGCAGGCGAATCTGGTAAGGCTGCGAGGCTTTCCGGAGAGGCGATGGCGGCAGCAGCAAACCTCTTGAAGATGGCGAACGACGACCCAAATCACAGACTACTTTGGGCGCTCGCAGCCCGAGAGCAGGCGCTTTCGGCTCAACCTCCGTTGGCGGTCGGTGTGTTGGATCCGATCGTCTCCGAGCTTCAGACGATCTTACACGAGCATCCGGATATCGACGGTTTCAAGACGGTTTTGGCCGAGACTCTGATTGACGCGGCGGAACTGGCGATTGCTCGCACCGACTCTGCTGTTGCACAACAAGCGGCCGAGAAGGCCGCCGTACTTCTTGTCGAGGTGAGCGGCGACGAAGCCCGGGAAATGCGAGCCAAAGCC
>CAMBFA010000146.1 GCA_945865325.1 Candidatus Kuenenia stuttgartensis
GCCCGCGACCGGATCTGGTTCGCGCTGGCCCGCCACGGGATCGAGATCCCGACCGCCACGCAGGCGATCCGGTTAACGCAACTTCCCCCCCCTCCCCCGCCGGAGCCGGCCGAGGCCCGGCTTGCCAGGCGGGTCGAGTCGCTCAAGCGGGTGGGCATCTTTGGCGGGTTGTCATCGGGGCACCTCGACCGGTTGGCGCTGGAGGGGCGGGAATGTCGGTTTGCCGGCGGCGAGCCGGTCATCCGCCAGGGGGATCCGGGCGAGAGCCTGTTTGTCGTCCTCGAAGGGAGCGTCGAGGTGAGTGCCCGGGAGGCGGATGGCCTGCCGGTGGTGATCACGACGATCGGGCCGAGGGGATTCTTCGGTGAGATGTCGCTCATGACCGGCGAGGTGCGGTCGGCCACGATCACAGCGAAGGCCGAGACGTCCCTCCTCGAGATCGACAAGGCGACGTTCCGGCATGTCCTCGAGGAGCAGCCGGATCTCGTCGAGACGCTCGGGCGCGCCCTCTCCGCCCGTGCCGGGGAGCGTTCCACGGCCCTGGCGCGCGACGGGCAGCGGGATCATCCGCCGCAGCCGGACCTGTTTCAGCGAATCAGGGATTACTTCGCGATGTGACCGGCGGCGCTGCCGCCCTCTCTTTGGAGCCCCCGCGCCATGCGGATCGAACTTCTCCCCTCAAGCATCCCCTCGTCCGACCGGCAGTTCCTCGTGTCGTTCGTCGTCAACGACACCGTGGCGATCGATGCCGGCTCGATCGGTCTTCTGGCCGATCTCGATCGCCAGCGCGCGATCCGCCACGTGTTCATCACCCACGAACACCTCGACCACATCGCCAGCCTGGCAATCTTCCTCGAGAACGTCTACGAGCCGGGCCCCGACTGTGTCGAACTGCTCGCCGCACCAGACGTCCTCTCGTTCCTCCACAGCGATGTTTTCAATGGGCGGGTGTGGCCCGACTTCTTCGAGCTCTCGAGCGCCGAGAATGCTTTTTTGAAGACGACCGTACTCGAGCCGTTTGTGCCGGTGCTGCGCGGGGGTCTGACCATCACGCCGGTGCCGGTGTCGCATGGCGTCGAGACCCTCGGCCTGATCGTCGACGACGGTCGCTCGGCGGTTGCTTTTCCGTCGGACACCGGCCCCACGGAGGATCTCTGGTGCCATCTCGCCGCGCTGCCCCATCTCAAGGCGGCGTTCCTCGAGGCGAGCTTCCCGGCGAGCTTAAGTGAGCTCGCCGCCCTTACCGGTCACCTCTGCACGCGGACGTTCCCGCTCGAGGTGGCGAAGCTCCCCACCGCGGTGCGGAAGATCGTCGTCCACCGCAAGGTGCGGTACGCCGCGGAGATCGCCGCGGAGCTTGCCGCCCTGAGGCTCGACAACGTCGAGCTCGTCCGGCCCGGGTACGTCTACGAGTTCTGACGTCAGTCATCCAGACGCCGTCTCTCCGATCAGCCCTTACCGCGGCCTTGGCGCTTCCGGTCGTGCTCCGAGAGGAGGATCTTGCGGAGACGGATGACGTCGGGGGTGACCTCGATGAGCTCGTCTTCCTCGATGTATTCCAGCGACTCCTCGAGCGACATCCGCCGCGGGGGCTTGAGGAGGATGTTGCGGTCGCTGCCGCTGGCCCGCATGTTGGTCAGCTTCTTCTCCTTCGTCGGGTTGACGGTCATGTCGTCACTCCGGGCATTCTCGCCGACGACCATCCCCTCGTAGACCTCATCGCCCGGTTGGATGAACAGGTCGGCCCGCTCCTGGAGGCCGTCGAGTCCGAAGGCAACCGCCTTGCCGGGGACCATCGAGATCAGCACGCCGTTGGCCCGCCCCGCCACCTCCCCCTCCATCGGGCTCCACTTCTCGAAGCGGTGGTGCATGATCGCCGTCCCCTGCGTGGCATTCAAGACGCGCGTCCGCAGGCCGATCAGGCCCCGGGCCGGGATCGAGAACTCGGCATGGGCAAACTCGCCGCGGTTCCCCATGTGGCGGAGCTGTCCGCGCCGCGAGCCGGTCAGTTCCATGACCGGCCCGAGCTTGTCGTGCGGGACCTCGACGACGAGCGACTCAAACGGCTCGAGGGTAATGTCGCCCTCCTTGTGGAGGATGACGCGCGGCTTGCCGACGGAGAGCTCGTAGCCCTCGCGCCGCATCGTCTCGATGAGGACGGAGAGATGGAGCAGGCCGCGGCCGGAGACGGAAAAATTATCGGAGCCCGCGATCTGTTCGACGCGCAGGGCGACGTTCCGCTCGAGCTCCTTCATGAGCCGGTCGCGCAGATGCCGCGTGGTGAGGAACTTGCCGGAGCGGCCCGCCAGCGGCGAGCTGTTGACGCCGAAGACCATGTTGAGCGTTGGCTCGTCGACGGTGAGGCGCTCGAGCGGGCGGGGATCGGCCGGATCGCAGATCGTGTCGCCGATCTCGACGTTCTCCATCCCGCTGACGGCACAGATGTCGCCGGCGGTGGCCTCCTCGGCATCGACCTTCCCCAGCTTGTCGAAGAGCTGCAGCCCGCCAACCTTCGACGGCACGAGTGTCCCCTTCGACGTTGACCGGACGATCTGCTGCCCCTTCATGATCTTCCCCGACTCGAGCCGGCCGACGGCGATCCGGCCGACGTAGTCGGACCAGTCGAGCGTGGTGACGAGCATCCGCAGCGGCGCCTCTGGATCGATCGCCGGGCCGGGGACCTTCTCGATGACGAGGTTGAGCAGCGGCTCCATCGTCCCCTCGCGGACGTTGACGTCGTGCGAGGCGAAGCCGTGTCGCGACGAGGCATACACGAACGGAAAGTCGGCGAGGTCGTCGTCGGCCCCGAGTTCGAGGAACAGCCCGAGGATCTCGTCGAGGACCTCGAGCGGCCGGGCGTCGGGGCGGTCGATCTTGTTGATGACGACCACCGGCAGCAGCCGAGCCTCGAGCGCCTTGGAGAGGACGAACCGGGTCTGGGGCATCGGCCCCTCGGCGGCATCGACGAGGACGAGGGCCCCGTCGGCCATCCGCAGCACCCGCTCCACCTCGCCGCCGAAGTCGGCGTGGCCGGGGGTGTCGATGATGTTGATCTTCGTCCCCTTCCAGTCGACGGAGATGTTCTTGGCGAGGATCGTGATCCCCCGCTCCCGCTCGAGGTCGTTGGAGTCGAGGATCCGCTCGCCGGAAACTTGGCTGGCGCGGAATTGCCCGCTCTGTCGCAGCAGGCAGTCGACGAGCGTCGTCTTGCCATGATCGACGTGCGCGATGATGGCGATGTTGCGAATGTCGGAGCGGCGGAGGAGCGGGGTGGAAGCAGCGTCGGAGGCGGAGGGGCCGGACATGGGGTTTTGCCCGGCGGACCGGGCTTCTTGGGGCGGGGAGGAGTGCGCTCGCCGGGATCGGGAGCGGGCGGGATCGGGCTGGTGAGGGGAAACCTCCCAGTATCCCTGACGGGGGGTGGTTCCGTCCAGTGAGGAAGGCGTGTGGGCCGCGCCTCCCCACTTCGCGGTCAGTCCCCGCGGCGGGCGGCGGCGTAGAGCCGGTCGAAGAGCTCCGTCGGCGGCTCCCCCTCGCGAAGCTCCGTCCAGGCGGCACGGAGGGGGGGCGTTTCCGGGGCCGCGGCGGCGGCGCTTGTCTCCGCGGCGCGGGCCGCGGCGGTGGGGCCGACGAACACCGCCACGAGCTCATCTCCGCCAAGGCGTGCCAGGAGCCGGGCGTCGGAAGCGAGCGCCCGGAGCCGATCGGCGCCCCGGCGGAGGAGTGCATCCCCGGCGGTGAAGCCGTGGAGGATGTTGGTTTGCTTGAGGCCGACCAGATCGACGAGCACGCAGGCAATCGACGAGGCCGCGGTCTTGGCGTCGAGCGTGAGCAGCGCTTCAAGGGCATCCCGCGCCGAGAGGCCGGTGAGCCGGTCGAGGGCCGGGCCGTGGTCGTGATGGCAGGCGTGGACCACCGTCCGGCGGCGAGAACAGGCCGGTCCCTGAGGGCGACGGGAAGGATCGCGGTGCCCGGAGGAGGTGAGAATCAAGGAAATCACTCAGTCAGCGCGGGGCCGGGCATGCGAAGCGTTCGAGCCACAGCCAGCGGGGGCAACCAGCGGGAGAACAGAAAGGCGCCGGCGGGTTTGGCCCGGCGGCGGTGAAAGCCGAGAGAGAATGGAGACGGAGGGACTTGAACCCACAACCCCCGCGTTGCAAACGCGATGCTCTGCCAATTGAGCTACGTCCCCGACACTGACCAAGCCTATCAGCCGCGGCCGGGACCGCGGCCTCATCCTATCAGCCGCGGCCGGGACCCGAACCACCAACCAGGCCCATTTGTGCCTGTCAGCCGCGGCCGGGAGCCGAACCACCAACCGGGCCCATCCATGCCTAACCGCCGCGGCCGTGTCCCGAACCACCAACCGGGCCCATCCGTGCCGATCAGCCGCGGCCGGGACCGCGGCCTCATACTGCGCGCGCCAAGATTCGAACTTGGGACCTCTACCTTATCAGGGTAGCGCTCTAACCCGCTGAGCTACGCGCGCTCGCCTACGACGCTTTAGGAACGTCGTCGCCAGCGCCAAAGTATCGGCCGTCGCGGCCGGATTGCAACCCTCGCCTCCGATGCGGGGGGATGGGAAGGGTGAGGGGCTGGCGGGGCCGGGCACCAGCGCGCCGCGGCGCCGGCAAAGTCGGCCTATTTTGCCCTTTTTTCAGCCGAGTGGGGCGGGGCTGGGGGGAATGGGGGAATCAACGGTTGGGGGGGAAAAATGGGGGTGGCGCCGGGGCCAGTTCCCGCTAGGTTCCTCGTCGCATCCGCCCATCGAGGAATCCATTCCATGTTCACCCTGCAGCTCTCCCAGCCTCCCCTGCCCTGCTTCCGCACCCCAGTGGCAACGCTTGTCGCCGTGGCGGCGCTGATCGCCGCGCCCTTCCCGGCGGCGGCGCAGCCGACGGTCGAGTACGCCCTCGGGCTCGCGCCGTTTCAAAAGAATGTCGATTACGACAAGCTGACCGCTGAACAGGCGAAGGGGGCGACCCTCAAGATGGAAAAGGAGGGGGGGCTCAATGCGTGGGTCGTGCGCGGGCCGGGGAGCGTGGTGCTCCGCAGCTTCGCCGACACCAATGCCGACAAGGTCGTCGACCGCTGGAGCTACTTCAAAGACGGCCTCGAGGTCTACCGCGACATCGACGCCGACTTCAACGCCAAGGCCGACCAGGCGCGGTGGGTGAACACCGGCGGCAGCCGCTGGGGGATCGACGAAGACGAAAACGGCACGCTCGATGCCTGGAAGAGCCTCTCGGCCGAGGAGGCGACCGCCGAGATCGTGGCAGCGCTGAAGGCCCGTGATCCGGCCCTCTTCACCCGCCTCCTGCCGACGAAGGACGATCTCGTCACGGCCGGATTCGCCGAACCGCTCCTCTCCGAGCTCCTCGAGCGGGCCGAGAAGGCCGGCAAGGATTTTGCGAGTTTGGCCAAGGCCCAGCAGCAGATCGGCGCCGATGCCCAGTGGAACAACATGCTCGCCGCCCAGCCTGGCCTCCTGCCGGCCGGCACGCCCGGCGTGGCGAAGGATGTCCTCGCCTACGACAACGTCGTCGCGCTCATCGATGCTGGCGCCAAGGGCTCGACAGGGCAGGTTTATGTCGGGTCGCTCCTGCGGTGCGGGGATGTCTGGCGGCCGATCGACGCTCCGCAGGTTCCCGGGGCCCAGGGGGAGATCGCAGAGTCGCTCGGGTTTTTCACGCCGCGGATGTCGGCCGGGACGGCCAGCGGCGAGGTGCCGGCGGAGGATGAGGCCCTCAAACCGCTCCTGGCGAAGCTCCGCGAGATCGAGGGGACGCTCCGCAACGCCACCGGCAAGGCCCGCGCCGAAGCCGCCGCCGAGCAGGTCGAAATCCTCGAGCAGGTGGTGGCAGCGGCGGCGGCCGATCAGACGTCGTTCTGGACGCGCCAGCTCGCCGAGACCGTCGCCGCGCTGGTCCAGGAGGGCTCCCTGGTCGGTGGCACCGAGAAGCTCGAGGCCCTCGTAGCTGCCAGCGCCGATGACGAGCCGCTCCAGGCCTTTGCCGCCTTCCGTCTCGCGTCGGCCCGTTACGCCGCGGCGATGCAGGCTGCCGGTGCCGATGTGGGGAAGGTCCAGACGGCCTGGCTTGAGGAGCTCGCCGCCTTCGTGAAAGCCCATCCGACGGCGCCGGACACCGCCGAAGCCCTCCTCCAGATGGGGATCGCCGACGAGTTCGGCGACAACGAGAACGACGCCCTCTCCCGGTACGAGGCGATCGTCAAGGATTTTCCCGACTCCGGCTCGGCGAAGAAGGCCCGCGGCGCTATCCGCCGCCTGCAGAGTGTCGGCAAGACGCTGGCCCTTTCCGGCACGGCCGTCGACGGCAGCAGCGTGTCGCTGGAGTCGCTCAAAGGCGTGCCGGTGCTCGTCCACTACTGGGCGACCTGGTGCGAGCCCTGCAAGGTCGACATCGCGCAGATCAAAGAGCTCTACACGAAATACGGGCCGAAGAAGTTTGCTGTGGTCGGGATCGCACTCGACACCGACAAGGCCCAGCTCGCCAAGTATCTCGGCCAGAAGCCGATTCCCTGGCCGCAGCTCCACGAAGCGGGCGGGCTCGATGGCCGGTTGGCCGAGGAGCTGGGGGTCTTAACGCTGCCGACGATGTTCCTCCTCGATGCCGACGGGAAGGTGATCGATCGCAACCTCGTCATCGCCGACCTCGAGAAGAAGCTCGAGGAGATGGTCGGGCAGTGACGGGAAGAGGATGACGGCGGCGCGGTGGTTTGCCGGCGGCATCTTCCCCCCGGCCCACGCGGGAGTTGGGATGATCTCTTGGAGGAGGATGGCGATGCCTGTGGCTGCATGGCCGGTGAGTCCGGTGGTCGTCGTGTTGGGGGGGATCCAGCTGTTCGGGCTGGTCGCCGCGGCGGGGGCCCGATTGGCCCAGGGCACGCGCTATGAATCGGCCTGCCAGTGGGGGTGTGTCGCGGGCTTGGCGGCGGTCGGGGGCCTTTGCGGCTATTGCATCCAGTTCGGGCCGCATGCCGCCGCCACCTCGGCGGTGACGCTCCTGGTGATGACGATGATCGCCGTTGTCGATCTCCGCCAAGCTTGCTAGAGCCGCCGTGCGAGTCCTGGCTTTCGGCGGGGGTGGCCCCTGCCCCCTTGCCGATGGAGCACGGCTTCCCTCCGGCCTGCCTGGTTCGCCCCGGCTTGCCCCTCCAGCCGGCACCGCAGGCTTTTCCGTGCAAACCGGAAAAAGACTCCCGTTCGGTGCGACCGACAGCCGAAATAGATCGCAGGTGCATCCACGCATGCCCCGATCGGTCGGACCGTGGGTCACGACAGTCCGGGCAATGCTGCCGAGCCAAGGAGTCATTCATGTCCATTTCGAGGTCCACGTTCCTGGTCGCGGTGGTCGTGGCGTCCGCGGTGACGTCCGCCGCCGGTGCCGATGATCTGGCGTCCGCCGTGGCCGGCAAGCTCACTGCGAGCGAGGCGGTGAGGGGACACAAGGTGAACGTGCGGGCCAAGGCCGGCACGGTGTTCCTTGAAGGTCAGGTCGGCAGTGCCGGCCAGATCGCCGCGGCCGAAGCTGCCGCCAAGTCGACCGACGGGGTCGAGTTGGTGGTCAACCGTCTGACGGTTGCGGAGTCCGCCTCGGGCGGATTGCTCAATACCTTCTCCATCCCGTCGTCGATCCGTTCGGCGGCCGGGTTCGGCGCCAAGCCGAAGGTCGAGGCGCCGCCAGCCGACGAGCCGGGCAGGGTGCAGCTGACCCAAGCGGTCGGCAACCCGCGCGGCGGAGCGTCGTCGGGCCCCCGTCCGCTCGGAGCCCCGCAGGCTCGGCCGATGCAGCCCCACGCCGCCCAGCGTGGTCCGCTTGGCCAGCAGACCGCCCTCCGGCAGCCGATGAACATCCCCGGCGAGGGGGCCTACGAAGGCGCCGTCAACGGTCCGATGGGGGGCGGTGCGGGGGGGCTGCGGGACGGCCAGGTCGTTCCCGGTTCGGTCCGCTACAGCGAAGGGGGCCCCGGTGGTCCGGCCCAGTATGGAGGCCCGGCCCCGTATGGCGGAGGGGCTCCGTATGTGGGGGCTCCCGGCATGGCGCCTACTGGCCCCGGCATGGCCGGTCCTGGTGGCGGCCTGGGGGCTCCAATGCCGGCCCGGGGAATGGGAGTTGGAGCTGGTGCGGTGCCGATGCGGGGCGATGGGCCGAACATGCCCAACTACGCCTGGCCGAGCTATGCCGCTTCCCCGAACTACGCGGCCGTTCAGCATCCCTCGCAGTATTCCCCGACCGCGTGGCCCTACATCGGGCCGTTCTATCCCTACCCGCAGGTGCCGCTCGGCTGGCGGCGGGTGTCGCTGGAGTGGGATGACGGCTGGTGGTGGCTCGACTTCGACGACCGGCACGTCCACAGCCATCATCGTTAAGCGAGCAACAAGATCAGGCCTCTGGCCACGAGATTCCGCCCCACGACCCATCCCCGCACCGCGGGGGTGGGTCGCGGCTTTTGGTGGGCAGCGCTCGCCCCGCCCGGTCTTCCGCGCCGCGGCCGCCCGGTCTGCCCTGCCGGTCTGGCCGGCACGGCCGGTTTTTCCTCCCCAGTCGGAGAAATCCGCAAGTCCGGCCCCGGCATGGTCGATACAACCCGCAGGCCCTTCGCCACTCGACCGCCTTTCCAGACAGTTCGAGGAGTCTTCCATGATGGTTTCCCCCCGCTCCCTTCTGCTCGCCCTGCTGATTGCCGCGGGCACCATCACGCAGAGCGGCTGCTTTTGGCTCACCCAGCAAGGGCCCAATATCGGCCCCCTCGCCTTCCCGATCCCCGTGCCGGTCGGGATCCAGAAGAACAAAGAGGATCAATTCTGGAACTACGAACGCTACGAGCGGACGCCGGTCCTCGGGGCGCTCCAGCCCGGCGGCCCGTGCGAGGCTCTCGACGAGCCGAGCGATGACGAAGTCATGCGCGGCCTGGAGAAGGCCCGCCCCGTCCAGAGCAACTGGCCGTTCCTCTACGAGATCCAGCGGAATCATGTCCGGATCTCGAAGTGCAAGATCGCCGACTACATCGATCCGCCCCGTCACCTGCCCCTCGTCGGCCCGACGCAGCTCCACCATGCCCATTACAAGTGCACGGTCTACTTCCAAGAGGTGAAGCGTGTCGGCTGGCCGGTGCCCCACACGCTCGTCGACGACGACACCCAGGAAGTGATCTACATCGACCATGACCACCTCCACATGGTTGGCGATGTCGATCCCGGCTGCGACGCGAACTTCTGATCGGGACGGCCCAGTGATTGGGACGGTCAAGTGATCGGAACGGTCAAGGTGGCCGGTCCTGGGGCTAACGGGCCCAGGACCGGCCACCGACCCCCGGTCTGAAACCGGGGCTGGCCGGGATGCCATCTTCGCCGCAACGACCGCTGGCCTCTGGCCAGCGGTTTTTTTGTTTTCCCCGGGTGTCCGGTTTGTTTCCCTGGGTGTCCGGCAACGGGCGCCCGACGCTGCCGATGGCGGATTTCGCCGGGGATCGTCGCCGGCTTGCAGTCCGGCAAGTTGACCCCCACCCCCCCGGGATTAGACTTCAACGTGCAGGTGACAGCACGGCTCCCACGGAAGGTACAGGTATTCATCATGGTTGCGATCATGGGTCTGGGCACGATCGAACTGGTGATCGTGGGTGCGGTGATTCTCCTCCTTTTCGGATCCCGACTCCCCAAGGTGATGCGGTCGCTGGGGCAGGGAATCGTGGAGTTCAAGCGCGGGGTGCAGGGGATCGAGGACGACGGCCCGGGCGGCCGTGGCGACGGCGCCACCTGATCCTTTTCCGCGCCGCTCGGGCTGGAATGGCTCGAGGGGGCTCTGGGCTCTGGGCTCTGGGGCTGGGCCCGGGCGGAGGGGGGGCTTTCCGGCCTGAAAACCTGCGGCCGATGCCGTGGCGGGTGTGATGGTCTCCGACGGAGCGATCGATGTTTGGCCTTGGCCCCCTTGAAATCGTCGTCATCGGCGCCATTGCGGTGATGCTCTACGGCAAGCGCTTGCCGGAGGTGGGGCGATCGGTGGGGCAGAGCATCGGGGAGCTGCGGAAGCAGTTCACGACGCTGCAGCGCGAGATGGATATCTCCTCCCACCTCGATCCCAAGGCCAGTTCGTCGCGTCGGCCGGGGTCGCGTCGCCTCGACGACGCCGGGGCGGGCCCGACGACCCAGGCCCCCCGGTTTGATCCGCCCCCGGCCGCGGCGGATCAAGCCTGACGCCTCTTCGGCCGATCCTCCCCGCGGCGAGATTCAGTGAGCCGATCCATGGGGCGGCCCGTGACGGGCCCCGAAGTGGATGCTAGGATTCTGCATCGGTCCGGATCGCCGGGCTCGAGTCGGGCGGCTAGCTCAGTTGGTTAGAGCGCTACGTTCACACCGTAGAGGTCACAGGTTCGAATCCTGTGCCGCCCACTATTGGCCTGTTCAGTATCTCACGATCCCCGGGGAAAACAGTGTTTTCTTCGGGGATTGTGTCGTTTCCGCTCCCTGCGTGCGACGGGATGCAATCCCCTGTAATTGCCTGCATCGTCGGGTTTTGCTCGTCCGTTACGTCGGATTTTGCTCGTCTGTTTCCGCCGCCTTGAAGGCCTCCTGCGACAGCGTCAGCGAAGTGATGATCGCGGCCCATGAGGTAGTGCTCTGCGGCCACCGCGGGAGAGTGCCCCGCCCATGCTGCCGCCTCGTGGGCTGGATACCGCTGGACCCAATCGGTGACGCAAGACGAACGGAGATTCTGGAACAGCCGCGGCCACGGCTTGCAGCCGGCCCGAAGGATCACCTTCTCCAACGTGGTGCGGAGATTCGCCCCGGCTCCCCGTTGGGCTGCCATCGGCACCACGAACAAAGGATCGGCGTCGGGGCGGTGAAAGGCTTCGTCCAGCATCGCCCGGAGATCGGGGACGATCGGCACCACGCGAACGGCATGATCTGCACCATGCCCCTCCGTCTTGCCGCTCCTCACGATCAACCGTCCGTCGTGCTGCCAGTCCACGTCGGCCCACGTCAGGGCTCCGATCTCGGATGGACACCGGAGCCCAGCGAGCCGGCAGAGCGCCACCACGAGCCGCCAATCGACACTCGGGCAGGCCTCCAGAACGTCGTTCATCGTCTTGA
>CAMBFA010000147.1 GCA_945865325.1 Candidatus Kuenenia stuttgartensis
AGCTCGTGCTCTTCCGCTTGCAGCCGTCAAACAGCCCCTTCAGCCCACCGAACAGCGAGTGCTTCTTGCGGCACTTCGGAGCAGCGGTGCACCCACCGTCGGTGCAACCGTTGCCAGCGTCACAAGCCGGTTCCGCACAGCCGTTGCCGGCCGCACATCCGGGCTCCGCACCACAGCCACCGAGGCAGCCGTTGCCGGCCGCACATCCGGGCTCACCGGCATCGGCACAGCCGTTACCAGCGCCACAGCTGGGCTCCGTGCACGACGTGCCACCCTTCTTGCAGCCGAGCATCCGGTCAAGGATCTCGAAACCGAAGGACTGGCTACAGACCGAAACGCCGAGGACCAGCGCACCGAGGAACAACATACGCTTCATCGAGCCGTAACTCCTTTGCTTGTGGATCACGCGAGAGGTTTGAGGTCCCGTTCGCGAGGCTAGGTCACCCCGAGGAGTGATCCACGAACTTTCCCGCGACAGGCCTGTCGAGCCATTCCGTGACTCGATTTATGGCAGGTTGCTGTCGCCCCCTGGTTGCCCGACGGGCACCATGATGCCCCGGGGGACACTTGGGGTATCGGACGGCTTGGGAAAGCGGCTTGAGTGTGCTGCAAGTTTCTTGGTTTCAAGGACTTGTGGTGACTGTTGGGGAGACTTTGCACGCCGTTTCGAAGGGGCAAACCTTGCGGTCGGAGGCCCTCCAACCGGCACAGTGTGACGCGCATCCTGGCCCCTTCGGCACAGCTTCACGCGGACGCGCTCCCGGCTGGCAAGCGTTGCGGGTTGTAAGGCCGTCGCCGGGTTCATTGACAGGGTCTGCCCCGTCCCTACACTCACCCGCCAGATGATGGTGCCCCACCGCCGCAGCTGGCGACGGGGGGCTCAACAGGGAACTCCGGTGCGATTCCGGACCGGCCCCGCCGCTGTGACCGGGCAGGACGACCGTTGTCATCGCTGCCATTGCGTTTCTCTTCCCCCATGTGACGTGGGTGGGGCGGGCCTGAGAAGGCGACAACGTCGGCCCGGGAGTCAGAAGACCTACCCATCGTTCCCTCGTGCCATCGTTCCCTCGGCGCGCGATTGCTGCGAGAGCGGCACCACGGGCACGCCGCGCACGCCCGCGATTGAGCCGGCGCGGGAATCCGCGTAGGAAGCAGCGAGACCGCTCATGCACGATCCCACCGACCACCAACGGCGTGCGGCGGCGCTGGCCTCCAATGCCCGCGCCTGGGACCGGCTGGCGACCGCGCAGGCGGCGCTGGCCCGCCCGGCCGTCGACGAGGCGTTTGACGATCCGCGCCGCTGGTTGGGGAGCGGGGGGCCGACGGGGCGGCCGTGGCTGCCGGCACGTCTGGATGGCCTCGATCTCCTCTGCCTCGCGGCCGGGGGGGGCAAGCATGGCCCCCTCTACGCCGCGGCCGGGGCGCGGGTGACCGTCGTCGATCTCTCCCCGGCGATGCTCGCCCTCGACCGTCAGGTGGCCGCCGAACGGCGCCTCGATCTGGAGATCGTTCAGGCCTCGATGGACGACCTGCGGATGTTCGCCACCGCCCGCTTCGATCTCGTTATCCACCCGGTGAGCACCTGCTACGTTCCCGAAGTCGGAAGCGTGTTCCGCGAGGTGGCGCGGGTGACCCGGCCGGGGGGGCGGTATGTGAGCCAGCACAAACATCCGGCGAGCCTCCAGGCGGGCCTCGCCCCCGGCCCCGGCGGCCGGTGGGAGCTCGAGCACCGCGCCGACCGCCGCCAACCGCTCCCCCCGGCCCCGCCATCGCGGCTCCGTGAGCCGGGGACGCAGGAGTTTCTCCACGGGCTCTCAGCGCTGGTCGGCGGGATCTGTGGGGCGGGGTTTGTCATTGAGGATCTCTGCGAACCCGATCACACCCGGCCGGGGGCCGAGCCGGGGTCGTTTGCCGACCGGGCCGCCTTCCTCCCCCCGTATCTGCGGATCCTCGCCCGGCGGGGCGATTGGGTCGCGTCGCCGGTGGCCAAACTGCTGGTAGGCTAGCGGTTCACTTTGCAGGAATCCGCCATGATCCATCTCACTGTCATGATCCTCGTTCGCGATCCGGCTGACGTCCTCCGCGTCCGCGACCTTCTCGGTCAGCAGCGGCGCGGCAGTCTCACGGAGCCCGGGTGTTTGAAGTTCGACGTCTATCACTCGACCGTCGAGCCGCGGCGCTTTGTCCTCGTCGAGCACTGGGCGTCGGGGGAGGCCCTCGAGGCCCATCGCCTCGCCGAGGCCTACGCGACGATCTACAAGCCGCAGGTCCTGCCGCTGGTCGACCGCGAGGGGCATCCCTCAGAACTGCTGGGGTGAAGCCGATGATCCTCCTTGTCGACAACTACGACTCCTTCACCTGGAACCTCGTTCAACGGATCGGTGAGATTGCTGCTGGCGTGCCGATCGAGGTCCATCGCAACGACCAGATCGATTGCGACGCAATCGCCACCCTCGCCCCGAGCCACCTCGTCATCTCCCCCGGACCCTGCACGCCCGACGAGGCGGGGATCTCCTGCGACGCCGTCCGCCGCTTCGCCGGCCGGATGCCGATCCTCGGCGTCTGTCTTGGCCATCAGGCGATCGGGCAGGTCTTCGGCGGCAAGATCGTCCGGGCCAAGCGGCTGATGCATGGCAAGGTTGATCGGATCGAGCATTCGGGGCAGGGGCTGTTTGCCGGACTGGAGAGCCCGATCGAGGCGACGCGCTACCACAGCCTCGTCATCGATCCGCCCACGCTCCCCCGGGAGTTCCATGTCGACGCCTGGTCGACCGCCCCCGACGGCTCGCGCGAGATCATGGCCGTCCGCCATGCCACACTGCCGATCTATGGCGTCCAGTTCCACCCCGAGAGTTTCCTGACGCCCGCGGGCTATGATCTCCTCCGCGCCTTCCTCGCAGTCGGCCCAGGGGCGATCCCGGCGGCTCTCTCGTCGGCCGCGGCCACCGTCTGAATCTTGAGCCCGCGATGCCACCGGAGGGGCGGCCTGCCGCCCGAATGGGTGATGATCGATCTCACAGCGGCGCTGGCTCATGTCGTGGCGAATGCCCGCCTCCTTCCGCCGCGGCGCGTGCGGCTGGAGGAGGGGCGCGGGCGAAGGCTCGTCGCGGCGATCGTCGCCGACGTCGATTCTCCACCCTGGGACCGGTCGATGATGGATGGCTTCGCCGTCCGTTCGGCCGATCTGCTTGGCGATGGACGGTCGAGCGAGGCGCCAGTGAGCCTCGACGTCGTCGTCGATCTCGCCGCCGGCGATGCCTCGTCGCTCACGATCCGCCCCGGCTCCTGTGCCCGGATCATGACCGGCGCGCCGGTTCCGGCGGGAGCCGATGCGGTCGTGCCGATCGAGTTAGCCGTCGAGGGAACGGCCGGCGTGCATGCCGGAGGGGTCGTCCGGCTGGTCGATCCGAAGTTTCGCTCCGGGCAGCATGTCGGCCTGCGG
Organism: Candidatus Kuenenia stuttgartensis; assembly: GCA_945865325.1. Taxonomy (GTDB): domain Bacteria; phylum Planctomycetota; class Planctomycetia; order Pirellulales; family UBA1268; genus QWOP01. The sequence goes on from CAMBFA010000147.1 coordinate 3,443, forward strand.
GGCTGTGCATTCCGGATAGGCGCCGAGGTGCTCCCGGCCAGCGCGCTGCTCACGCCGGCGGCGGTCGGCCTGGCGGCCGAGGCGGGGGCGACGCATGTCTTGGTCGTGCCGCGGCCGCGCGTGGCGATCCTCTCGACGGGGAGCGAGCTGGTTGCCGCCGATGCGGTGCCCCGCTTCGGTCAAACGCGCAATTCCAACGGCCCAATGCTTGCCGCGGCCGTCGCCGCGCTCGGTGGCGAGCCGGTGGCGCTCGGGACGGTCGTCGATCGGCCGGAGCCGCTCCGGGCAGCGGTCTCGCCGGGGCTCGCGGCCGACATCCTCCTCCTCTCCGGCGGCGTCTCGGCGGGTGATCTCGATCTCGTTCCCGATACCTTCCGGGCTTGTGGCGTTGAGAAGATCTTCCACAAGGTCCGTCTCAAGCCGGGGAAGCCGGTGTGGTTTGGGATCTTCACGCGCCCCGGCGGGGGAGGGCGGTGCCTCGTCTTCGGGCTCCCCGGCAATCCGGCCTCGAGTCTCGTTTGCTTCGATCTCTTTGTCCGCCCAGCGCTCGCTTCCCTCCTTGGCTGGCCGCAGGAACGCTTTCATTTGCCGCGGCGGCGGGCGCGGCTGGCGGTGGCGGCGAAGGGGGCCGAGGATCGGCCGGTCTATGCGCCGTGCCGGCTCGAATCGGGCGCCGACGGCAGCCTTGTCGCCCATCCGCTCCCCTGGACGGGCTCCTCCGACCTGGTCGGGCTGGCGGTCGCCGATGCATATCTGGCGCTTGCCGCCGGGGTTCGTCGTGCCGAGGCCGGGGATGAGGTCGAGGTGGTGATGCTCCGCGATGATTTTTAGGGGCGTGAGACCGGGAACGGCGTGGGAGGAAGGGGGGCGATGAAAAAGAAGCGTGGTGCGCATCGCCCCCGTCTGCCGGAGCGGCCGTTTCTCACCGGCACGTGGTCGTTTCCTTTCTCACCCGGCGTGCGCGGTCGCACGCTCCTGCTGGCGCTACTGGCGTTTGTGGCCGGTGTGCTTGTGCGCGAGAGCCTTCGGCTGATGGCAAGCGCCGACGGCCGGCTCTCGTTTCTCGGCGCGATGTTCACCGTGCTGACGGTGTTTGCGCTGGTGACCTGGTTCGCGCTGGCCGGGGCCTGTGCGCTCGCGGTCGTGGGGGATACCGCCAACGGCTGCGACCGGATCGTGCGTTGGCCGACCGCGGTGTTTCTCGATTGGATCGGTGAGACGCTCGTCGTGGCTACCGGCGTCGGCATCAGCGTGGCGGCGCTTGTGGTCCTGGCCTGGGTGTCGAGGCAGGCCGGAAGCCAGAGCGACGGCGGTGTGCCGGTCGGTTTTTTCTTCCTCTTCCCCGTCGTGCTCCTCTCGCTGCTCGAGAACGGCGCGCTCTTCGATGTCGTCTCGCTCCCCCTTCTCCGCACGTTCTGGGTGGCGCCGGGCGGCTGGGGGAGGTTTTATCTCTCCACCGCCCTCCTCCTCCTCGCCGCGGCAACGATCGTCGTGCTCGCTGCCCCGACCCCCGGGGGTGGGCAACTGTGGGGGATCACGGCGATCGCGGTCGTGAGTGTGATGTCGAGCCTCGTGTGGCTGATCTACTTCCGCCTCCTCGGCCGGCTGGCCTGGTTTTGTGCCGACCGCACCGCAGCGGTAGAGGACGCAGCGGAGCTCAAGGCCGAGCGTGACGCCGGGGCTGGCCCTGAGCCCGACGCCGACGAGGGCTGATGGAACCTCGCGCGCGAGGTTGGGCTAGCCGAAAAAAACAGGGCTGATCGATGCCGCGTTTTCGAGGCTTTGGGGCCTTTCCCCACGTGGGCTGCTCGCGGGGTGGATGGAGGCATTTCCTAACTTTTCGCGTAGAATCGGGGATCTTCACGGAATCGCCACCGGAAAGAGCCGCCGATGACCACCGTCCAAATCACGATTTCTGACGCCCTTGCCAAGGAAGCTGCAGCCGAGGGCTTGCTCGAGACCGGCTCGATCGAGGCGATTCTGCGTGAACAACTCGCGGCAGCCCGTGTCGCGAAGATGCAAGCGACGCGGCAGCGGCTCATGGCAACCCGAACGCCTCCCATGACGGCCGAAGAGATCGAAGCCGAGATCAACGAGTATCGAGCGGAGCGGCGACGTGCGGCTGGTGCTTGATACGAACACCGTTGTATCCGGTCTTGTCTGGGGCGGAGTACCAGGGCAACTCATTGAGTCGGCGGTGGCCAGCAAGGTGCACCTGATTACGAGCCTGCCGCTCTTGGACGAACTGCCGTCGATCGTGTCAGGCGATTCCCATCTTCTAGCGATCGGCGAGTATCGCGGAATACCCATCATCACCCCTGCGACAGCCGTTTGTCGGCTGACGGTGTGACCGTGATGGCGTTGCTCGCAGAGGAATGCGTGGAGGAGCTTGGGAATCACGGAGTGTGGGAGCTACGGGCGGCCGCCGCCGCGAGGGCGCGGTGGGGGTTGATGGCGATGAGCCGGTCGATCGCTGCGGCGGTTTGCCCCACGTCGGTGAGCACGCGCCGCAGTTGGGAAAGCGTGGCTGTCGATCCGACGAGGTGCGTGCGGTCGGCCGACCAGGCCGCGCCATCCTCGCCGACGACGACCGTCTGCCCGCCGAGCTGGAACGTCCCCACGCCCATCCCCGCCGCGGCCGTCGCGTCGGAGACGACGATCGCCCGGTTGGGCCCCAGCCAGCGGAGCATCGCGGCCAAGAGAAAGGGGGGCAGATGGACGCCGTCGGCGATGAGGGTCACAAACGGCAGCTCCTCGCAGGCGAGCACCCGATGGAGGATGTTGTCGTGGCGGGGAAGAAGATGAGGGCAGCCGTTGCCGAGATGGGTGAAACAGGAAAGCCCCGCCCCGCAGCTTTCACGGAGGAGCTCGAGCGACGGATCACAGTGGCCGGCCGCCACGAGCACACCCCGGCCGGCGAGGAACGAAATCGTGCGGAAGCCGGGATCGCGCTCCGGAGCTAGCGTCACCATCCGCACATGCCCCCGCCCCGCTTCGAGGAGCCGCTCCATTGCTGCTGGAGTCGCTTCGCAGGCATGCTCCGGCGGATGGGCGCCGACGAAGCCGCGCTCGGTACGGATGAACGGCCCCTCGACATGGATCCCGGCGACGGTGTCGCGGATCGCCGCGTCACGCTCGATCGCTTCGGCAAGCGCCCCGATGCGGCGCTCGAGGAGGGGAAGTGCGTCGGTGATTACCGTCGCAAGAAAGCGGCCGCCACCGTCGGCCCGGTAGGACCGACAGATCCCGGCGAGCCGCTCTGGATTGAGATCCTCGGCGCCAAAGTCGAGGCCGCGGTAGCCGTTGAGCTGGAGATCGAGCTGGAGATCGAGGGGAGCAGCCATGGTGGGCAAAGCCTGCGATGGTTCCCGCGGCAGGCTTCACGCGCCTCTCGGGCGGTGCGCGGCCGGAAGGAGGGCCGCAGCGGGGCGGTCGAGATGGAGCGACAGTGCTGCATGCGTGCGGAGGATCGACGCCGGGCAGTCGGGGGAGAGTGGCCCGACGATCGCATTGCAGACAGCGGCCGCCTTGCGGCTGTCGGGGACCGAACAGATGACCAGATTGGTGGCGAGGATCCGCCGCACCCCCATCGAGATTGCCTCGGTCGGCACCTCGGCCAGCCCCCCAAACCATCCCTCCCCCACCTGTTGGAGGCGACAGGCCTCGTCGAGACGGACGACGAGGTACGGGGCAAGGGTGTCGAAATCGGCCGGCGGGTCGTTGAAGGCGAGATGGCCGTTCTCGCCGATGCCGATTGTGGCGACGTCGAAGGCGCCGGCCGGCACGAGCGCCGCGAGCCGCCGGCATTCGGCGGCGGCGTCGCGCGAGGCATCGATGCCATGGAACGCTGCCGGGGGCCGCGGCAGGCGCTCGAGGAGCCGCTCGCGCAGATAGCGCCGGAAGCTCGCCGGATGGGTGTCATCGAGCCCAGCATATTCGTCGAGATGGAAGATCGTGATCTTCTCCCACGGGACGTCTTCGGCGATCAGTGTGGCAAGCGTTTCAAACTGCGAGGCCCCGGTGGCAACGACATACGTGGCGCTGCCGCGGGTAGCGACGGCATCGCGGAGGGCCGCGGCGGCTTCACGGCCGGCAGCGTGGCCGAGGGAAGCGGGATCGTCGTGGATGTGGATGTCCATCGTGGGCTCGCGTCGTCTTGGCTTGGGGGCAAAAAGGGAGCCTCCGGAGTATACCGCCGCGTGGTGGGCGGGTCCGTTACGATGGTCGCTCCCGGCCCGGGTCGGCGCGGCAGTGCTGCGGTCGGGAGACGCACCTCGGGGGAGATCGTATGCAAGCGGCGCACACAGCATCGGGCAGGATGGTGGCGGCGATCCTCGTGGGCTTGTCGGCGGCGTGGGCCACGGCCGCGGAGCCTGTCGAAAACGAGAAGCCGATCCGCGTCGGCATCATCGGCCTCGACACCTCCCACTCCACCGCCTTCACGAAGCTGCTCAACGACACCGCCGACGGCCAGCATGTCGCCGGCTGCCGCGTCGTCGCCGCATCCCCGCAGGGAAGCCCCGATATCGAGTCGAGCGTCAGCCGCGTCCCTGAATACACCGCCGAGGTGAAGAAGCACGGCGTCGAGATTGTCGCCGGCATCCCGGCCCTCCTCGGCCAGGTCGATGCGGTGCTGCTGGAGACCAACGACGGCCGCCCCCATCTCGAGCAGGTGATTCCGGTGCTCCGCGCGGGGAAGCGGGTGTTTGTCGACAAGCCGATCGCCGGGTCGCTCGCCGACGCCGTCGCCATCCACCGGCTCGCGGCGCAGCGCGGCGTGCCGCTGTTCAGTGCGTCGTCGCTGCGGTTTGCGGCCGGCACGCTCGCTGTTCGTGCAGGCTCGATCGGTGTGGTGACCGGTGTCGACACCTATTCCCCCTGTGCCCTCGAAGCGACCCATCCCGATCTGTTCTGGTATGGCATCCACGGAGTCGAGGCGCTGTTCACGGCGATGGGGCCGGGCTGCACGAGCGTGACCCGGACACACTCGGCCGACTTCGATCTCGTGACGGGCCTGTGGAGCGATGGCCGGATCGGCACCTTCCGTGGCATCCGCCGCGGCGCGGCGAACTTCGGCGGCACGGCCTTCGGGGAGAAGGGGACCGCACCGGTCGGCGCCTTTGACGGCTACCGGCCGTTGCTCGTGGAGATCGTCAAGTTTTTCCAGACCGGCGAGGTGCCGGTGTCTCCGGAAGAGACGCTCCAGATCTACGCCTTCATGGAGGCGGCCGACGAGAGCCAGCGGCAAGGGGGGAAGCCGGTGACGCTCGCTGAGGTAATGGAGAAGGCGGAGGCCGAGGCGACAAAACGCCTCGCAGCGCTCGGGGCTGAGTGAGGAGGCTGGGTGGCGCTCGGCTCAAACGTTGCGCTTCGGGGTCGCCCGTGCCCCGTCGCCGGCGTCAGCCGGGCAGACTGCGATGAAAGTGGACGTGCTTCCATGCGCCGTCGATCCGCTGCCAGACGCGCGTCTCTTCGCAGAGCGCCGTGATCGGGCGGCCGGCGTCGTCGAGCTTCTGCACCATCCGCATGTAGGCGACCACGGCGGCGTCTTCGCCGAGGAGCCGAACGTTCGGCGCGGCGAGTGTGATCGTCGGCGTGACGGCCGGCTTCGAACCGCCGGCGCCGAGCTTGAAATAAAACTCGTGGAAGGGGAGCCCCTCGACGAGTTGGCCGCGGGCCTCCGGCTCGAAGCAGGTGATGTCGTAGGCCACGAGCGACGTGTAGGTCTTCCAGTCGCCGGCGACGATGCTCTCGAGGAGCTTGCGGGTGAGGGCGAGGAGGTGGTCGGCGGTGGCGACGGCCATGGGGGCTCCGGCGTGTGGGAGAGGAGGGGAACGGTCGGACGGAGAGTGGAAAATGGCGACGGAGGAGCCGTTCACTCGGCGACAAGGCCGAGGGCGGCGAGCTTGTTCCAGCATTCGTCGCGTTCCCGGCAGCGCTCGAGGCCCAGCCAAGTCGGATCCTGGACGGTGAGAAACGTCTCCCGGTCTGCCGGGACGGTGCCGGTGGCGGCGAGCCGGCGGATCACCTCGCCGTCGAGCCGGGTCAGCCGGGTCGCTTCGAGGCGGTAATCAACGAACGCCTCCCAGACGAGCGGAAAGAGCGGCCGGACGATCTGCTCGCCGATCGTCGTGGCGTAGTGGCGGATCTCGAGTTGGGCGTGGGAGTCCATCCGCAAGGCGAGGAAGTGGAGGAGATTGTGGAGATCGATCTTCCAGTAGGCCTCGGTGTAGGTCGAGAGGGGAAGATCCTTACGAGCCTGCTCACGGGCGATGCCCGCCTCGAGCCGCTCCTCGTAGACGCGCCGGGAAAGGCTCTGGAGCTCAGTCTCCGACTGCGTGAAGCGATGGCCGGCGGCGGGCGGGAGGCATCCCTCCGAGCCCTGGCGATTCGTGCTCGCCTGGGAGCGCCACTCGTCGTTGTGGGTTGCCTGCATCGAGTCGATGGCGAGGGAGTAACGCGTCGAATACTCGTTGATGTTCGCCGTGCGGTGGCGGACCCACTGCCGCCAGCAGTCCATCGGGACGCGGACGACGAACTTCAGCTCCGCCATTTCCAGCGGCGTCGTGTGGGCTTGGCGGAGGAGATAGCGGATCAGTTGGCGGTCGTCGCTCACCTTCCGCGTGCCGTCGCCATAGCTGACACGCGCCGCTTGGACGACCGCGGCGTCGTCCCCCATCACATCGACGAGGGCGACATGGCCGTCGTCGAGCACCGGGAACTTCTTCCAGCGGAGCGAATCGACGAGTTGGTGGCGGTCGGCGGGGGCTGGCGAGGTCATGGCGGCAGTCCGGGGGGTGGGCCCACAGGATGGACCGCCGCCGACCTGCTGGCAAGGGTCGGCCGCGGTGCCCGAAGGGAGGGCCCCCGGACGCCCCGGCAGGCCGCGCCCACGGAGGGAGCCGGCGTCAGTCCTTGGCGAGGAGCTCTTGGAGCAGGTTGGCAAGTTGGCGGGCATCGTCCGACTTGCGGAGCGTCTCGATCCGCGGGGCCTTGACGCCGAGTTTTGTCAGCGATCCGGTGATGCTCGTCCACAGCTTTTCCCGCTTCTTCCCCTCGGCGAGGTAGAGGTCGGTGACCTGCTCACCGAGCCTCTGCAGGAGGGCGGTGTCGAGATTATCGTAGTAGTTCTTGACGATCTTCTGCTGGTACTTCGACAGTTCGGCCATGGTGTGGTGGACCCCCAGGGAGAGCGGTGAGGCGGAAATGGGTGGAAGGAGTTCGCAACGAGGACTACAGTATTCGATATCGGACAACGCCGGAACTATCGGCCACGATCCGCCTCGACCGGGAATCCTCCATGCCGAAGATCACTTTTGCCAACGAGAAAAAGGAAATTCAGGTTCCGGAAGGGGCCAACCTCCGCCAGGAGGCCCTCCAGGCCGGGGTCGCCCTCTATCCAGGGGTCCATAAGGTGCTCAATTGCCACGGTTTTGGAAGCTGTGGATCCTGCCGGGTACTGATCGCCAAGGGAATGGAGAACTGCTCGCCGAAGGGGTTCCTCGAGGGGGCCCGGCTCGGCGTGTCGCTCGCGTACATCGGCAACGAGGAGACGATGCGGCTGGCCTGCCAGACCCGCGTCAACGG
>CAMBFA010000148.1 GCA_945865325.1 Candidatus Kuenenia stuttgartensis
TCAGCGAGGGTGACGGGACTCGAACCCGCGGCCTCCAACGTGACAGGCTGGCGCTCTAACCAACTGAGCTACACCCCCGTGTTTCGCTGCCGCAACGAACCGCTCCGGCAGACAAGGGACGGGTCGCCGCCTCGCAAGAAGCAGAAGTATAGCGAGACGACACCCGGGACGACACCCCGGGGCATTTTTTTACCGTCCGCATCGCCGACCGGTCAGAAAACCCCGCGGGTAGGGTCGAAACCCTTGCGGACGGCAAGGTCGAGATCCTGCCGCGCCTGGGCCTCGAAGCCGGCCGCTGCACATGCCTCGCCGCGGTGCTGGTGCATCACCGCCAGCCCCTGGTCGACGGACCTGAGCCGGAGCTCGAGATCGATCGGGTCGACCCGGCCCCGGCTGACTTCGAGCCGGTCGCGCAGGGCCTGCATCCCATCGATCGCCCGATTGAGTTCGTCGATCGCCTCGTGATGGCGGCCGAGGAGATGGAGAATGTAGCCGCGGGTGTCGAGGTGCTCTGGGAGGTCCCCCACGCCACGTTCGATCGCCAGTTCGATATCGGCCAGCGCCTCCGGAAGTTCACGCTTCACAAGCGCCCGGGTGTAGGCGCGGAGGTTCAACGATTCCGGATCGCCGGGCACCGTCATCCCGACGACCGCCTCCGCATCGGCCAGGGCCTCGTCGGGCCGCTCGAGGACGGTGTGCACCAGCGCCCGGAGCCGACGGGCCTGCGGCGCAAACGGCGCCAAGACCACGGCTTGATCGGCATCGCGGTTCGCCCCGGCGGGATCGCGGTTTTGGAGCCGGAGTTGGCCGCGGCGGACGAGGAGATCGGCGTCCTCGGCATGCCAAGCCACCGCCCGCTCGACCGCCCCGAGGGCCCCGACAACGTCGCCGCGGGCCTCGTGCCCAGCTGCCTCCTGGAGCGACCACTCGACCACCGCGTCGCGCACCACCGGCAGCAGTTCGGGGATGACGACCGCGGGGACCAGCACCGCCGCCACGAGCAACAGGAGCGAATACCGTTTCCGCCGGAGGGGACTCTCGTCCCCCCGAACCTGCCGCGCGGAGCGTTCCGCAGCGAACGGCGATCGGGGAGAGGGATCGCCGCTCCCGCCCCCTCCCGCCGTACCGGTCGGCAACGGGGCACCGGCCCGCCCGCGGCCTGGCAAAGGTCCGAAAGCCTCGAGATCGTCACGGGGACCCTCGAACTCAGACGGGGTCGGAAAACCATCGCGGTCGTAGCGCATGCGGGCTGGCACCTCAGGCGACAATTCCCCCTCTATCCTAGTCACGAGAGGCACCGGGGCACAATTGACGGGCTCGAAGCGGAGCCGTAAGGTGGATCGGAAAGCGAGAGGGACCACCATGCCGCTGTATGAGATCGAGACCAGCGCCCACATCATCATCTCCTGGGCCGCGGACGAGCAGGCCGCGGCGGCCGTCGTCGAGGATGCCTATCCCGGCGAACGGATCGTCCGCCTCACGCGCCGCCCCCGTGATTGCTGGGTGATCTCCAAGTCGGCCCTCGGCCTGACCTGCTCGACCCACGACCCTTGCAACACGGCGCGCGAATGCCTTGCCAAGGCCGCCGGCGACAAGCTCCATGCGATCCGGCTCTACATGCACGAGACCGGGGACGATCTGGAGCGGGCGCGGAAGGTGATCGAATCGAACATGGTCATGGGATGGTGAGGAGGAAGCAGGCGACGGGGTTCGGCCGGCGGCCGAGCCCGTTGTCGGCGCCGTTGTCGGCCACCGCGACGAGCATCATCCGTCCGTCAGGGAGGCGGGGGCCGGCACAGAGTCCCTCGAGGTTGACCCCCAGCGCTCCCTTCCAGAGGAGCGTTTTTTCGACCGGCGTGACGCCATCGGCAGCGAGATTCCCTTCGCTGTCGCCGGCCCCGGCCGCCATCGTCGTGTCGACCAGGTAGATCCGGTTTTCCAGCGGCGGCACCCCGGCCGCAGCGCTCCGCTCGAGCACGAGGAGCCGCCCTGGGCCGAGCGCCACCAGCGCCACCACCCCGGAATAGAGCGGCCCCCCAGGGATTGCCAGGCGATCATGCGGTGGATCGACTTCATACACCAATTCGCGCCGCTGCTGAATCGGATCGGAGCGGGCGCCGATGGCCGCCGCCGGATCGATCGGCAGGCCGACCAAGCGCACCCGTCCGGCGATCCCCTCCGCCACCGCCGGGCCATCACGCTCGAGGGGTTCCTCGTTGGCCGTCCAGAGCCATGCGCCGTCGGGCTCGACGGCCAAGCCTTCCGGTCCCCGATTGGCCCGCGCCGTTTGGAACGGCCCCGCCAGCGACACCATCCCCGCCTCCCGCAGCGAACGCGGGCTCTCACCGACCGGCCGCTCTCCGGCGGCCTGCTCGGAAAACTCGCGCACCGCGGGTGTGTCTTCTTCGACGACAAACCACCGCCGTCGTCGATCGGGCCCGGTGAACACGGCGAGATCCTCCCAGTCGCGGAGGCGATCCAGCGCGATTGAGCGCTCGAACGTCACCGTCGGCACGGCGGCGCGTCCGTCGAGGATGACCGTGAGGAAGAGGAGCCGGTCGCTGCCATCCATCACCGCGGCGTACGACTCCCCACCCAGCCACGTGATACCACTCAACTCCGCCACCGGCCGACGGATGCCGTCGGCATCGACGACCTCCCCGGGGGCGTTGACCAGCCCCGCAGGCTCAACGCTGATCCCGGCCGTCGTGTCTGTCGGGGGGCGATCCTCGGCCACGCCCCGGCCGATGGAGGGCCACAGCCCCACCACAATCAGGGCCGTGGCGACGCTCCTCCCTTTCCGGCATGACCGCGGCGCGGCGCGGCGGCGAGTCGATCCGGAGTTGGGGGGAGAAGCGGGCATAGGGAGCCGAATCTATCACCAACGGCCGTCGACGGTCGGCCCCGGCGATAGAGGCCCCAAGCCTCCCTGCGTGGTCATTCTTGCCTAGCGGGAGGGGGCGGGAGCAAGGTTTCGTAGGACGCCGTCCGGACCGCCGACGGCGCGACCGGTTGCTCTTCGACGAAGATCTGCTCGGCGGGGCGGTAGCTGGAGGTGCCACCGGGGCGGAAGACCGGATCGGGGCGGCGCACCGGGGGAGAGGTGAGCCCGTCGGGGTTGGCGGCGGGGAAGGGGCCCGGAGGGGGAGCGGCCGCCGGAGCGGCAGCGGGGAGCCCTGCGGAACCGGACCAGCCCGCGTCGGCCGGATGGCTCGCCGGGAACGCACCGACGGGGGCCGTCAGCGCCGGATCGGCGACCGGGTCGCCGAAGCGGCTCCGGTCGGAGGCATATCTCGCCGGGGTGCCGGACTCGGGAGGATTGATCGTTGCCAAGGTCGAGGTAGCCGCAGCACCGGCTGCCACGCCGGCTGCGGCGTACCCCGGCGCGGCGGGTTCGACGGCCACGCTGCGGGCATCGGCCACGCGACTGGGCTCGTAGCCCGCCGTCGAGGGGAAGGCTGACGGGGTTGCCGGCGGGGCGAGCGGATATCCGCCGCCGGGGGGCGAGCCGGCCACCTGCGCCGGCGGAGGGGGAACCGGCTCGAGAGGCAAGCCCGACGGTGGAAGCCCAGGGACCGCTGGGGTCTCGGCCGGAGGAGGAGGGGTGGGGAGCGTGGCGTAGGGGCCGACCTGGGGGCTGATCGACTGCGGGGGAGCGCTCTCTGGCGTCGGAGCCGATCGCGGATCGACGGCTGCCGCGGCCAACTGGGGGGGTGGAGCAACGCCATAGGTGACCGTCGCCGGGTCGGTGGCGGCGGTCTGGATCCCGACGGCTGCTGCCCCGGCAGTCGGGGAGGCTTCGTTGACGACGTAGCCGGCGGGCGTCGAGGTGGTCGGATAGGGGGTGGCAGCGGCCGACGGCTTCGTGGTGGGGGCGTCGATCTTCGGGGCCGCCGTCAGCGCCGTGTCATCGATCCCCTTCGGCTTCGAGGCGCCGAAGCTCGGCCACTTGGGCGCTGTCATGGAGCGGACACCGCTGCGGCACCCGCCGCCGGCGAGGCTCGCCAGGAGGATGCCGATCGCCACGGCACCGAGCCTTCCGCGCCGGATCGAAGCTCCTCCGGCGGCGGAAACGGCGATCCCCTGGATCCCCTGGATCCCGGGCTGTGGGCGGTCGACGGCGTGTGGCATCGGCATGACAAAGAATCTCCCGGCTTGCGTGTCCCGAAGGAGGAGCGCTCGGAGGGGAGATAAAGGGAGCGCCGCGGGGGAGTCAACGTCAACTCGCCCACGGTTTTGCCACGCCGGTGTGGCGCCTGTGAAAAAGAGCGGGGCGGCCCGTCGTGATCGACAGGCCGCCCCGGCACGTCATGGATCGTCAGAAACCGTTATCCAACGGCGGCTGGGACCGCCGGACGTTCCAACGGCGGCTGGGACCGCCGGACTTTCCAACGGCGGCTGGGACCGCCGGACTTTACTTCGTGGCGACGGCAAACCGCTTCCCGATCGCGTCCCAGTCGACGACGTTGTAGAAAGCGTTGGCGTAGTCGACGCGGCGATTCTGGTAAAGCAGGTAATAGGCGTGCTCCCAGACATCGAGCCCAAGGAGCGGCGTGTTGCCGTGCATGACGGGGCTGTCTTGGTTGGCGGTGCTCTCGATGAGGAGCTTCCCCTTGGGGTCGACCGAGAGCCAGGCCCAGCCGCTGCCAAACCGGCCGAGGGCCGCCTTGGTGAACTCCTCCTTGAACTTGTCGAAGCCGCCAAACACGCTCCGCACCGCTTCGCCGAGGTGGCCGGCCGGTTCGCCCCCCTTGCCCTTGCCGAGCGATTCCCAGAAGAGACTGTGGTTGGCGTGGCCGCCGCCGTTGTTGCGGACGGCGGTCCGGACCGTCTCGGGCACCTTCTCGAGGTCGGCGATCAGCTTGTCTATTGGAAGCTCGGCAAGCGGATTCCCCTCCAGCGCCTTGTTCAGATTCGTGACATAGGCGGCATGGTGCTTGCCGTGGTGGATCTCCATCGTGCGGGCATCGATGGAAGGCTCGAGGGCGTCGACGGCATAGGGGAGCGGGGGCAGCACGAAGGCCATGGAGAGGCTCCGAAGGGGATGTTTCGAGGTTTGTCGGGAGGTGGGGAGCGTCGCTGCCGGGGGATTTCCCGAAAGCATCCCCGGCCTCGACGTCGGCATCGTAGCCGACCCCCGGAAAGCGGGCAAATGTCGCAGCGTGCCCGGGAGTCCGGTTGTGACGGCGCCGACCGGTGGTGCCGACGGTGGCGGTGGTGCCGTCGATGCGCGTGAGGGGGGGCCGCCTGGCGGCTCGTGAATCCAATCTCCCCCCGGTGCCGAACAGACTCAGGTCGCGTCGCTCGTGAGGATGGCAGGATGCCCCCTCGGCGCGTCCCCGGGAGAGCCCTTCCCGGAAGTCATGGATGACTTCAGAACCTCAAACCATGTCCGTGCAAACCGCCTCCGCCGGCGCCCCCCCTCGCAAACTCTTCCCCTGGAGCCGCAGCGCCACCGCCAAGGCCCCCCCGGCCGACGCGGCCTCAAAGACCCCGGCCGCCGGTAAGACGGCTCCCGGCAAGACGGCCGCCAAGCCGAAGCACGGGCGTGAGCCCCGCCGGCCGTTCGACTATTCCCCCGAGGCCCGCCCCGAGCAGCAGGGGGCGCTGGCGACGATCCTCCCCACGCGCCCCTCTAGGCTGGGAGTGGCGCTGGTCGGGATCGTCGTCGTGACGGCCACGACGCTGATCCTCGGCGGCTGGCCCGCGGCGATCGAAACGATCGGGCGCTTCGCCGGAGCGCGCTTCACCCGCACAGTGGCGGTGCTGCGGGAGCTCCTCGATCTCCGCGGGCTCGTCCTCGGCGGCTGGCTCGCGCAGATGTTCCTCCTCGGCGCGGCGAGCGTGGCACTTTCGATCCGGGGAATGCGCCGCCACCGCAAGGATGCTCGCTGCGGCCGGTCGCGGGCCTGGCTGGCCATGGCGATCGTGCTGACGGTCGCTTCGATGGCAGGCACGCTGCCGATCGGGAAGCTCGTGTCGACGTTCCTCGTCGAGGCGACCGGCCGCTCGTTCGGCCCCGAGGGATTCGGCTGGTGGGTGGCGATCGCGGGAAGCGTCACGGGGATCGTGACGCTCTGGATCCTCCTTCCCCTCCATCAGCGCCTCGTCCCCGGCTTCTGGTTGCTCCTCGGCCTGGCCGGCTGGTCGGCGGCGGCGGCCGTGCCCCGGCTCGGCGGGATCGGCTGGGTGGGCGCGGGGCAGAATGACCTGGCCCTCGCCGGTGCCGGAGCCTGGGTGGTGGGGAGCGCGGCGATGTTGGCCGCCATGCTGACGGCCGCCCGCGGGGTGATCCGCGAGGTCCGCGGAGAGATCAAGGCGCCGCCGGTCGGCACGGCAAAGGATGAGCGGGGGCCGAAGGTCGTGAAGACGGAAGCGGTCACACGTCAGGCCAAGGCCCCGGAGCCCGTTTTCGAGCCGGTTGACACCGACGACGACGGCGCTCCACAGTCGGCCGCCGAGGGGAGTGAGACCGGCTACACTGACGGCTCGGACGCCGAGGATGAATACGCCTCGCGGCCGCTTTCGAAAGCCGAGAAGAAGCGGCTCCGGAAGATGGGCCGCCACGCGGCCTGATTCATCCCTCGGCCTCTCCCTTTCGCCCCCCCATGCGTGACGGCCCGAGCCTCGTGGGCTCGGCCGGCGACGGGGAAGGAATCCGCTCTCCATGACCGTTCGTACCCGCTTCGCTCCGAGCCCGACCGGGTATCTCCACATCGGCGGCGTCCGCACGGCGCTGTTCAACTGGCTGTACGCGCGGCGGCATGGCGGGACGTTCATCCTCCGCATCGACGACACCGACGCGGAGCGGAATGTCGAGGAGGCGCTCGAGCCGATCCTCTCAGGGCTGAAGTGGCTGGGGATCGATTGGGACGAGGGGCCGGGAGTCGGCGGGCCGCATGCCCCCTACTTCCAATCGCAGCGTTCGGCGGGCCACAAGGCGGCCGTGGAGAAGCTCCTCGCCTCGGGGCATGCCTACCGCGACTTCGCGAAGCCCGAGGAGCTCGACGAGGAGCGAAAGGCCGCGCAGGCCGCGGGAAAGCCCTACCTCTACAGCCGGCGATTTGCCGCCTTCACCCCCGACGCCGCCGCCCGCTTCATGGCGGAGGGGCGGCAGGGGGTGGTGCGGCTGAAGATGCCGCGGGAGGGGTCGCTCGTCATCGACGATGCCGTTCGCGGCCGGGTGGAGTTTGCCTGGGAGCGCGAGCAGGACCACGTCATCCAGCGGGCCGACGGCTCCTGCCTCTACCATCTGGCGAGTGTCGTCGACGACCACGACTTCGAGATCACCCATGTGATCCGGGCCGAGGAGCATCTCTCCAACACGCCCCGGCAGGCCTACATCGCCCTCTCGCTGGGCTATCCGCTGCCGGCCTACGCCCATCTGCCGCTCGTCGCCGAGCCGGGGAGCCGCACAAAACTCTCGAAGCGCAAGCTCGCGCAATATCTGAAAAACCCCGACTTCCGTCAGATGGCCGACCACGGCACGCGGATCGCCGAGCGGATCGGCGTCGCGGCGGCCGCCGACACGTTCAATCCGGTGATCGTCGACTTCTACCGGGAGGTGGGCTATCTCCCCTGGGCCATCGACAACGCCATGGCGCTGCTGGGGTGGGCCTACGACGACAAGACGGAGTTTTTCAGCCGCGACGAGCTTGTCGCGGCATTTTCGCTCGAGCGGATCAATGCCTCACCGGCGAGCTTCGATCCGAAGAAGCTGTGGAGCGTGCAGGATCACTACATGCACGCCCTCTCGACCGACGAGAAGCTCGCGCTCATGCTGCCGTTTCTTGTCAAGGCGGAGCTCGTGTCGGCCCCACCAACCGCAGACCAAACGGCGACGGTGCGGCGCGTGATCGAGGCCTCGGGCGACCGTCTCAAAGTCGCAGGCGACATCCTCGGCTACGCCGACTTCTTCCTCGTCGAGGAGCCTGTCCTCGACCCGCAGGCGGTGGCCCAAAAGCTCGCCAAGCCCGGCGTGGCCGATCTTCTCGCCCGGTATGCCGGAAGCATCGCGGCGGTGACGCCGTTTGAGCCGGGCCCACTCGAGGAGGCGACGAAGGCCTTCGTAGCCGAAGCTGGGCTCAAGCTCGGCGACGTCATCCATCCGGTCCGGGTGGCGATCACCGGGAAGACGGTGGGGCCAGGGCTCTACGATTGCCTGGCGATCCTCGGGGCCTCGAAGTCGATCGTGCGGATCGATCGGGCCCGCGAGTTCGCTTCATAAAGTGGCCTCGAACGAACGGCGTCGCGTGGATGGCCTATCCCCTCCGATCGGTGGCTCCCCTCTATGGTGGCTAGGCCACGCCCGCTCGAGGGCCATCGCAGCGCCGCCGGCAACCGAGAGAATGCGTGAGCGAAGTCTCGCCACCCCAGAGTTTCAGGAGAAAGTCGCATGACGGCCGACAAATCGCGTGTCTGCAGACTGAAAAACTTCGCGAAACGGTTCCGCCCTCTGTACGCCGCCTACGCGGGAATGGTGGTGAAGCGGCAGAGGGCATGCGCTTGGCTGGTTCGGAAAACCCGCCGCGTCATCGATCGGAGGAACCTCCACGAGGCCGTCGACACGAGCGTCCGCCACTTCGGTAGCCCCGAGACCGTCCGCAGGGAGAATCAGTCGTCCAGAACCGCCGGCTTCGATCGCCCCTTCCTGGGAAAGGGTCTTCGACACGGGGATCCAGTTGCCCAGGCCGTTCCTCCTCGACATGCGTAATGCCGAACTCATCGGACCAGACGGACGCGGCATTGAATGGTCGCATTGACCCCATGACCAAAGGCGAACAGGTGCGGGACATGACCCCGGTAGAATCAGTAGCGGCGGCCTTTCTCGCGGTGGCTTCGGAGCGAGAAATGATCCGCGGAGTGCCGGAGGTGCACAACATCGGCACCGGAATGCCGATGACCGTGCTCGCCTTTGCATCGCACTGGTGGTCCGAATGGAATGCTTCCGGCCGGCTGATCGCCGGGGCCATCCCCTATCGGCCGGACGACGTCATGCGATACGTGCCGGAACTGACTCTGGAAACGGGGATTGCGACGTAGCAGTCCCGGCACTCCGGACGAACATCCGGCACGGGCTTTTTCCAGGGCGGTCCGCGTCGGCATCCCCGGCCAGCTACCGAAGAAAGAATGATCTGATTTTCGTCCGAACGCGACTGAGCACTTGCCGAGCGAGCGTCTTGGTGGAAACGTGTTGGAGTGCGTGATTGACGACCGATGCCTCGAAAGCCTTTTGGTAGTTCAGCCCTTCGAGCGACAGGGCTTGGCTGAAGCTGCCGACAACGTCGTCGATCGTACCCCGCCGAAGCGATGCAATAATTTGCCTTGATTCCGAGCGGGTTGCGTCCAGTTCGTCGAGAAACGCGAGGTACTCCTTTGTCTGGTCCCATCGGTGCTGCAAATAGCCGTACGGTGGGACAAGAGTCGGGAGTTCTGCGTGGGGATGACAGACCTGCGTCTTCCACGAGAGCACAGGGCCATCCAGCATCAAAACAGCCACCAGCAGGTTTTGGATATACACGCCGGCCGGACCAGCCTGGTAGCGATCGAGGATCGGCAGCGCATTCCTCGAAGCTGAGGTCTGGAAGCAGACTCCAGAGATGTAGTTGGCAACCCATCTATACCGTGAGGGGTCAACGATCTCCGTTCGAACAGGGTTTCCGCGCGGGTAATCGCTGGTGCCACCACGACTGAAGTAGCTGGTCACTGCGGTATAGGTTTGTGGTCGCAGGATCTCGAGCAGGTCGTCCAGAACGTTGCTGTCGACTAGGTCCTCGTCCGAGGTGACCAAGACATACTGCCCTCTGGACTCTTCGATAATTCTCAGAAAGTTGCCGCTGAACCCGAGGTTCCTGGAATTTGAAAGGACGCGGATATTCTTTCCCGCGCCGGCAGTTCTTTTCAGAGAAGCGACCGTGTCATCGGTAGAGTGGTTGTCGATGAAGAGGATTTCGATGTCGTCTCGGTGCGACAGTCCATTGGCGATGATTTTCTCGAGGTTGTGCGTGGCCGCACCCACGCGGTTGTAGGTAGGCACCCCGATTGTGAGTTGGTACTTGGATGACATCTGTTTTTCGGGTGTGATGGGCTGTGCTACCGGGCTTTCCCCTCGATGGCCTGACCGATCGTCGCCGCGATATGGGCGATCATGGCCGCCGTGAGACCGGGATAGACGCCGACGAAGAGCACTTCGTTCATGATCGCGTCGGCACCGGCCAGATCGCCGACCGTACGGAAGCCGGGCGTCGGCCAGCTCTTCCGCTGGGCGAACACCGGCTGCCGGACGAGGTTGCCACCAAACAGCATCCGATTGCCAATCTTTGCCGCGTCGAGCGCGATCGCCAGATCCTTCCGAGTCATCGGCGATCCGGGGCGGACCCGGATCATGAACCCAAACCAGGATGGATCGCTCCGGTGGCCGGAGGCATCCCAGGAAAAGCCGTCAGCGGACCAGCCCGTGGCATGGGTGGGGAGCTGGAAATCGAGGACGTCGCTGTGGCGATCAAGCGCCGCCCGCAACCGCAGCCAGTTGCGCTTCCGCGCTTCCACAAACGTCGGCAGCTTCCGCAGCTGCCGCAGCCCGATTGCCGCCTGGGGATCGGTGGGCTTGAGGTTGTAGCCGAGGTGCGTGTAGATGTATTTGTGGTCAAAGCCCTCCGGCAGATCCCCGAGCTGCCAGCCGAAGCGCTTGTTGCAGGTGTTGTCGACGCCACTGGCGCACCAGCAATCCCGCCCCCAGTCGCGGAAGCTCTCCACGAGGAGCTTGAGCCCGGCAGTGCGGACGATGTTCACCGCGCCCCCTTCGCCCATCGTGAGATG
>CAMBFA010000149.1 GCA_945865325.1 Candidatus Kuenenia stuttgartensis
CATCGCACTCGCAGCCACAGAGCCCAAGGGCAAGCTTGCCAAGGTGGGGATCGATCTTGGTCCCCTCGGCGATGAGCACGTTGAGATCGACGTGGCCTCGTGCGGGATTTGCCACAGCGATCTGTCGATGCTCGACAACGACTGGGGCATGAGCCAGTACCCTCTCGTGCCGGGCCATGAGGTCGTCGGCACGGTTGCGGCCCTTGGACCGCAGGCCCAGGGGCTCAAGGTCGGCCAGCGCGTGGGCCTGGGATGGTTCAGCGGTTCGTGCATGTTCTGTCGCAACTGCATGCACGGCGATCACAACCTCTGCAGCGGCATCGAGCAGACGATCGTCGGCAGGCACGGCGGCTTCGCGCAGCGGGTCCGCTCGCACTGGTCATGGGCCATACCCCTACCCGACGCGCTCGACTTGACGCGGTCGGGGCCGCTGTTTTGCGGCGGCATTACCGTGTTCAATCCGATGATCCAGCTTGGCATCAGGCCCACCAACCGCGTCGGTGTGATCGGGATCGGTGGCCTCGGGCACATGGCGCTGCAGTTTTTGAACAAGTGGGGCTGCGAGGTGACGGCGTTTACCAGCTCCGAAGCGAAGGCGGCTGAGGCCAAACATCTCGGTGCGCACAACACCCTGAGCAGCACCGACGACGCCCAGCTGGGAAGCATTGCCGGCACGCTCGACTTCATCCTGGTGACGGCCAACGTGAAGCTCAACTGGCAGGCCTATCTCGGGGCCCTCCGGCCCCGCGGTCACCTCCACTTTGTCGGTGCCGTCCTCGAGCCACTCGAGATCGCGGCCTTCCCGCTGATGGTGGGGCAGAAGACCGTCTCCGGCTCCCCCTTGGGCAGCCCGGCGACCACCGCCGACATGCTCGAGTTCTGCGCGCGCCATGACATCAACGCCGTCTGCGAGACCTTTCCGATGAGCAAGGCCAATCAGGCGATCGACCATCTTCGCTCCGGCAAGGCACGCTATCGAGTCGTGCTGACGCAGGATTTGTCATGACCCACGGCCAGTGAGGGAGAACACCTAAGAGGAGGCCAACCACGGCAGGCACCCAGCGGCACGAAGGGCCGCGACGATCGCGTCGACGGACTCCGCGGCGGTGTGCGTGTCCGTCCGCACGGTGACGTCGTACTTCAGGCCGTGGGAATGGCAGAGCTCGTCACTTCGACGGGCCAGTCCGAGCGGCCTTCCCTCGAGCCCGCCATCGCCCCGCGAAGACTCCCGCCGCTCCAATTCCTCGAGCGAGCAGAAGACGCCAACGGAGAAGACCGTCGCACCGGCTCTCTGCAAAACGTCGAGCACATCATCGGCCCAAGCCGCCTCCTGAAGGAAGTGGTCGATGATCAGGTTGGTACCGAGCCCGAGATGCGCGCCCCAGCTTCTGTGAACTCCCGAGAGCAGTCGGTGGCCGTGGGGATTGAGGACCAACCGGAGGCGCGGGCTGCCCCCATGAGTTCCTCCAGCACCGCTCTCATCGACGTATTCCCAGCCCGCCCGGCCGTCATGGGGTGCACGGGACACAAGCCGTGAAAGATCTCCGCCTTGAAGTTTCACATAACTGATCGGGTAGAGATGGTCTGACATCAGGAGAACGACGTCGTCGAACGCAACGCGGGCGAATGCCCTTTCGTGGTTGCCATCCGCGAGGTGCGTGAGTCGCTCCTGCAAGGCGCGACAGAACGTCGTTTTCCCGGAAGAACTCGCGCCATTGACCAGGATCGCGATGGGCGGCGACTTTGCCTCGACCTCTCCGGGTTTTGGGAAGAGCTGCTCAGGCGATTCTTTTTCTGCGCGCGGCATTGGTTGCTTCTCTTGGGGCTCAAGCCGGGGCAAGGGGCACGGAGGCTTGTTAGCCTAAAGGGGGATGGCTACCCTATTAAAGTGGTAGAGGTCACTCTTGAGGATGGCCATCGATGATCGACATCCGGGATCTGCGCGTCGATTACGACCGGCTCTGTGCCGTCCAGGATCTGACGCTCTCGGTCGCCCCCGGGGAGGTCTGCGGACTCATCGGCCCCAACGGCGCCGGCAAGACCACCGTCATGCGGGCGATCCTCGGCCTCGTGGAACCGACCTACGGATCGATCACGGTCGCCGGCGTCGACATGCGGGAAAGGCCCCGCGACGGGTTTCGCCACATCGGATTCATGCCCGACCAACCGCCGCTCTACGACGATTTGACCTGCTGGGAATTCCTCGATCTCTTCGCTGCCAGCTACGGCGTGCCGTCGGCCAGCCGCGACGGCGCGTGCCACGCGGCACTGGAGCAGGTGGGACTCTCGGCAAAGGCCAACACGCTGACCATCGAGCTCTCCCGAGGCATGCGGCAGCGGCTCATGATCGCCAAGACCCTGCTGCCCGATCCCGAGGTGATCATCCTCGACGAACCGGCCAGCGGGATCGACCCGCAGGGGCGCAGCGACCTCAAGAACATGGTTCGCGAGCTCGCCAGGCGCGGACGAGCCGTGCTCGTTTCCTCGCACATCCTCACCGAGCTTCAAGAGATGTGCACGTCCGTCGCGATCATGGAGCGGGGCCGGATGGTGGTCAGCGGACCGGTCGGCGACGTCTCCCGTCACGTCATGGGCACGACGGTCTACACGGCCCGGATTCTCGCCGGTGGCGAGACGTTCCTCCGGCTCCTCGAGTCGGACGGCCGGGCGGGGGTCCCTGCCGAGGAAGCGGATGGCGTCCGCTTCGCCTACGCGGGCACGACGGCGGATGCGGCCGACCTGCTGACCAGGCTCGTCCAAGCGGGCGTCCGTGTGGCCGCCTTCGGCCCCCGCGAATCGGGCCTCGAGGAGATCTTCCTCAAGGTTGGGGCCCGGGAACTCTCCTAGGCGACACGATGGCTCTCCTCATCGACAATCCGATCATCATCAAGCACATCCGTGCCCGGCTGCGGCCCGCGCAGGTGATGCCGGGGGCGGTCGCGCTCTTCTGCCTAGCCGCCACGCTCACCTGGCTGGCCTTCGCGAGCCAGCGTGCCGACGGGCAGGGCGGCGGTTTCGTGTTTGGCCTGCTGTGGTGCCTGCTGGCGCTGGTGTTGGTGGTGCTCGGATCGGAGCAGGTGGCGACGGCGGTGAGCGTGGCCCGCGAGACAGGGATCCTCGACTTCCACCGCATCTCCCCCCTGCCCCCCGCCGAGGTCGCCCTCGGGTTCTTCCTCGGGGCTCCCATCCGCGAGGCCTGCTACGCCGCCCTCCTGGTCCCCTTCCTCGCCGCCACAGCGATCCTCGCGGGGATACCCTGGACGTCGCTCTTCGATCTCGTGGCGACCGTCGTGTTCGTTGCCTTGCTCGTCCACGCCTGGCAACTGCTGGCGGCCCTCGTGTCGCGCCGACCCCGCGCCTCAACTCGCGGGATTCTCCTCCTCGTGTTCCTGGCGCTGGGATTCGGTGCGTCGGCCATGCGGGACGGATCGGTCGCTAGCATCTCCGCTCCGACCTACTTCGGATTGCCCCTGCCGAGGGCCCTGTTTGTCGGGCTCCATACGGTCGCTGCGACGATCTTCCTGCTCGTGGCGGCGACGCGGCAGATGCGCGACCAGCGGGCGGCCCTGTTGTCGAAGTGGCAGGCACTGGCCTGCCTGACGACGGTGGCGACGCTGGCGGTGGGGAGCCTGTGGACGGCGGAGCCCACGATCGCCCTGGTGGCACTGCTCACCGTGGTCGTCGCCACCGGTGTGTTCTGTGGCATGCCGGTCGCCGTGACGACCGGGGAATACCTCAAGGGGGTGCGCCGAGCGCGGCGGCTCGGCCGGTCGGCGGCGCCGCCACTCGACGATGCCGCGGCGAGCGGCGTTGCCGTCGCGGGGCTGTGCCTCGTCGCGGTCGCGGCCGCCGCTATTCTCGGGCTGCGGCTGGCGGCCGACTGGCAGGCGTGGGCGTGGCCCTTCTCGATCGGGCTGCTCGTGATTGCGACGCACGGCTTCGCCAGGCAGTACTACCGGCTCCGCGATGGGTCGCAGGGCGACCTGCTCTGCAACCTCACGTTGTTCCTGATTTGGGTGTTGCCGCTGCCACTGGCAGCGGCCTGGTCAGCCTCGGGCCTCGACGGCTGGACCGGCAACTTGCTCTGGGAGGTGACACCCTGGGCCGGAATGACACAGGCCGTCATTGCCAAGGCAGGCGGCGCGGTCGGCGGTCCCTGGCCGTCCTTGTTTGTCACCGGTCTGACGACGCTCGTCTTCGGCGTCCTCCAGGTCCGCCAGGCGGCGATCGCCCGTCGCGAGGCAGGGGCACCCGGGCCAGTCTGAAACCGGCGAAAATCGCTCCGGTCCCCTGTTCCCTCTCTGCCAGATTCGCCGTGTGCTTCTCGCGCCGGGTTCAACAACAGGCTCGTCCCACGCGGCCCTGTCAGGCCTTGCTGCCTGCCGCCGCCACCATTCGGAAGGCCGCGTCGGAGACCGTGGCCTCTCCGTTCCATTCATACCCGCACAGAAAGCCCCCCTTGGCAACGCTCCAGTCGAGGCATGCCACGTTCGCGGTCTGCCTGCGCGGGGTCTTCCCATCCAGCCAGTAGTGCCCGATGAAGACTGGGATCTGATCCGCAGGGTACGGCACAGCATCATTGACGATGTCTGAGCTCACTGGTTCGTGCCAACGGTCGCCCTGGATTGCGGCTGGATTCTCCCGGTCCTCACCAATCAGCGCGTACTCCCGGTAACTGCGACCGTCGGCTGGCTCAAACCACCTCGTCCGAGTCTCGGTTCGCTCGTGGCCGTCCTTGTCGAGGAAGCAGCAGCCGGCTGGCAGCTTCATCTCCTTGCCCTTGAGAATCACATCGACGGCCCGCCCGTAGCTGCTGTCGGCACTGAATCGCTCGAGAAATGCCCCGTCGATTGGGCCAGTTGCGTTACCGATGACGGCCATCCTGGTCTCGTCCCAGCACGCGTGCACGGCCCTCACGCCATTAAGATCAAGCCACATCGGCAGGCTTCGGAACCAATCAAGATACGAACGCCACTCCGCTTCATGGCCAACCATCTGCCGCAAGGTTTCCCTGTGCTGCCGCTGGTTCTTTTCGCTGTGGGACCGGATGAAGGTGCCGTTCTTGCGGGGATCGGGCGTGGCGTAGGCGATGGCGTTGAACTCGTGGTTCCCCATCACGGCCAGGGCGTGGCCTCCGTCCACCATGGGGCGAACGATCTCCAGGGTCTCACGGATCTGAGGTCCGCGATCGATGAAGTCCCCGAGAAACACGACCTTCCGGTCTGTTCGCTGGTATGTTCCGTTGCGTCGGGCATAGCCCAGCTCACGAAGGATCTGCTCCAGTTCCGTGGCGTGGCCGTGGATGTCACCGATCAGGTCGTACATGGTGCTCCTTCTGAATGCTCGGTCAGGTCAGTGAAAACGTCCGCCGCCGAGAAATTGCCCCCGGAACGGAGGCGTGAGAAGCGGACTTGAGCCAGGCCGGATGGCCATTATCACGATCTGCAGTCACTTCGTCTTCCCTGCCTTCCGCCACTCCCAGGGGGCAGCGGCTGACCGTTGCTCCCGCAGACACCGCCGTAGGAGCCGGCGGGGGGCCGCGTGTATGACAGACGCTCCATTCGTTGCCAGGCCGGATCCCCTTCGAGGAATGCGTACCCGTGTCGACAGAGAACCATGAAGATCTACCCCGTCGATCGGTCTTGAAGGAGGCGGCCATCGGCGGCATCGGGCTGGTTGCTGGAACAGTCGTCACCGGCTCCGGGAGCGAACGGGCCTGCGCTGCGATCGAGCAGGTTACCGAGAAGGCCACCTGGCTCGCCGAGCGCGCGTCGTGCGTCAGTGGCAACAGGCTCCTGGGGCCCGACAGCGCCGGGCCGGTCGTGACCAAGGCCCGGGAGATCTTCCTTCCCCGCTCGGCCCAGGAGATCGCCGACCTCGTCCGATCCCTGCCGGCAGAAACGCCGATCGCAAGTGTCTGCGGCGGCCACGAGTCATCCAACGCCGCCGCCGTCGCCAGCGACGGCGCGGTGATCTTCGATATGGCGCATCTGAAGTCGATCGAGTTCCACGAGGAGGGCGGGCGGGCGCTGGTCACCGTCGGCGGCGGCGTCGTGTTTCGCGAGCTTGTCGAGGCGGTGAAGGAGCGCAAGGGCGCGTTACCAGTGGGGACGGGGCCCGGGGTCGGGGTCGTCGGCTATGTCGTCAACGGCGGCTTGAGTGGCTATTTCTCGCGCCGGCTCGGATTGCTTGGGCAGTGCGTGACGAGGCTCACGGTGGTGACGGCGGCGGGCGAGATCCGCGTGCTCACCCCCGACGACGAGCTCTTTACGGCAATGCTCGGGGCTGGCAGCGCGCTGGGAATCGTCGTCGATTTGACGCTCGAGATGGAGCCAGAGAGCGTCGTCCGCGGGGCCGAGCAACGGGTCATCTCCTTCGAGACCAGGGACCAGGCAGTGGCCTTCGCGCGTGAGGCGCTCCGCTTCCAAGCTGACCACGTCCTCCCCGACGAAGGCGTGGCGATGGAATTGGTCGTCACCGGTACGAAGGCCCTCGTGGCGACGTTCGTGTTCTACGACACCTTCCGGGGGAGCATCGCGGAGCTCGTCGCGCCACTCGAGGCGCTCGCCCAGCGGCTCGAGCTCCCGGTCGTAGCCTCGTCGCATTTGAGTTCTTGGTACGAAACGGCAGCTGCCCTCTGGCCGGTGATCAACGCCATGAAGGGGAGCCCGCTGGCGATGCTGCAACATTGCATGGGCACCGAAGGCCCACCGACAGACGCGATCCTTAGGTTTCTCTGCGACACGGTCGTCGCGGAAGCGCCGCTTGACGAGGCGACCTTCTCGATCGTGGAGATCCGTACGCTCGGCGGGGCGGCGATGGCGAAGAAGCCTCTCCCGAGCGGCAACTGCCGACACCGTTTCTTCCTCGATCTGATCACGATGTACGACGCGAAGGAGAAGACGCCGGCCGAGCGGCGGGAGATCGCCGACATGACCCGGAGCGTCGTCGAGAAGGCCCGGGGCGTGGAGGGGCTGGCGGTCGACTTCAGCGGGACGCACTCCCAGCCCGACGATCCGGGCTCCGCCGTCTCCCCCGCGCTGATCTTCGGCTCGGAGGCGATGGCGGAGATGGTCCGCGAGCAAAAGAAACGGGTCGACCCCGGGAACCGCTTCCGCTTCCACCCCTACGCGAAGTT
The DNA here is from genome assembly GCA_945865325.1 of Candidatus Kuenenia stuttgartensis. Classification (GTDB taxonomy): domain Bacteria; phylum Planctomycetota; class Planctomycetia; order Pirellulales; family UBA1268; genus QWOP01. The sequence goes on from CAMBFA010000149.1 coordinate 7,139, forward strand.
CCTCTGACATCCGGCCCGGTGCCGGTTCGTCTTCGACGCGGATGGCCACTGACCGCTGCCCGCGGGCGCGGCACGCCATGCCGAAAAACCGGGCGGCCCTGGGCCCCACAGACCATCCGCCCGTCGGGAACGCGGGCGGCTGAAACCGATTGAATCCGCGGGAAAAGCTGTTCTTTCTCGACTGACGCCCGGACTTTCCGGATCGGTTGCGTTGTGGCACGGAGGTTGCACTGCCCGCTCTTCGGCCGGTTCGAAAACCGGCTGCCGTGGATTCAGGCCACTCCGGAGGTGGTCCCCGCGGCGCCCTGGTTCACCCTTCTGGTGTCGAGCGATGTGTGATCCGAGTCTGGCGGCGCCCCACGGCGCTATTGCGTTCCCTCTCCCGCGTTGCGGGGGACGTGCGATCGTTTCCTGACCTTCGCATCGGCCCCTGTCCAACCCCGCACCGCCTTCGGGCGTCGGGGCCTTCACTCGAGAGGATTTTTTCATGTTTCGTCTGTCGCTTGCGGCGGTCATCGCGACTGTCTGTCTGTTCGTAAGTTGTCCAGGTGCTTGGGCACAAGCCGCCGTCGAGGAGCCGCCCGTGGCCGTCGCCGTTGCGGCACCCGTCGATGCCGTCGCGGGTGCCGACGCCCAGCCCCATGCCGCGGCCCATCTGAGGGGCACCTACGACACCGGGTCGACCGCCTGGATCCTTGTCAGCGCGGCGCTGGTGTTCTTCATGATGCCCGGCCTCGCCCTGTTCTACGGTGGCATGGTGCAGGCCAAGAACGTCCTCAACATGTTCATGCTCGTGATGATCTGCGTCCCGATCGTCGCCATCGAGTGGGTGGCCTACGGCTACAACATGGCCTTCGCCGTTCCCTCGGCCATCGCCCTCGATGCCGGTGTCGGGCCCGACGGTAAGGAGCTTCCCAAGCACAGCTACCTCGGTTGGGATCCGGGGCTCGTCTTCCTGAGCTCGTTCGCCGAGCTGAGCGTCGACGGCGCGAACGCTTACGAGCGGATCGTGACCAGCGGCGATACGGTCGAAGCAGCCCCCAACGGTGTGCCGGAGCTTCTCTTCGCCATGTATCAGATGATGTTCGCGATCATCACGCCGGCCCTCATCGTCGGAGCGATCGCCGAACGGGTGAAGTTCAGTGCCTGGTGTCTGTTCACGGTTCTGTGGGCAACGATCGTTTACAACCCGGTCTGTCACTGGGTCTGGAACGTCAACGGCTGGCTGTTCCAAAAGGGCGTGCTCGACTTCGCCGGCGGCACCGTTGTCCACGTCCTCGCGGGCGTGTCGGCGCTGGCTCTCGTGCTCATCTTGCCGAAGCGGCGTGGCTATCCGCGCGGCCACTTCGTGCCCCACAGCGTCGGCTGGACGCTCATCGGCGCTGCGATGCTCATGGTCGGCTGGTTCGGCTTCAATGCCGGGTCGGCGATCGCTGTCGGCAAGGATTTCCTTCCGGTCGCCGGCGGCGTCGCGGTGCTCGCCTTCGCCACGACGGCGATTGCCGGCAGCGCTGCCTCCGGGGCGTGGGTGTTGGCTGAGTGGCTCAAGGTCGGCAAGCCGTCGTCCCTCGGCTTCGCCTCCGGCATGGTGGCAGGGCTCGTGGCGATCACGCCGTGTGCCGGGCACGTTAGCCCGTTCAGCGCCCTCCTCATCGGGCTGATCAGCGGGGTTGTCTGTTTCCTGGCCGTCCAGGCCAAGCCGATGCTCGGCTATGACGACTCGCTCGACGTCGTCGGTGTCCACGGCGTGGGTGGTGCCCTCGGCGCGCTCCTTGTCGGCCTGTTCTGCATTCGGCCGGCCGTGGGAGGCATGGACCAAGTCTGGATCCAGGCGCAGGGCCTGCTCTGGGCTGGCGGCTACGCCTTCCTCTGCACGCTCGTCCTCGGGTTCCTGATCCACAAGACGATCGGATTCACGGTCAGCCATCAGGCTCAGGCCGAAGGGCTCGATTACGCCGAGCACGGCGAGTCGGCCTACCACCTCACCTGATCACGAGGAAATCGAGACCCCTGACCGGGATGCGGCCCGGTCGATTCAAGACGCGCTGCGGGAGAAGGCTCCCGTCGCCACGAGCCCCAGAAGGGTGCCCCAACGGTCCGGGTGTGTACTCCGCAATTTGCACACCCGGACCGGGGCATCCCCGCTGCCGCCACTCCATGCCACTCCGCTTCTGGATCGTCCTCGGGCTTTCCCTCCTGGCCGGGCTGATGGTCCTCCGGGCGCCACCGCGTGGCGGCAAACGCCCCGCCAACTCAGAACGATGGCGGGGCCGGATCAAGCCGGTGCCACCACCTCCGATCCCCCCCGGCCCCCGCGCCGACTGACTTCCGGCGGTGCCGGCTCCCCGCGCGTCGCGCCCCCGGCCTGCTATCGTGGAGGCCCATTCTCTCCCCACGCCCGCCGAGGTCGTCATGCCGTCTGCCGTTCCCAAGCTCCCCGTGACTCCCGAGAGCTCGCCCCCGGCGGTGGGGCTCGGGCTGTGGAAGATCGACCGGGCCGACACTGCCGGGATGGTCGAGGAAGCGCTGCGGGTCGGCTACCGACACCTCGATTCGGCCTGCGACTACGGCAACGAGGTCGAGGCCGGTGTGGGGATCCGCTCGAGCCTCGCCGCCGGAGTCTGTCGGCGCGAGGATCTGTGGGTGACGTCAAAGCTTTGGAACACCTACCACGACCCACGGCATGTCCGCGCGGCCGCGGAGCGGACGCTCGTCGACCTCGGCCTCGACCACCTCGATCTCTACCTCGTCCATTTCCCAATCGCCCAGCGGTTTGTCCCCTTCGACGTCCGCTATCCCCCTGGCTGGATCCACGACCCAACGGCATCCCGACCGCGAATGGAGATGGTCAACGTCCCTCTGGCGGAGACCTGGGGAGCGATGGAGGAGCTTGTCTGGGCTGGAATCGTGCGCCGCATCGGCGTTTGCAACTGCTCGACTGCGCTCCTCCGCGATCTCCTCGCCGGGGCGCGGATCCCACCGGCCGTCCTCCAGGTGGAGCTCCACCCGCTCCTCGCCCAAGAGAAACTTCTCCGTTTCTGCCGGGAACTGGGGATCGCCGTGACCGCCTTCTCGCCGCTGGGAGCCCCGTCGTACGTCCCCCTCGGCATGGCCCGGCCGGAGGAGTCGCTCCTCGATCATCCCCTCATCCGCGACACCGCCCGGGACTGCGGACGAACCCCGGCCCAGGTCCTCCTCCGCTGGGGCGTGCAGCGTGGATCGGCCGTGATCCCCAAGACCTCGCGGCGCGAGCGGCTGAAGGAAAACCTCGAGCTCTTCGACTTCTCCCTCACAGGCCCCCAGATGGCGGCGATTTCCGCCCTCGATCGGGGGCAGCGGTTTAACGACCCGGGGGTCTTCTGCGAAGCGGCCTTCGGGGCCTTCTGCCCAATCTACGAATGATTGGCCTCGAGTTTCCCTGAGGATTCCTTGGGGTACACGGAACGGACACATCCAACCGATAGGGTGGCAACCGGCGGTGCGGCTGACCTGACCAGCGGACGGGGAGTGTTCCGACCGATCCAAGCGATCGGGCGGACCTTTCCTTGTGGCCATTCGCCGATACCCTTATGATTCCAGGGTGGGGGGGCGGTTGCGGCGCGGGGGCTGTGCCACCGCTCCGGACCGATCGTCCCGACAATCTCTTCTGTCGACGCGTTCTTTCATCGCCTTC
>CAMBFA010000150.1 GCA_945865325.1 Candidatus Kuenenia stuttgartensis
ATCAGCCCAGCGGTGCTCTCTTGATGTCCGTGGACGGACCACTCTCAAGCCCCTTTTTCACCCACGGATTCTGCTGAGGAGGCAAAAAAGGGGGGGGGGAGTCAAGGGTTTCGATGCACTCCATAAAAAAAGGCCGGGCCGGCTGGCGCCGGCCCGACCCATTTTTTGACCGCTCCCGGAGATCCGGGGGCGTTCAGACGTTGACGATCACAGGCCGAGGGCACCGAGCGTCTTGAGCATCGGCTCGACGATCGGCCGGAGGATGTCGCCCACGCCGGGGATGGCGAGAACGGTGTCGATGATCGGCTGGAGGAGACCGAGGTTGGTGCCCACCATCTCCTTCACCGTCGTCTTGCCAGCCTCGGGGAGCTTGTCGGCAGTCGCCTTGTAGCCCTCGAGGATGCCGGCGAGATCCTTCAGCCCGGGCACAGCGGCCTCGGCGGTCGGAACGTCGGTGATCCCCTTGAAGCTGTCGGTGAGCTTGCCGAACAGGCCCGTGACGTCGCCGCCGAACGCGGTCATGTCGATCGCGTCGGTGGCCTTCTCGACCGCCGCAGAGACGGCGTCGGTCGTCGCCTTGACAGCCTCGGCACCCTTCTCGGCGGCCTTCTCGGCGATGGCCTCGCCCGACTTTTGCGCCTCGACCATCTTCTTCTTCATCATGTCGGTCGGGTTGGTGACCGTGGCCCCCTTGTCGACCGGCTTGTCCTTGTTCATGAACCAGAACGCAGCCAGCGCGATCAGCGGCAGGGCGAGCCACGGCAGCCACGACGGGAAGCCCGACGAGGCCTGCTGCCCGTGCGAGGCGTGCGACGAGTGGCTTGCACCACCGGAGGTCGCGCCCGACACGGCCTTGGCGATGCTGCCGAAGTCGCCGAGCGACAGCCCGGCCGGCATGGCCGACTGGATGTTGCGCCCCTGGTCAGCGAACAGGCTCTGGATCCCGGAGGCGTCGATCGACTTGCCGCTGCTGGTGAGCTGCTTGGCGACGGTGCCGAGGACGACCGGAGCGAGGTACGACAGCAACGAGCGGGCCACGCCCCCCTTGATGCCGAGGAACGACGCCAGCGTCTCGACGATCGCCGACGTGGCGGTGTTGCCGAACAGCGTGCCGAGGAGCCCACCACCGAGATTGGAGACCTTGGAAGAGTTCGCCCCTCCGAGCACGCCGGCGAGGTTGCCGAGCATGCCCAGATCGAGGCCACCGAGGGCACTGGCCAGCTGGCCGGCACCCTGAGCGTTGCCGGCGAGCTTGGCGAGGCCGCCGAGCAGCGCGGGAACGGCGGCAGCGGAGGCGGCCTTCGTCTGCGCCTCGTTCGTGCCGGCGAGCGACCCGAGGCTGCCGAGCACCTGGCTGGTCAGCTGTTCCTTGACGAGATCAACGATATTCATGCATTACTCCCAGAAGCGAAAAAAAGACGTCACCGGCCACGGCGGGCCTACCGACACGGGGGCGAAGTGCCCCCGGAACGGGTGTGATCCTTTGTACAAAGGTGATTTTGTCATACACGCTCGACGCGGCGATCACAAGCAACCGACCAGCGGCTAAAATTCTTTCTCTCCGGCCGGCAGTCGCGGAGCATTCGGCCGATCTTGCCAGGCCCTCCGCCGGCCGCCCCTATACTCGGCCGTCATGTTCCCTCAACTTCCCGCCATCCCCCCGGTCCGCTCCCCGGAGCTCCTCGCCCCGGCCGGGGACTGGGACTGCGTCCGCGCGGCGATCGAAAACGGGGCCGACGCCGTCTATTTCGGACTCGATTGCGGCCACAACGCCCGGGCTCGGGCGGCCAATTTCCCCGTCTCCGACCTCCCCCGGTTGATCGGGACGCTCCATCGCCATGGCGTCAGAGGGTATGTGACCCTCAACACGCTCGCCTTTGACGGGGAGCTCGGGGAGATCGAGGGCCTGGCCCGGGAGATCGCCGGTGGCGGGGTCGATGCGGTGCTCGTCCAGGATGTCGGCGTGGCCCGGCTCCTGCGGGCTTGCTGCCCCGAGCTGCCGCTTCATGCCTCCACCCAGATGACGCTGACGAGCGCCGAGACGATCCGCCTGGCCGAGGCCCTCGGCATGGAGCGCGTGGTGCTGGCCCGGGAGCTGTCCCTCGACGAGATCGGGGCGATCCACCGGGAGACGACGCTGGAGCTGGAGGTGTTCGTTCATGGTGCGCTGTGTGTGGCCTACTCGGGGCAGTGCCTGACGAGCGAGGCCCTCGGGGGGCGGAGTGCCAACCGCGGCCAGTGCGCCCAGGCGTGCCGGCTCCCCTACGAGCTGGTCTGCGATGGTCGCGACGTCGATCTCGGAGCCCAGCGCTACCTCCTTTCCCCCCAGGATCTCGCCGCCTACGACCTGACGCCGGAGCTCCTGGCCGCCGGGGTGACGAGCCTGAAGATCGAGGGGCGGCTGAAAACCCCGGAATACGTCGCCAACATCGTCCGCCACTACCGGCGGGCGATCGACGGGGCGGTGGCGGGGGAACGGGCGACGTTCACCCCCCGCGACATCGAGGCGATGGAGCTCTCCTTTTCGCGCGGTTTCTCCCCCGGCTGGCTCCTCGGCTGCGACCACAAACGGCTCGTGCCGGCGACGAGCAGCGCCAAACGCGGGGTCCGGCTCGGCACGGTCGTCGCCGTGGGAAGGGGACGGGTGACGGTTGAGCTTGTCGCGGCGGTGAAACGCGGCGACGGCGTGGCCTTCGATCCGGCTGGCGGGGGCGACGATGCTTCCCAAGGGGGGCGCGTCTACGAGGTCTTCGAGCGCGGTGTGTCGCTGACCGACACCGTCGAGCGCGGTCGGGTCGACCTCGCCTTCGCTCACGGGGCCCTCGACTTCGCCACGATCCTTCCCGGGCAGACCGTCTGGAAAACCGACGACCCGGTCCTGACCGCCCGGCTGCGGGATTCGTTCCGGGCCCCCCTCGATCAGCTCCACCGCCGCCAGCCGGTCGACTTGAAAGTCGACGTGGCCGAAGGGGAGCCGCTCCGTGTCGAGGCCGCGCTCGGCGACGGACGCGCCGCGGTGGTCGTGTCGAGCGACCAGCCGGCGGAGCCGGCCCGGCGCCATCCCCTCACCGTTGACGTCCTCCGCGACCAGCTCGGCCGCCTCGGAGGCACGCCGTTCGAGCTGCGGCACCTCGAAGCCCGGGTCGGCGGCGCCCCGATGCTCCCCTTGAGTGTGATCGGCAAGCTCCGTCGCGATCTCGTCGAAAGCCTGTTGGCCGCGGCGGTCGGCGTCGCGCCGCGGTCGATCCGCGCCGGGGCGGTCGGGGCGGTCGCCCGGGCCGATGAGCCGCTGTGGCGTGAGGTCGAAGCATCCAAGCTCGGTGCTGATCCGGTCCTCCATTTCCTCTGCCGATCCCTCGGGCAGGTCGAGGCGGCCCTGGCCGCGGGGATCCGCGAGGTCGACGCCGACTTCTCCGACATCCGTCACTACCGCGATGCTGTCCAACGCGTCCGGTCGGCGGGAGGCACGATCCGCACCGCGACGCCGCGGATCCACAAGCCTGGGGAAAATGGCATCTTTGAGCTGATGCTCAAGCAGCAGCCCGACGCCGTGCTCGTGCGGAACTTCGCCGCCCTGAGCTTCTTCCACGGCCGGGGGATGACAGTCGATGCCGACTTCTCCCTGAATGTCACCAACCGCCTCTCGGCGGCGTTCTTCCGGGCCCACGGCGCCCGGCGGATCGTTCCCTCCTACGATCTCAACCGCGACCAGCTGGCGGAGCTCGTCGCGGCGCTGCCGGCAGCGCTCCTCGAACCGGTGATCCACCAGCGGATGCCGCTGTTCCACATGGAGCACTGCGTCTTCTGTGCCGTTCTCTCCCCGGGCACCGACAAGACCAACTGCGGCCGTCCCTGCGATGACCACGCGGTCAAGCTGCGCGACCGGGTCGGCGTCGAGCACCCGCTCACCGCCGACGTCGGCTGCCGCAACACCCTCTTCCACGCCGTGCCGCAGAGTGGCGCCGAGGTGGTGCCGATGCTCCTGGCCCGCGGTGTCGCCCACTTCCGCGTCGAGCTCCTCGACGAGCCGGCCGAGGCGATCGAGGGGATCGTCAGTGCCTATCGCGATCTCCTCGCTGGAAGGTGCAGCGGCCGCGACGTCTGGACCCGCCTGCGGGCCGTCAACCGCGTCGGCGTCACGCGGGGCACGCTCGAAGCGATCTAGCTGCCCGTGGAAAAAGTCATCCATGACCGGACCGGCTGCGGGGCAGCCGGGAAAATCAGTCCACTTGGAAAATCTCCGGTTTTCTCGAGTGCTACGCACTCGCGACCGCCTCGTGCGGTCGGGCCAGCACTTTAGCCACAGCCTGCTAGCCTTCACGCGGCCTTCACGCGGACAATCGCATCCATGGCCGAGGGCCCTTCTGTGGGGCCGGGGGTCGCGGTATCCTGTGCGGTTCGCCGCGACGACCGCGGACACGTCGGCCCCGGGGCGCGATCGCATGGACATCAACGACATCCTTACGGTGCGCCTCCGGGTCACCGACGCCGCGGGCACCGTCCGCGACTGCCCCGTGATCGCTTCCGGGCTCCTCGCCTACGAGGATTATCCCGAGGCAGATTGGGATCGCTTCGTGCCCTGGCGGGGCCTCGATCTCGTCGACGTCGTCCCCCCCGGCATCAGTACACCCCGGCAGGTGGTGCTCGACGTCGAGGAGATCCGCAGCGGCCGTTGCCGCCGGGTGGTGACGCAGATCCTGGCGATGAGCCGGGTGACGATCTCCTGGGACGACGTCACGGCCAGCCCCGGCAACTTCGACGTCGTCCTCGATCTCACCGAGCCGCAGGGAGCGGCCCAGATCGCCAGACTCGAGGCCGATGCCGGCGAGCTCACCCTCGCCTCGCATGTCCGTATCCGCGGCGATCACCTGGAAGACCTGCTCGACGTCTGACCGGCTATTTGCCCTGGATGGCGATCGTGATCGGCTCCCCGGCCTTGACTTCGGCGACGAGGCCCGAGGTCAAGGCCTTCTCCGTCTTTGCCGGCACCGACCGGACGGTCCCTTCGAGATCGCGGACGGCCACGGGTCGCCCTTCACCGGCCGTTGCCGCGGCCTTCTTCCCCTGGGCCGCCATCCCGGCATACATCGACGTCACCACCGCCACCTTGTAGCGCCCCGGCTTGATGTCGTAGAGCTTGAACGAGCCATCCTGCGTGATCTGGCTGCTCGATGATTCGCCGCCGCCCTCCGGTTCGAACACGATCAGCCCCATCTCGAGCGGCTCTCCGTCGAGCGTGGCCGTGCCCGAGGCCTGGATCCCCTTGAGCTGGGTCCCCTGCTGGCCGCAGCCAACAAGAGCCACAAGGACGGGGAGCAGAGCGAGGCAACGGGAAAGACGCATGGGTGCGGATCCTGGGTGGGGAAGAAGCGAGCCGGGGGCAGTGCCGAACGTCACTCGAGGTCGACGATCGATCCGTCCTTGGGGAGGAGGCTCTGGCTCCAGGGAATCGTGTCGACCGCCGTCGACACCGTCCGGGTGCTGCCGTCTCCCATCCCGCAGAGGACCACGCCGGCGGAGTGGCCGATCGCCCGATACTCCTGCCACACGCACTGCGCCGGCTTCGGCGTCGACATCGGCGGGAAGAACGTCTTGGAGGCCGGGTTGTTGGGGTCGCTCGTGTAGGCGGTATTGGTGCGGCCGAAGACCGGCCAGTAGCGGTCGTCGGCTGGATGGCCCCAGGCGTTGCCAAAGGTGTCGCTGTTGTTCGGCCCGGAATCGGGCCCGCAGGCCATCCTCCGCTCGGCAAGGAAGATCGTCTTCGAGGTGCCGTCGGTGATGTCGGCGAACCGGCGCTGGCCGTGGGTGTTGTGCCAAGTCCAGAGGTCGCTCTTGTTGTTCTCGGGGCGGCCGAAGACCTGGAAATTACAGCCGTAGCTGCACAGCGCCACGTCGACGGGGTTCTTCCACATCCAGTCGGCACGGAAGCCGTCCTTGAAGATCGGCGAGCCGGCGCTGGCGTCATTGGGGGCGACGAGCGTCGAGACGGGAACGCTCATCGCGGCCCGGTTGGCGTCGATCTGCCCCAAGCCGCTCCCCTTCCAGTTGGTGATGTTCTTGGGGAGGGCCCCCTGCTCGAAGAAGGGGAGGAGGCAGAAGAAGAAGGTGCCGTCGCTGTTGGTGTAGCCGCCGGTGTACTGGGGGCTGCTCCACCAGAAGGCAACGGCCGGGGGGAGACAGCCGAGGGTGTCGTGGCCGTTGTGCGCCGCCAAGCCGATCTGCTTGAGGTTGTTGGAGCTCTGCGACCGGCGGGCGGCTTCGCGGGCCGACTGCACGGCGGGAAGGAGGAGGCCGACGAGTGTCCCGATGATCGCGATGACGACGAGGAGCTCGACGAGCGTGAAAGCCCGGCGGAGCCGATGCAAAGGGGGTGTGGTGCGGGCCATGGTGGGCTCCTGAAAAAATGGGGATCAGGGATGGAACGGAGCTGGAGAGATCTTTGAATGCCGGCGGTGCCCTGTCAAACCGACCCCGGCCCCGCCCGGATCACCACGGCCATCTTCAGCCATGATCACCAGTAGACGTACTGGAGGAACTTCTCCCGGTCGGTCTTGGGAAGGTCGTCGACCGAGCGAACGACATAGCGATTCTCCTCGGTGTCGATGAGCATCTTGCCGTCGGTGCCGAAGTCGATCGCCTGGCTCTGCGTCCAGCGAGCGGTGAACTTCTGCCGGCCAACATCGGTCTCGACGTCGAAGTCGAGGTAGCCGTGCGCCAGCTTGACAGCATGGACCCGGCTGATGGCGCGGACGAGCGACCGGCGCTTCAGACCGGTCCGGACCACCGTCTGGTCGACCTCCGGCCAGTCGGCCAGCCGGCGGATCATCCCCACCTCGATCTCGTCGCCAGATTCGTTCCAGCCGCGCACCGAGAGGTAGTCCTCGGGGCATGAGGCGGGGAAGGTGCGAACGATGAACAGCCCCGCCGCGAGCCGCGTACTCTTCTCCTCGAGCTCGATCCGGTCGTGCGGGCCGATGAGGAAATGGTGCGGGCCCGGCTCGAGCCAGCGGATCGCTCCACTGGAAGGCATCGTGGCGGGAGGAGCTTCCACCGCGGCGGCAACCGGTTCGGCAACCGGTTCGGCAGGCTTCGCGGCAGCGGGGGCGGCCGACTCCTCGGCGAGGAGCGTGTCGACCGTCGGCTGCTTCGTGACCTGGGTCTGGATCCGCACTAGGCGCGCGTAGATCCCGTCGGCGGCGAGAAGCTCGGCGTGGGTCCCCTGCTCCGCGAGGCGCCCGCGGTCGAAGGCGAGGATCCGATCGGCGTTGCGGAGCGTGGAGAGGCGGTGGGCGATGGCGATCGTCGTCCGCCCGCGGACAAGCACCGCCAGCGCTTCCTGGATCGCCTTCTCGGCCTCGGCGTCGATGTTGCTCGTTGCCTCGTCGAGAACGAGGATCCGCGGATCGTAGAGGAGCGTCCGGGCGATCGAGAGCCGCTGCTTCTCGCCACCGGAGAGCCCCGCGCCATGCTCCCCGAGGAGGGTCTCGTAGGCGAGCGGCTGGCGACAGAGGAAATCATGCGCGCCGGCGGCCTTCGCCGCCTCCAGCCCCTGCTCGAGCGTCGCCTGGGGTCGGCCGTAGGAGAGATTTCTCCAGATCGTCCCACGGAACAGAAACGAATCCTGAAACACGATCCCGAGACGTTCGCGGAGCTGCTTGGTGGAGAGGTGGCGGATGTCGATCCCGTCGATCTCGATCGAGCCCTCCTGGGCCTCGTAGAAGCGGCCGAGGAGATTGACCAGCGTCGTCTTGCCCGACCCCGACCGGCCGACGATGCCAATCATCTCCCCCGGCGCAACGTCAAACGAAACGTCCCGCAGCACCGGCTGGTTGCGGTCGTAGCCGAAGGTGACATTCCGGAAGCGGATCGCGCCCTGGGGGTCGTCCCAGGCCTTGGGCCTGTTCGTTTCGGGAATTGATACCGGCGTGTCGAGGAGCTCGAGGACGCGCTGGCTCCCCGAAAGGAAGCTCGTCAGCCAAGTGGTGAAGCTCGAGAGGGCGCCGAGCGGGGCGTAAAACATCGCCAGGTAGGCGAGGAAGGCGATCAATTGGCCGAGCGACATCTCTCCGGCGATCACGTCGCGGCCGCCGACATACCAGACGATCAGGCCGCCGAGCCCGAAGACGATCTGCATCGCCGCGGCGTAGGTGGAATTGGTGTGCTCGACCCACAGCCGCCAGTTGGAGAGGTGATCGCTGGCCGTGGCGAACTTCTCCCGCTCCCGCGGCTCTTGGGCAAAAGCCTTGACGACGCGGATCCCCGAGAGCATCCCGGAAAGCGCGGCCATCTGCTTGCTCGAGGCGTCCCACAGCCGATAGTGGCGCGGGTAGACATGCCGCCAGAAGATCCACGAGCCGAGGATCACCAGCGGCACCGGGATGAGGGTGAAGAGGGCGAGCTTGGGGTTGATCCAGACGAGCATCGCCCCCACCCCCACCAGCTGCACGATCTGGAGGAGAAAGCCCCCGGTGATCTGGTGCATGAGGCCGTGGAGGACCTCGCTGTCGTGGGCGACCCGGCTGATCATCGACCCAACCTGATGCCGGTCGTAGTAGGCGATGGAGAGATCCTGGAGCTTGTTGACCATCTCCTGGCGGAGCGTGCCGGTAAGCCCGGTGCCGATCGCGTTGGCGAGCCGCCCCTTGAGCACGCCGACGATCGAGAGAAGGATCCGGGAGAACGCCAGCGCCAACACAACCACGAGCAGCGCGGTCTTGAAGTCGGGAAGCGCGTCGGCCCCAGTCTGCTCCAGTGCCCGAGCGGAGAGGACGTCGTCGACCATATATTGCTGGAGCTTCGGCGGCACGAGCTCCGCGACAACCCCCAGGAGCGTCAGCAGGCAGAGGACGATCGCCCCGCGGGCATGCGGGCGAAGGATCTCGCTGACGCGGGCGAGGATCCGCCCCTTTTGCATGCAGCGCGGGCACGCCTCCTCTCGCGTCGTCTTCCGCAGGCCGCAGGAGTCGCAGCGCGGTGGATCGAGCGCGGCGGCCAGCTCGTCGTCGGCCGGCGTCGTCGCCCCGGGCGTGCCGGGCATGGCAGACTCGGCCGCGAGGGTCTCGCTGGCCGTCGGCGCCAGCGCCGGCAGCACCCCACCGGCACTCGGAAACGAGCCGGGGAGCTCGATCCGGCCCTCGGCCGTGCGCGGGCATTCACGCGCCTGCTCAAGCGCCCGCGAGACCTTGTGGAAGCGCGTCGCCAGGGCATTGGAATAGCGGAGAAGGTCGATCCATTCGCCGTCGGTCTTGACCTGGAGCATTCCCCCGCCAACGCCGGCGCTGGTGCGCACTTGGGCGACGTCCGGCCAGGGAATGACCCGCAGGACCTTCCCCGCCCTGCCGGCGGCCGTCGCGAGCGCGATCGGCCCGGGGCCGTCGGCCGGAAAACGCTCCTCCCCCTCCAGAGGCAGTCCTTCCCGGACGACGGAGAGATGGTCGGGGGTGACGAAAAGCCATTCCCGCCGCGGTTCCCCGTCGAGCGACACGTCGGTGTCGACCGAGACGATGACGGGGCGGTGATTCAGCCCGGCGGCGTCGAGCGCCGCGCGGGCCGCCGGGGGAAGCGTGCCAGCCACGACACGGGGCGGGGTGGAGGTTGGCGTGGCTGCGGTCACCGGCGTATGCTCCCGGGGCCGTTCAACTGACGGTTGAATCAATGGTGTCTTTTCCATTTCCGGGGCGGAGAACGTTCATGCGATACGCAGGTGGGCCGGTCGTGGTTCGTGGGCGCGGCATCATGGCCGCAGTGGTTTGCCTCGGCTGCCTGGTGGCGGCCGGCGGGGCGCTCCGGGCCGACGAGGAGGGCTTCGAGCCACTCTTCGATGGCAAGAGCCTGGCAGGTTGGAAGGTGAACGAGAATCCCCAGAGCTGGAAGGTCGATGACGGCCAGATCGTCTGTCGCGGCCCGCGCAGCCACTTGTTTTATGTCGGTGCCGACGCGGCGAAGCCGGCCGACTTCAAGAACTTCCACTTCAAGTCCGACGTGATGACGAAGCCGAATGCCAATTCGGGCATCTTCTTCCACACGAAGTTTCAGCCCGAGGGCTGGCCGGCGATCGGCTACGAGATGCAGGTCAACAATTCGCAGGGGGATCCGGTCCGCACCGGGAGCCTCTACAACGTCGTCAAGAACTTCGTCCCACCGGCCAAGGACGACACCTGGTTCACCGAGGAGGTGATGGTGAAGGATAAGCAGATCACCGTGATCGTCGATGGGAAGGTCCTCTTCGAGTTCGTCGAGCCAGACGGCGTGACGGGAACGCGCAAGCTCTCCAACGGCACCTTCGCCCTCCAGGCCCACGATCCCGGCAGCGAGGTCCGCTACAAGAACATCCGCGTCAAGCGGCTGCCGTGAGCCCTGCTTTCGGGGCCCGAGCCAACGTGCGATTTCTGGGGAAGGGGGCGTCGGGTGACGCCCCCTTCTTCATGCGCTGCTTTGGCGCGGTGCGGCCGTGCCGGGGCGCGGACCTGGACCCGGAGCGGTTGGAATGTCGTGTTGACGCAGACCGCCCCGTCGGCGTAACTTCCTGAATCGATTCTGACAAAAGACAATGAACATGGTGATGATTCACACCGCCAGGGGACGCCAGCCATGAGCACGCTGCAGTCGGCAGGGATCCGCGATGACATCACGCAGTGCATCGGCCGCACGCCGCTGGTGCGCCTCCGTCGGGTGACGGAAGGCTGCGTCGCGGATGTCGTCGGCAAGATCGAGAACATGAATCCGCTCTGGAGCGTGAAGGATCGGATCGCCGCGGCGATGATCGACGCCGC
>CAMBFA010000151.1 GCA_945865325.1 Candidatus Kuenenia stuttgartensis
GTCGCAGCAGTCGTAATGGACGGTCACAAACCTGGTGCCCGCCTCGACCAACCGCCGTGCCATCAGGCAGGCCTGACCGAAGAGATGACGGCCGTAGCTGTCACGCAGCGCCGCCGGTTCCCGCTCCAGATCGAGGGCCTCGCGCGTCCGTGAGCTCGTGACGAGGCCGAGGGCCCGCTCCCGGATCCGATCGATTTCGAGCGATCGCCGGCCATCGATGATCCGCCGCTGGGCGTCGAACGATTCGAGGAGCGTGGCCCGGCGACGGATCCGGGCGATGTCGTCGGCGGAGACCGGATCGAGCCCCTCGATACGGCAGCGGAGCTCGCTGTCGGTGCAATCACGCCAGTAGGGATTGTCGGCGGAATCCCTCCGGTCGATCCGCGTCGTGAGCGGATTGACCGCCGATCCCAGCCAGCCGCCGTATTCCCCCGGGCGGACATACTGGCCGTTCTCCTGGAGCCGGCCGAGGCGGTTGGGAACGACGGCATACGCGGGCAGATCGCCCAGGGCGCCCAGCGCGCCCCGGGCACGCCGTTGCTCGAGGTGCTCCACCACCGAGCCAATCGACGGCCAGTCCTGCGGCGTGGCACTGAAGCCACCGCCGACGGGGATCTGCCAGCGTTTGCCCGTCTGGATGTAGTGGCCGCCGCCGCTGTGGTCGTTGAAATCGTGCGTCATCGAGCGGATGACACAGTAGCGGTCGGAGATTTCTGCCAGCTTCGGGAGGTGCTCGCAGATCCGCAAGCCTGGCGTCCGGCAGCCGATCGGGCTCATTGGCCCGCGGATGTCGGCCGGCGCGTCCGGCTTCATGTCGAAGGTTTCGTACTGGCTCGGGCCGCCGAAGAGGAACAGGAAGATCACCGACTTGGCCCGTGGCTTCGGGCCCGCGGCAATCGCCTCGGCGGCGAGGACTTTCTCGAGCGATGTTCCCAGCAGCCCTGCTCCCCCGACCTGTAGCATGGCGCGACGACCGAGCCGCCGCGACATCACACCAGGCCGACCGAGGATCTCGAGCATGGGAGGCTCCGTCAGGGAAGGGGGGCACGGGCCCGCCGGCGTACGGAATCACGAGAGCCCCAAGCAGGGGCCCGGCGGTCAGCCGCCCGGGGCTCAGTGCTGTGTCTGGGGGATCTTCTCCCCGCCGGCGATCGTGCAGGTTGCGGCCCAGATCGTGGGGTCGACATCGGCAGAGACAAACCGCACGCCCCCGTCCCCGTAGGCGACATTGCTGCCAGTGGGATGCTGGGAGAACATCTCGTCGCAGTGGCCGCTGGGATCGTTGGGGGTGTGGACTGGACCGTCGGACGTGGGGCCGGAGTGGGAGAGGACGAGTGTGGCCGCCGGACCGGCCGACGCCGTGCTCATGGCCGGATCGACCTGGCTCGACCCCCCCGCCACGACGCCGGCCCAGGCCTTCTGCGACAGCGCCTGGGAGTGTTCACCGATGAAGACCGTCTGCGACAGCCCGTCCATCACGTCGCCTGGACGGGTCGTGGAGTTGCGGTAGAGAGGGCCGTTGGCGAGGCCGTTCCAGTCGTCCTTGCCGGGCTTTGCGTTCCAGACGTCGGCCTGACCGGCATTGGCGACGTAATCGCTGCGGCCGAGTTTGACCCCAGAGGCGAGCGGGGAGCCATCGACCCCGGCCACGACAAACGGCGTCCGCGGCCCGGTCGAGGAGGCACACAGAAAGGTGGAGATTGGTCGGCTGACGATTTCGGAATTCGAGGGGCCCGCGATACCGTCGATCGCGTTGTAGGCGTTGGTCAGCGCCGACTCCTCCATGAACGCCGCGATCGCGAACCCCCAGCCGGTGCCGGGAGGGGCGTCGCGGGTCGTCGGATCCCGCTGCGGCGACGAGGTCGATGCCAGATACCCGGCAGGAAACCGCCCCTTGGCCGTCATGTAGCTGTGGAGGCCGGTGGCGATCTGCTTGAGGGAGTTGGCACAGCGGGTGCGCCGGCCGGCCTCGCGGGCAGCCTGAACCGCCGGCAGGAGGAGACCGATGAGCCCACCGATGATCGCGATCACGACGAGCAATTCGACGAGCGTGAACCCGGTCCGACCCGGAAAACCCCGGCTTCTGGCCCCACTTCGCGACAGCCACATCGGACGGCTTGCCAGCATGGCGGCCCCTCCCTTGGATTCAAATCAGTTCCCCAAGCTGAATTGTTCGTGATTCGTGAGCAAAGTCAAGGTTGGACCGAGCGGAAATCCACGGCCGCCCCTCGCCGCACCCCGGGCTCAGGCGAGGATCTCCTTGACGACGTTCCCCTCCACATCGGTGAGCCGGTAATCGCGCCCCTGAAAGCGGTAGGTGAGTCGCTTGTGGTCGTATCCGAGGCAGTGGAGGAGCGTGGCATTCAGGTCGTGGACATGGACCGGATCGCGGACGATGTTGTATCCGTAGTCGTCGGTCTCGCCGTGAACGACTCCGGGCCGGATCCCCCCGCCGGCCATCCAAACCGAATAACAACGGCCGTGGTGGTCGCGGCCGTAATCGTCCTGCAGCCCCCCCTGACCGTAGACGGTCCGTCCGAACTCCCCCCCCCAGACGACGAGCGTGTCGTCGAGCATGCCCCGGGCCTGGAGGTCGGCCAGAAGCGCCGCCTGCGGTTGGTCGATGTCGCGGGCCTGCTTGGGGATGTTCGTTGGCAGAGAGCCATGCTGGTCCCAGCCGCGGTGATAGAGCTGGACACAGCGAACCCCCCGTTCGAGCAATCGGCGGGCGAGGAGGCAGTTGGCCGCAAACGTCCCCGGTCGGCGGGCTGCCTCACCGTAATCGTCGAACGTCTTCGCCGACTCACCGGAGAGATCGGTCAGTTCCGGGACGGAGGCCTGCATCCCGAAAGCCATCTCGTACTGCGCGATCCGCGTGGCGATCTCCGGATCGCCGGTTTCCAGCCGCTGCCGGTTGTTGAGGGCTGCCAGGCCATCGAGCATCGTCCGTCGCAAACCGCGATCGATGCCCGGGGGATCGGAGAGGAAGAGGACCGGGTCGCCGGCGCTGCGGAGCTTCACCCCCTGGTGGCTCGACGGCAGGAACCCGGCCCCCCAGAGGCGTTCGAGGAGGCCCTGGTTGGCATCCTTGCCGCTGCCGTGGGAGATGAGAACGACAAACGCGGGAAGATTTTCCGCCTCGCTTCCCAGGCCGTACGACAGCCACGCCCCCAGCGAGGGCCGTCCGGGCTGCTGCGAGCCGGTCTGGACGAAGGTGATCGCCGGGTCGTGATTGATCGCCTCGGTGTGCATCGAACGGACGAGACAGATTCGGTCGATCTGCTTGGCGGTGTGGGGGAGCAGTTCGCTGATCCAGGTCCCGTTGCTGCCAGCTTGGACAAAACCAAACTTCGGGGCGATGACCGGAAAACTCGTCTGCCCGCTCGTCATGCCAGTGAGACGCTGCCCCTGCCGGATCGAGTCAGGCAGCTCTTGACCGTGAAACTCCCGCAGCCGGGGCTTGTGGTCGAGGAGCTCGAGATGCGAAGGCCCGCCCGACTGGAACAGATAAACCACCCGTTTGGCCCGCGGCGCCGCATGCGGCGCCATGGCCCCGACGGCACGCCCCGGCGGCGCCGTCGCGACGCCATCGCGGGCAAACAGCCCTGCCAGCGCCGCACTGCCGACGACCGAAGCGCTGCCGTGGAGGAACGCGCGGCGGTGGAAGGCAGCGAATGGCGCTTGGATTGCAGGCATGGCGGGGATTCCGATCCGGGGGGTTTCGCAGGGCGAACGGGAAGTCGACCGATAGGAGCGGCGATGTCAGGGCTTGGAGATCGTCTCGTCGAGATTGAGGATCAGGCTGGCCACGGTCGTCCAGGCGGCGAGCGAGGGACGGTCGATCCCCTCCGGCACCGGCCCTCCGGCAACAACAAGGAATTGCTCGGCGGCCGCCGGGTCTCCCTGGAATCGGTGCCGCGCTGCCTCCAGGACGGTGCCGATGACGGTCGTTTCGTCCGCAGTCGGCGTCCGTCCCAGGGCCTGGATCCAGGCCCAGTTGAGGCGCGCGGCGTCGTCACCTGGTTCAGCCAGCAACCGGGTGGCAAGCCCTCTGGCGGCCTCGAGGTAGGTCGGGTCGTTCATCAACACCAGCGCCTGCAGGGGGGTGTTGGTCCGCCCACGACGGGCCACGCATGTCTCCCGGTCCGGGGCATCGAAGGTCGTCATCCCCGGCGGGGGGCAGGTCCGTTTCCAGAAGGTGTACATGCTGCGGCGGTGCGCTCCGTCGCCCCGGTCGGGGACGTAGCTGTCGCGGCGCTCCACCGACACGTCCTCCCATAGCCCGGGGGGCTGCCATGGCTTGACGCTCGGCCCCCCGACCTTCTCGACGAGCAGTCCGCCGATCGCCAGGGCATTGTCGCGCACCGTCTCTGCCGGGAGCCTTCCGCGCGGCCCCCGCGCCAGGAGCCGGTTCGCCGGGTCGCGCTCGGCGAGGAGCGGCGTGACGTGCGACGACTGTCGGTAGGTCGCCGAGAGAACGATCTCCCGGAGGAGGCTCCGCACGTCCCAGCCGCGGCGGACGAATTCGGTCGCCAACCAGTCGAGGAGACCTGGGTCGCTCGGGGGCGTCCCCTGGATGCCGAAATCCTCGACGGTCTCGACGATCCCCGTCCCGAACAGCATTCCCCACCAGCGATTGACCGCGACGCGGGCGGTGAGCGGGTGATCGGGATGCGTCAACCACCTGGCCAGCGCCATCCGATCGCCCCCTTCCACAGGCAGGGCCTCGGTTCCAGGACCGAACCCCGGCACGCCCGGCGAGACGATGTCGCCCGGCTGGTCATACCGACCACGGACGAGCACGCGCGTCTCGCGGCGCGGACTCATCTCAGCCATCACCATCGTCACCGGAATCTGCTTCGCAAGCTCGCCGAGCTTCGCCGGGATCGCGGCCGCCTCCTCGCGCCACGCGCGCGATGGCGCGTCGACGGAATCGAGGAAGTGGGTCCGCAGCCGCAGAGCCTCGCCCGGACTGCGTTGCTCGCGGGGCACATCGACAAGGGCCGCGAGCCCGGCCGGAGTCTCCCCGCCGGCAAGCAGTGTGATTTCGTGGTCGGGCAGTACGCAGCCATAGAGCCGGACGTCGTCGATCCGTCCCCGGAAAGGGGCGCTGACGCTGCGCCTTCCGATGTGGAACGGCCGCGTCGTGAGGATTGTGCCGTCGACGACGTTGTCGGTCGTGGCGGTGACCGGCCGGGCGATGCCATCGACAAACACCCGCATCCCCGTCGACCGGCGCGAGCCGTCGTAGGTGACGGCGAGGTGGTGCCAAGCATCGAGCGAGAGCGGTTCGTTCGTGATCACCTTGAAGGCCCGATCGGGCCACTGGTGAACGACATGAACGGCCACCTTCGCCTGTTCGAGAATCAGGTCGTAGCCCCGGAACGCATCAGCTTCATCCATTTTGGAGAGAACCGTGCTCGCTTCCGCGCTCGTCGGATGAACCCACACCGAGAAGGAAAACGGCCGGTCGGCCTCAAACGCCCCGGTTTCGCCAGCAGAGATGTGGGTCTGGCCGTCGAACAGGAGCGCCCCGCCGAGCCGCCCCTCGGCGTGTTCGTGCCTCCCGACCACCTCGCCGGCGACTCCGGATCCCAGGGCACTGGCGACCTTCGGCCCGGCCTCGTCATCGAGCGGAAACCAGGCCAGCAATCCGGGAGGCTCGGCCGCGGCGAGACGCTCCGGCGTCAGCGTAGCCTCCCAAGCCTCCTGGTCGGCCGCGCAGTCCTTCGCCCGCTGGGCCAACCGTTCCGCGAGCTCGGCACGAAGCCCCTCGAGCCGCTCTCGCTCGGCGATCTGCTCAGGCGAGGGAACCTCGAGGAGCGGTTCGGCCATCCGCCCCTGGCTGTAGCCGACGACCTTGTCGGGGACATTGTCGAAGAACGCCGCAAAACGGTAGTAGTCGGTTTGGGTGAAGGGATCGTACTTGTGGTCATGGCAGCGGGCGCACTGGAGCGAGAGGCCAAGGAAGGCGGTCGCGGTGGTGTGGACCCGGTCGGCGACATACTCCACCCGGTACTCCTCGTCGATGATCCCCCCTTCGGTCGTGAGCACGTGATTGCGGCTGAAGCCCGTGGCCACCCGTTGGGAGATGGTGGCATCGGCGAACAGGTCGCCCGCCACCTGCTCGGTCACGAACCGGTCGAAGGGGATGTTCTCCGCGAACGCCCGGATCACCCAATCCCGCCAGGGCCAGAGCGTCCGCGTCTCGTCGTTGTTATAGCCGTTGGTGTCGGCGTACCGGGCGACATCGAGCCACTGCATCGCCATCCGCTCGGCATACCGCGGCGACACGAGAAGTCGGTCGACCACGCCCTCGTGGGCCGCGGGGGTGGTATCGGCGAGAAACACTGCAACCTCCTCCGGCGTCGGCGGAAGGCCCGTCAGATCGAAGGTCACGCGCCGCAGCCAGGTTGCCCGGTCGGCCTCGGGCGCGGGCTCGAGCCCCTCCGCTTCGAGCCGGGCAAGAACGAACCGATCGAGATCGCTCCGCGGCCAATCGCCTCGCTTCACCGCAGGGACCGGAGGGCGTTGAGCGGGAAGAAAGGCCCAGTGGGTCGCGAACGGGGCACCGGCATCGATCCACCGGATGAGGAGGGCCCGCTGTTGGCCCGTGAGTGGCTTTCCGAAAGATTCCGGTGGCATCTGCGCCTCGTCCGTCGCATGGATGCGGGCCACCATCGCGCTGGCCGCCGCATCACCGGCCACGATCGCCGCCGCGCTGCCGTTGCGCGCCGCCAGGGCTTCGCTCCGGACGTCGAGCCTCAAGCCCGCCTCGCGGGAATGCTCGTCCGGCCCGTGGCAACTCCAGCAATGGTTGGCGAGGATCGGCTGCACCGCCCGAGCCAACTCCAGATCTCCCTCATCGCCCCGCACGTCCACGGTCATCCCGAAGAACAGCCCCGCGAAAAGACCGATCGCGGCGATTTCCGCCCTTTTTATGCCCTGTCGCATCGTCGAACTCTCCCCAAAAACACACCGGCAACGCCCACGGCCGCCCGGCTCATGTCCCTTGACCGATCCAGGAGGATCTCCCCAGAGTATCCCCTCAGATCGCCTCCACCCAAGCTGCCGCCGAGTCCGGGCTGCCCTACCCCTCCAGCGCCTCACCTTCCCCGCCGCACCAGAAACCTGACAGCCATGCAAGGAAGCTCGCTTCAACGGCACCAGAGCCGGCCGAGCGATCCACGAAAAAGACCCCTTTCATGGCCCAACCCCGGCCGCCGTCGGGCCGTCTTTCAATGCGGCAAGAAACCACTCCTGACCGCGGATGTTTCCAAAAGTATGGTCCATTCTGATCATCCCCCTCCCGCCGCCTCGAGGCCATGGGTGGGTGGCGTCCCTTCCAGTCCAAGCGAATCCAGACAGGCAGACGTCTCATGCGGATCTTGATGCGATGGTTCCGGCGGCTGCGCTCCTTTCAGACCCTGTGGCCGACCCGTCGTTTCGCGATGCCCTGGAAGCTGACACGATCGCGGCGGTCGCGGCGGCTTCCGCTCAAAGTCCAGCGTCAAGGCCTGGGGAGTCAATCGCTCGAACCGCGACTGGCTCTCGCGTTCTCGTCCTTCGAGACCGTGGCGTCGACGTTTGCCCCTGGCTCGGTCGCTCCGATCCCTGCCGAGGTGACGATCGTCGACTCGAAGGAACTTTCCCTCGCCGACCTGACAAGGGCGATCGGTGAAGATCCATCGGTGCTCCTCGGTCGCACGCCCGGCATCGACTCGATCATCCATCATGTCTTCGCTGCTCCAGGAGCCGATCGCGGCTCCTTCGAACTGCAGGCCACAGCGGTCGAACAACGCCTCCTCGCCGGGACTTCGGCCCTCGGTGTCTCCTTCCGCCTCCTTGATTCTTCGGTGCTGGGCATTCACGGCGGCGCCTATTCTGCCACTGCCCCCGGCGGGCCGACGATCTATCTCCGCTCCGATATCCTTTCGGCTTCCGCGATAGTCGTCCGCTCGGTCGTTTTCGAGGAGATCGGCCACCACCTCGACACGCTGCTCAATCACGACATCGACTCCCGCGGTGACGAAGGGGAATATTTCTCCGATCTTGTCCGCGGCGTATCGCCTTCCGCCGCCGAATTGTCACGGCTACAGCGCGAGGACGATCACGGCATTCTCTCCTTCAATGGTCAGTCGGTTCCCGTCGAGTTCAACACGATCAGCGGAGTCGCAAGGTCGGTCAAGTACACCGAGGGAAGCGACGCCGTCCCCCTTCAGCCCCACCTCACCCTCGGGCGGAACTCGGGCCGCGGCAGCGCCTCCCCCGACACCATCACGAGCGCGGTGCTGGCAATCCCATCGGCCACCACAGCCGATCGGATCCGCGTGCCGGGTGCCAAGGGCGACGCCGCGGGCACGACTGCGTCGCCGCTTGCCACCGGCATCGTGGTCGGGCCACAGCCACGCACCGACTTCTGGCTGCAGATTGGCGAGGGGGCCGCGATTCGATTCACCGCTGCTTTCACCTCTGCTTCCATCTCTGGGGGCGAGATCACCTTTACCGCTCCGGGGACCACCGGAGCAGGTTCCTTCGCGGCTTTCCAGACCCTCATCCGCGGCGTCCGTTACGACAACACGTCCCCATCTCCCACGACTGAAGGACGACTGTTCACGTGGCGCATCGCGAGTGCCGTCTCATCCAGCGGCGTTCCTCTCCCCGTGCGCACCGTCGGCTGCACCGTCACGATCACCCCGGTCAACAACGCCCCGACAATCGACGAGATCACCACTCCGACAGATCTCGCCGAGGAGGGCGACGGCGACAGCGGTACATCGACGACCTCCGCGACCCTGAAGAAGTCTGACTCCGACAGCAGCGGCGTGAGGTACGACGCAACCTGGCTGAAGGCCAACGGTTGGGCCACAACTGACGACGGCTCGACCTACAGTGCCAAGGGCACCTACGGCGAGGCAATCCTGACCGTTGCCACCGACACGGTGACCTACGAAATCGATAACACGCTGCCGGCCACCGATAACCTCGACGAAGGGCAGACGGCCGAGGACACGTTCACCGTCCAGGTGATCGACACGGGCGTGGCCAACCGCCGCTCGGGTGGCAAGCCGCAGACGACGATGAAGGAATTAGTGTTCCGGGTCATCGGCAAAGCCGAATTCCGGACGGTGCGCGACGCGACCGTATCGGTCGGCTACACAGAGGGGGAAACGCCGGTTTCCCTCCAGCCAGAGATCTCGCTCCGCCGCAACACGGGCAACGGTTCGAATGCTCCGGAGACGATCACGACCGTCGCGCTGACGATTCCTGCTGCTTTGGTCACCGACCGCATTCGGGTGCAGGGTGCCAAGGGTGATGCTTCGGGCACGACGGAGTCGAGTTTCGCCGCGGGGATGTTTGTTCCCTCTCGCAACGCGGCACCCGTCGACTTCTGGCTGCAAAATGGCAATGACGGCACGGATGCGTTTACCGCTTCGGTGACACCTGGCGGCACCTTCACGATCACCTCCGCCGCGATCGGCAGAGAATCGTTCTCCGCGTTCGAGAATCTCCTCCGGAAGGTGCAGTACGACTCCACGTCCTCGACGCCCGACGCAGGCCCCCGCCAGTACTCCTGGCTGATCACGAGAACCGCCAACGGCGTGGCGCTGCCTTCCCGGAAGTTTGATCAGTCGGTGTCGATCACCCCAGTCAACAACGCTCCCTCGGTCGAGGTTGGCCCTTCCTCGAACATTCTCGTCGAGGGTACTTCGTCCTCGGCAGGGACAGACTCGGCGACCGTGCTGTTGAAGAAGTCTGATGTCGACAGTCCTGTGGTTCGCTACGACGACGCCTGGCTGGTTTCCAATGGCTGGATCCGCGTGGAAGGCGGGAGCCTCTACGCCCACTCTGGCAGCTACGGCACCGCATCACTCGACGTCGACCGCGACACGATCAGCTACCTCCTCGACAACTCGCTCCCTGCCACCGACGCCTTGTCGACGGGCCAGACCGTCGACGATCCGTTCACTGTCCGTGTCGTCGACGATCTCGGTGCTTCGACCGCTGCGTCGGTAGTGTTCGCCGTCCAAGGTACGACTGACGCCCCGATCACGCCCCCGAACACTCCCCCCACCGTCACCGCCGCACCGGCCTCCAACAGCCTTGTCGAGAGCGGCACGCTCGTCGCCGGCGTCAATTTGGCCACGGCCTCGTTCACGTTCTCGAGCCCCGACAGCACCGTCGCCATCGACACCGCCTGGCTCGCGCTCAACAACTGGATCACCGCCGACGCCGGCCTCTCGTATGCCAAGGCCGGCACCTACGGCACCGCGACCCTCGACATCGCCACCGCCACGATCGCATACCTCCTCGACGATACCCTCCCCGCCACCAATGCTCTCGCACAAGACCAGGCTGTCTCCGAACTCTTCACCGTCCAGGTCATCGACGCCAACGGCCTCACCGCCCAAGCGATCGCCGAGTTCGTCATCTCCGGCTCCGCCGATGCCCCCACCGTCACGGCTGGCCCGGCCTCGAACGGCCTCATCGAAGCCGGTGCCCTCGTCCTCGGCGTCAGCAACGCCACGGCATCGTTCACGATCGCAAGCGTCGACAGCACGGTCGCCATCGACACCGCCTGGCTCGAGCTCAACGGCTGGACGACCCCCGATCTGGGCCTGACCTACACCACGGCCGGCTCCTACGGCAGCGCAACCCTCGACATCGCCACCGCGACGATCACCTACTTCCTCGACGATGCCCTCCCCGCCACCAATGCTCTCGC
>CAMBFA010000152.1 GCA_945865325.1 Candidatus Kuenenia stuttgartensis
GCCGGCTGCCGCTCTGCGGCAGGCGACACCAGCGGGGGCCCGGCGGGCCAGTTGCGACCGAAGACGCGGCGAGGCTATTCTTTCTCCCGACTGGGGGTGATGCACACGGTGGTCGTCTTCCGGTCACGGGCCCGGGCGCAGCCGCAGAGGGCCCGACACCGTCGTTGGCCATTCCCCCCGATTCCCTTCTCCCGGAGTGATTCCATGCCCCGCCGTCGTCCGTCGCGCGTCGCCCCTTCCCGCCGCGACTTCCTTGCAGCTTCTGCGGCCACGGCCGCCGTGTCGGCCGGGTATTTCATCGCCCCCGAGGTTCGGGCCCAGGGGACGAAGGGGGCCAATGACGAGATCCGCTTCGCCTGTGTCGGCGTCGGCGGCAAGGGGCAGAGCGACTCGGCCGACGCCGGCCGGTCGGGGAAGGTGGTGGCCGTCGCCGATGTCGATTCGAACCAGCTCAAGCGGGCCGAGGGGGCCTTCGAGGGGACGAAGACCTACTCCGACTTCCGCAAGATGCTCGAGGAGATGCGGAAGGAGATCGACGCCGTCACCGTCAGCACCCCCGACCACACCCACGTCATGGCTGCCGTGACGGCGATGAATCTCGGCAAGGCCTGCTTCTGCCAGAAGCCACTCACGAAGTCGATCGCCGAAGCTCGGCTGATGGGCGAGATCGCCCGCGGCCAGAAGGTGGCGACGCAGATGGGCAACCAGGGGACGGCCTCCAACTCGCTCCGCCAGACGGCGGCCTTCATCAAGGGGGGCAACCTCGGGCGCGTCAAGGAGCTCCACATCTGGACCAACCGACCGGTGTGGCCGCAGGGGGGTGGTCGCCCCGCCGAGGCCCCGGTTCCGGAAAACCTCAACTGGGACGTGTGGCTCGGCCCAGCCGCCGTCCGCCCCTACGCCGCCGGATACCACCCGTTCTCGTGGCGTGGTTTCTGGGACTTCGGCACCGGGGCCCTGGGCGACATGGCCTGCCATACGTTCAACATGCCCTTCATGGCCCTCAATCTGCGGGATCCAGCCAGCGTTCAGGCGATTTCCAGCGGCCACAACAAGGAGACCTACCCGAAGTGGTCGATCATCGACTTTGACTTCCCGAAGCTCGGTGAGCGCGAGGCGGTGAAGGTGAAGTGGTACGACGGCGGTAAGCTCCCCGACCAGGCGCTGTTCGCCGGCTACAAGGGGGATGTCGAGAAGAACGACGAGGGCAAGGAAGTCGAGAAGCCCTTCAAGACCGCCTCGAGCGGGATCCTCGTTATCGGCGACAAGGACACCCTCTACGCCCCGGGCGACTATTGCGAAAACGGTTTCAAGCTCAAGAGCGGCTCAGCCCCGGCCGAAGTGACCTACACCCAGTCTCCGGGCCACTTCGAAGAGTGGGTCAACGCCATCCGTGGCGGCCCGCAGGCGGTGTCGAACTTCCCCGACTACTCCGGCCCGCTCACCGAGACGATCCTCCTCGGCAATCTCGCCGTCTGGGCGGCCGATGGCGCCGAGGTCATGGGCAAGAAGATCGAGTGGGATGCCGCGAAGATGGTCGCCAAGAATGCCCCGGAAGTCGATCACGTCATCCGTCCGACGGCCCGGGACGGCTGGAAGGTGCTGCGGACCGGCGGCGCCTGATCGACTCCCCGGCGGCCACGGCCGCCGCGGCAGACGTTTCTTCAGCACCCTGTTCCCGGCCGCAACGGCCGGGAACAGGGTGTTTTTTTATGGCCCCGGTTCCGGCCAGCAGGGTAGTATTTTGCTGTGAGACGTCGTCAGAAAAGGCAGCAGGAGAGATGGGATGCGCAGGCTTCGGATGGTGGCGGTGGTGCTGGCCTTGGTGTTTGGGCTCTCCGGATTCTCTCCGGTCCGGGCTCTTGAGCCGCTCCCGGCCGAGGTCAAGGCGGTCGAGATGGTGAAGGCCCGCGGCGGGTTGGTCGATTTCGGCCCCGAGGGGAAGGTGACGAAGGTCGATCTCTCCGATCGCCCGGCCACCGATGCCGACATCCTCGTCCTCGAGTCGCTCGGAGGCCTGGAGTCGCTCGAGCTGTGGGGCGCTGAAGTCACCAATGCCGGCATGCCGAACGTCGCGAAGCTCACAGGCCTGAAAACGCTCGTGCTGGAGAACACCGACGTCAACGATGCCGGCCTCACCCCGCTGGTGGGGCTCGGGAATCTCAAGGTGCTGAACCTCCGCCGCTCGAGCAACATGTCCGACGCCGCGCTGGCGACGGTGGCAAAGATGGAGGGGCTCGAGCAACTCGTCCTCCTGTACAACAATTTCACCGACGCGGGCCTGGCGAATCTGGCGCCGCTGACGAAGCTCCGCGTCCTCGATCTCCGCGGCTGCTCGCTCGTTACCGACGCCGGGATCGAGCACGTGGCGAAGATGCCGAGCCTGGAGCGAGTGAAGCTCCGCTGCCCGAGCGTCAGCGATCGCGGCTTGAAGCTCCTCGCCGGGCTCCCCAAGCTCCGTGGCTTCGCCGTCGAGGACGGCCAAGTAGGGGACTCCGGCCTCGAGCCCTTCGCCGGCAGGACCGACATCGACGAGATGAACGTGATGCGGACGTTCATCGGTGCCAAGGGGCTCGCCCATGTCGCCAAGCTCGCGAAGATGAAGCGGCTCGAGCTGCGTGGCACGCTCATCAACGACGACTCCCTCGCGGCCCTGTCCGATCTGGGGAATCTCGTCCTCCTCGATCTCGCCGAGACGCGCATCGGCGACGCCGGCGTGGCTCATCTCGGCAAGCTCGGTAAGCTCGCCGATCTCGATCTCTGGGACACCCGGGTCGGCGATGCCGGGATGGAGACGATCGGCAAGCTCGCAACGCTCACGAAGCTCTCGCTGAAGAACACCCGGGTGACCGATACCGGGGTCGGCAGGCTCTCCGGGCTGGCCATGCTCGCCACCCTCGATCTGTCCGGTACGAAGATCACCGATGTCGCCCTCGAGACGCTCGGCAACCTGCCGGCGCTGAAGACGGTCGACGTGAGCTTCACCGGTCTCACGGAGGCTGCCGTGGCGAAGTTTCGCGAAGCCCACCCCGGCGTCAAGGTGACGCGTTAGCCGTTGGTGAGTGAAGCACCTCGATCGCGAAAAAAAGAGGCTTCCGGAGGGCGTTCGGGCCCCGGAGGCGCTGACGATCGCGTCGGAGTGTGCCGGTGGTTTGACGACCATCGGCGTGGGGGGTAAGACGAAGGGCCGTCTGCAGCCCGTTCCTGTCTGTTCCACGGAGACGCCGTCGATGATCCTCGGAAAGCTCTGGAAGTCCCTTGCGGCCCAGATGAACAAGATCGCCAACTTCTTCTGGACGGCCGATCCGATCGCCCAACTCCAGTACGAATACGACAAGGCGGTCGACCAGATGAAGGACGGCCGCGAAGGCCTGGAGAAATACCGGGCCCTCGTCGAACGGGTGAATCGTCAGGTCGAGACCAACAAGGCCCACGTCGCCAAGCTCGAGGCCCAGGTGAAGGCCTACCTCAAGGCCGGCGAGCGCGAGACGGCGTCGAAGTTCGCCCTCGAACTCCAGAAGGCCAAGAAGGAGCTCGCCGAGAACGAGTCCCAGCTCAAGCTCCACGAGACGGCCTACGGCAACAACGTCACGAAGATCGAGCATGCCGTGAAGAAGCTCGAGGAGCTGAAGCGGAAGATCCAGAAGTACGACGCCGAGCTGAAGATGAGCCGCGCCGAAGCCGAGCTCGCCAAGCTGGCGACGCAGTTCAACTTCGACGTCACCACCGACTTCGGCCAGATCGAGGATGTCATCCACGACAAGATCGACCTCAACCGGGCGAAGGTCCGGGTCGCCGCCGATCTCTCTGGCGAGGGGCTCGACAAGATCAAGGCCGAGCAAGCGGTCGACAAGAGCATGGCCGACGACGCCCTGCGGCAATTCGAGGTGGAGATGGGGATGGTCACCCCGGAGACTTCGGGTGTGACCGGTGACGAGAAGGAAATCGGCTCGGAGAAGCTTCGCCAGACGAATCGGTGAGGTGCTGCCGAGTCCGCTGGGACGCGGGCCCCTCATTCACTGTGGGAAAAGGGATCGGAGACCATTGCCGACCTGGCTTCCCGGACGAAACGCCGAGGGCTTCCCGGACGACACGCCGCTGTTTCCGGCGGCGGGCACGTGATCCACAGTCCGCTGTAGGCGCGGGCCGGTTGGCGGTTTTTTCTAGGGAGCGCGAGGGGGCAACGTGAGTACTGGTTCAGGATCGAATGGCCCGCGGGCGCCGGTCGAGGATCATCCCCCGGCGTCTGTTGGGCAGGGGGCCGCAGCAGGGTCGGCCGGTGTGGGGGTGGCAGCGCTGCCGATGGGCAGCGGAGCCTCGGCCGGGACCGCCCCGGGGATGGCGCTGGCGGACTGGTGTCCACGCTGGTCGGAGCGCTTGGGCGACGCCTATTTGGCCGGCACCAGCTGCATGTTCCTTCTCCACGGGAACGTCCGCGATCTTGTTCCTCTTTCGCCACCGGACGCCGCCGAGGCGGCCTGGGGGGGCGTGAGCGACTTCCTTTGCCGGGAGATCTTCGGTCGCTGGGATGTCGTCCTCGCCTACGACGTCGGGAAAGGCCTGCGGCCGCTGGCCGGCACCGATGCCAACCGGCACCGCGACATGGTCGCCTGGCTCACCGACCGGCTCGGCAACGCCGCCAATTGGCCGCGTGACCCCGATCAGGCGATCGGAGTCATTGATCAACTCCTCGAGCGCAATCTCATCGACCCGCCGGAGAAGCGGAAACGGATTGCGATCGTCCTTGACTACGCCCAGTATCTCGCGCCGGCCGGTGAGGCCGGCGCCTCGGTGAAGGGGGGAGCGGGGCGGCTGGTGCGGCTTCTTTCCTGGGCCACCAATCCGCTCCTGCGGCGCGTCAACGTCTCCATCGTCCTCCTTGCCGACGCGCTCTCCGAGGTCAACGCCCGGCTTGTCACCTGCCCGGCGGTGACGGCGATCGATCTCCCCCTTCCCGATGCCTCCGAACGCGAGCGGTTTGCCCTGGCGACGGCGAAGACGGCCGGCATGCCTGAGGCGCAGATGGATGCTGTGAAGCGGATGGCGGCACTGTCGGGGGGGCTGTCGCTCGAGAGCCTCCGCGCCGTGGTGACGCTCTCGGCCCGCGAGGGCTCGCCCCCGGACGGCCCGGAGTTCGCCGCCAAGAAGAAGGATCTCATCGAGCGCTCCTGCCAGGGGCTCGTGGAGTTCATCCAGCCGCGGCTCACGCTCGACACCGTTGCCGGCCATCAGGAGGCGAAAAATCGGCTCGAGTCGGATGCCCGCGCCATCAAGCGGGGGCAGTTCGAGAGCGCCCCGATGGGCTATCTGATCTGCGGCCCGGTGGGAACGGGCAAGAGCTTCATCGCCGAGTGTTACGCCGGCAGCGTCGGCATCCCCTGTGCCGTCTTGAAGAACTTCCGCAGCAAGTATGTCGGCGAGACGGAAGGCAATCTCGAGCACGCCCTCGACGTGCTCCGCAGCCTCGGGCCGGTGGTGGTGATCATCGACGAGGCCGATGCCGCCCTGGGAAACCGGCAGTCGGACGGTGATTCCGGGACGTCGGCTCGCGTCTTCTCGATGATCGCCCGGCAGATGGGGGACACCCGCTACCGTGGCAAGATCGTCTGGATGCTCCTCACCAGCCGCCCCGACCTCCTCCCGATCGATCTGAAGCGCCAGGGGCGGGCCGAGGTCCACATCCCCCTCTTTTACCCGCACGATCAGGCGGAGATGGAGGCGATGTTCACGGCCATGGCCCGCAAGAGTCATGTCCGCCTCGCCACCGGCCTCCCCGGCCCGATCGATCTCGACCTCGGGCTCTCCGGGGCCGACATCGAGAGCGTTGTCCTCGCCGCCCGCCGGAAGGGGCTCGATCGGGCCGCCGATGCCGGTCTGCCGACCCCGGAGGAGGTAGCGCCCGAGGATCTCAACAGCGCGCTCGACGACTTCATGCCCTCGGCCCAGGGTCTGGAGAAGGAGATGCAGGAGATCGCGGCGGTGCTCGAATGCACCGAGAAGCGGTTTCTCCCCGACCGCTGGAAGGAGCATGTGTCGCAGCCGGGCGGCAGGGCACGGCTTCAGGAACGACTTGCCGCCATCAAGGGCGTGATCGGCTCGTGATCACCCGCCATCCACAAATCCCAGGCCCGAGATCATCCCAGGAGACCCCACGATGTCGAAGAAGACCCCTTGGTTCGATGCCCACTCCGAGGCCCCGATGTTGGCGGAGTACGCCCGCAAGCTCGACTCGTTTGTCGAGGTGGTGGCCGACGGTCGCGTTGACGTCGCCGAGCTCGAGGCCCAGGAGGCCCGTGTCGTGGCGCTGATGAAGGACGTGGAGCCGCTGCTTTCGCCCGAGGCCCATGAAAAGGTGACGCAGCTCCTCTGCGAGGTCACCGCCTACGATCTCATGAACACGCTCCACATGGCCCACGCCTCGCGTCCGAAGACGAAGTTCCGCGGCTGATCGGCCTCTGCGTTCATTTTCCCCCTTTTTCCCCGGCGAGGTGTCCGATGGCAGGTGGTCAACCCAAAGCTCCGTTCTGGCTCGCCGTCTGGGCGGTGATCTTCAGCCTGGTGGCCCTGGCAGCCTGGCGTGCCGGAATGTTCGGCAACGTCCTGCGCCCCATGGCCGGAGGCGCGCAGGTCGCCGCTGGTGGCGCCGGTCCGGGGGGGAATGGAGCCGGGGGCAACGGCGGTGGTGGGGCTGGCGGCGCGCCACCGGCCGGCGGCGGGGCGACCGGCGGCGAAGGGCCGATCTCGGAGGCCGCTGACGACGCCGTGCCGACGACCGTCAAGGAATACGCCTTCAAGCCGGCCGAAAAGCTGCC
Source organism: Candidatus Kuenenia stuttgartensis (assembly GCA_945865325.1). Taxonomy (GTDB): domain Bacteria; phylum Planctomycetota; class Planctomycetia; order Pirellulales; family UBA1268; genus QWOP01. The sequence continues at coordinate 6,813 of CAMBFA010000152.1, forward strand.
GCCGGTGAAGGGGACGAGTGCCTACAAGCCGCTCGAGAACGACACCGTCCGCTTCGCCCTCAACGTCTGGGCCGGCTGGGCCCCGATCATCCATGCCAACGAAGGCTTCAAGGCGGGAAAGGTGTGGCAGGCGCCGGGTGGGAAGCCGTTCAAGATCGAGCTGGTGCTCATCGACAATCCGGTCACGATGCGCGACGCCTACGCCGCCGGCGAGGTCCACATCGGCTGGGCGACGCTCGACATGGTGCCGCTGTTCCTCGAGGGGCTCACTGACCGCACCGGGGCCCCCAAGGACACCCGGGTCATGCCCCGCATTTACCAGCAGGTCGACTTCTCCAATGGCGGTGACGGGATCGTCGTCCGCGAGGGGATCCGCACCGTCCGCGATCTTGCCGGCAAGAAGCTCGTTCTCGCCCAGAACTCCCCGAGCCAGTTCTTCGCCCTCAACATGCTCGTCGCCGGCGGCCTCCAGCCGGGGGATGTCGACATGGTCTACACCGACGACGCCTTCCAGGCGGCAGCGGCCTTCAATTCGCAGAAGGAGATCGCCGGGGCCGTGTCGTGGGCGCCCGACATCTACAACCTCGCCAAGGCGAAGGGAAACCGGTTGCTGATCACAACGCAGACGGCCAACCGGCTGATCGCGGATGTATGGTTTGCCCGGGCCGACTTCGCCCAGGACCACCCCGACAAGGTCGAGGCGATCGTCCGCGGCATCTTTGATTCGATGGAAGTGCTGAAGACAGAGGAAGGGAAGGCGAAGGCCGCCGAGCTGATGGCAGCCGGCTACAACATCCCCGCCACCGACACCCTCGGGATGCTCGGCGACGCCCACTCCACGAACTGGGCCGAGAACTACCAGTTCTTCATCAACCGCAACAATCCGGCCAACTTCGAGCGGATCTGGAAGCAGGCCTATCACCTCTACCGCCGGGTCGGGGCGATCACCAATCCGCCCGTCTCCTTCGATCAAGTGATGGATTTCTCGGTCATCCAGAAGCTCGGGGCCGAGCCGAAATATGCCGAGACCCGCGACGAATACACCAAGCCGTTGCCGCCGAAGCGGCTGGCTGACATCCGGGCCGAGAACGATGAGATCCTCACCAACACCGTCGTCATCCACTTCTTCCCCAACAGCTGGGATCTGAAGAAGCGGATCGTCCGCAAGATCGACGGGAAGGAGATCGAGGAGCCCTACGACGCCAGCGTCGATCTGGTCCTCGACGAGGTGGCGACGCTCGCCAAGCAGTTCGGCGCGGCGAGGATCGTCATCGAGGGGCACACCGACTCCTCGATGAAGGGGAAGATCCCGGCCGAGGTGGTCAAGGAGCTCGCCTACCGGCGTGCCAACTCCGTCAAGGAGTCGCTCGTGGAGAAGTACCAATTCGACGACGGACGCTTCGCCGTCGACGGCGTTGGCTGGGATCGGCCCGTTGATCCCGATCAGCCCGACAACCACTCGCTCAACCGTCGCGTCGAGATCAAGGTCTACTCCGCCGAGAAGGAGTGACTCTCGAGATGACCGAGCAGACGGAGAAGGGGGTGCCCGCAGCCGAAGCACCGTTGCCCCGCGGCGAAGACCGGGCCCGCCAGGGTCATCGGGCGGCGCCGCTCCGCGGCGAGCTCTCCACGGCTGCGGCCCTGTTCTGGGGATTCACCTGCGTGGCAGCGATGCTGGCGGTGTGGTTCGTGATCACGGCCGGCCCCCCGGGCGAGGCAGAGAAGCGGATGGTCAGTCCGACGACGCTGCCGAGCGTCGCGGAGACTTTTCAGGCCATCCCCCGTGTCTTCGGCGAGCGCAAGCTCGTCGCCAACACGCTGGTGACGCTCAAGCGGGTCTGTCTCGGGTTCGGTCTGTCGGCGGCGGTCGGGGTGCCACTGGGGATCCTCGCCGCCTGCTTCCCGGCGCTGCGGGCGTTTCTGGCGCCGCTGATGGTCTTCGGCCGCAACATCCCGGTCGCGGCACTGATTCCGTTGACGTTCTTCTTCTTCGGGATCGGCGAGTTCCAAAAAGTCATGTTTCTCTTCATCGCGAGCGTTGCCTTCGTTCTCTCTGACACGACCGCCGCGGTCCTCGACGTGCCGCAGCGCTACGTCGACACGGCGCTGACGCTTGGCGCCTCGCGCTGGCAGATCATCACAAAGGTCCTCGGCCCCCTCGCCGCCCCCTCGATCTTCAATTCGCTGCGGCTCCTCTTCGGGCTCGCCTTCGGCTACGTGATGCTCGCGGAGTTGGTGAAGTTCGGGAGCGCCTCCGGCGGCCTCGGTGACCTGATCAACATGTCGCAGCGACGTGGCGAGCGGGAGCCGATTCTCCTCGTGCTCGTGATCATCCCGATGGTGGCCTGGGCGATCGATCGGGCGCTGTGGTGGCTGCAATCCGATCTCTTCCCCTACCGCTACGGCGGGGCGGGGCTGATCCCGCGCTTCTGCGGCTGGCTGCTCCACGGCCGGCGGACGGAGTTCCGGCCATGACTGGCAAGGACGGCGAGGCAGCCCGCGACAAACGCCCCGCCGCGCCGGGCGCCGTGCGGCCGGTTCCAGTCGATCCGCCCGGCGACGGCCGCCCTGCGGCGGTCGAGTTCCGCGGCGTAACAAAGATCTACAACCAGGGCACGCCGCGCGAGGCGGTGGCGATCCGCGATGTCTCCTTCACGATCCCCGACCTGCCCGACAATGGAGAGATCTCGACCTTCCTCGGCCCTTCGGGGTGTGGCAAAAGCACGGTGCTGCGGATGGTGGCGGGCCTTGAGCCGCAATTTCCCCCGACCTGTGGGAGCGTCCATGTCCTCGGCCGGGAGGTGGTGGGGCCCGGGGCCGATCGGGGGATGGTGTTCCAGGATTACACGAGCTTCGACAACCGTACCGTCCTCGGAAACGTCACCTTCGGCCTCGAGTGCCAGGGCGTGCCGAAGCGCCGGCGCGAGGCGGAGGGGCGGGAGTGGATCGAGCGCGTGGGGCTCGACCCCCACCGCGACGCTGCCAAGTATCCCCACGAGCTCTCCGGCGGGATGCGCCAGCGGGTGGCGATCGCCCGGACGCTTGTCCTCCGGCCGCGGATCATCCTCATGGACGAGCCGTTCGGCGCTCTCGATCCCGCCACCCGCCTCGACATGCAGGATCTGCTCGTCCGGCTGTGGCGGGAGGTGGAGGCGACCGTGCTGTTCATCACGCATTCGGTGGAGGAGGCGGTCTATCTCGGCGACCGGGTGTTCGTGATGGCCACGACTCCGGGTAGGATCGCGGCCGAGATCCGCATGCCGGCCGCCGCCAGCCCGGCCCGCGAGACGCAGATCGAGCCCTGGTTCCACGAGCAGGTCAGCCGGCTCCAGGCCCAGCTCGAAGTCATCGAGGCCGCGGCGTCGCGGCCCGGGGAATAGTCGGGAAGTTCGGACGAAGGGACACTTTTCGACGTGGGGCGCATCGGAGCCTATCTGCAGACGGCCTTCACGAGCCGCTGGAACCTGTTGCTCGCGGGGGCCGGCGTCGCGGCGGCATTCATCTCGGGGTTTCCCGCGGTGATCCTCCCGCTCGTCGCGGCCGGTGAGCTCTACTATCTCGCGAGCATGGTCACCAACGACCGCTTCCGCGACGCCGTCGATGCCCAGGCCGCGAAGGCCCGCCGCGAGGCCACGGCGATCGGCACCCGGGAAGCCTACGAGCGCCTCCTCCGATCCCTCTCGCCGCAGCTCCGGCAGCGATTTGAGCGGCTGCGGGAGCGTTGCCTCCATCTGGTCGACATGGCGGGCCGGCACCGCGACACCGATTCCGGGTCGCTCGAGTCCCTCGAGCGGCTCCTGTGGGGCTATCTGCGGATGCTCCACGGCACGCAGTCGCTGTCGGAGTTTGTCGAGCACACCGACGGCGCCGGCATCCGTCGCCGGATCGCCGAGCTCGA
>CAMBFA010000153.1 GCA_945865325.1 Candidatus Kuenenia stuttgartensis
CCCCCCCTCCGCCGTCGTCGCTCCCCCCGGCCCCGGCGGCGCTGGTCGTCCCGCCACCTGCCCGTGGTGCCCCCTCGACGGCCTTCACGTCTGCCTGGACCGACGCCCACGACATGCTTGCCGCCGGGCGATACGCCGAGGCTCTCTCCGTCCTTTCGCTGTGGCATGACGACGCCTCCCTCGGCCTCGAGGAGAGCCAGCGCCTCGAGGATCTCCTCGGGCAGCTTGCCGGCACGGTTATCTATTCCCAAAAGGATCTGCTCCTCCCCCCCCATATCGTCGCACCGGGCGACACGCTCCCCGCGATCGCCGCCCCGCTCCAGGTGCCGTGGCAACTGCTCGCCAAAATCAACGGCGTGAGCGATCCGTCGCAGCTGCTGCAGGGGGAACATCTCAAGCTGGTGCGTGGCCCGTTCGACGCGGTGATCAGCGTCTCGCGCCGACGGATGAGCCTCCAGGTCGGGGGGAACTACGCCGGCAGCTTTCCGGTCGTTCTCGGTCGGCAGATCGCTAACCGCGTCGGCCAGTCGGTCGCCGTGATCGACATCCGCCGGCCAGGCGGCGGCGCGGAGCCTGCCGGGATCGCCGCTCAGGTGGCCTACGCGCCGTCGGCCGGACCAAAGTCGATCATCCTCGGCGAGGGCCTGGCGATCGAAGGGGCGGAGGACCCAAGTCTCGTCAGCGACAGCGCTTCGGCGTCGAGCGTGATCGTGTCGCTGCGCGATCTCGACGACATTGCCGACATCCTCGGACCGGGATCACAGGTCCTTGTCCGGAAGTGATGCCGGTCACCTGACGCCGGTCACCGTGCGACACCGCGGTCGCCCATCGCCTTCGATCATGCTCGGGGGGAAGGTTCGTGGGGGCCGGCGATCACCCGTCGCGCCGTCGCGATCGCCGCGGCGACCGCCGTCGAGCTCGTCGCCTCGGCGACGATCCGCACGATCGGTTCGGTGTTGCTGGCGCGCACCAGGAGCCAGCCCCCCGGCCAATCCAGACGCAGGCCGTCGAGACGGTCGCCCCGCGCCTCCGGGAAGGCCGCGGCGACACGGTCGATCGCCGCGGCGAGCGCGGGGCCGCTCGTCTCCGGGGCCAGATCGATCTTGGCCTTCTCCATGACAAGGGTCGGGAGGCGGCTGGCGAGCACGTCGATCGGCGTCACGGCGTCGCCGCGGCACATCGAGTCGAGGACGAGGGCCATCGAGACGGCACTGTCGCGGACGAAAACGACGCGGGGATGGATGACGCCGCCGTTCCCCTCGCCACCGATGACGGCCCCCGTGGCGAGCATCCGATCGACGACATTCGCCTCGCCGACGGCGGAGACATGGCAGGGGACGCCGTGCCGGGCCGCGATCTCCCCGGTCATGCCGCTGGTCGAGCAGTTGACGACCACCGGCCCGGCCGTCCGCGCGAGGACATTCCCCACGGCAAGGGCGAGCGTGCACTCCTCGCCGATGTACCGGCCATCGGCGGTGGCAATGGCGAGCCGGTCGGCATCGGGATCCTGGAAGAACCCGATCGCGGCACCACAGGCCCCGATCCGCGGCAGCCAGTCGGCGAGGTTCTCGGCGGTCGGCTCGGGGCGGTGCTCGAAGAGGCCGTCGGGAGTCCCCCCCGCGACGACGACCTCGCATCCGAGGGCCTCCAGAAGCGGCAGGCCGACCCGGCTGCCCGCGCCGTGGCCACAGTCGAGCCACACCTTGAGCCGGCGCCGGCGGATCGCCTCGACGTCGACGGTGGCGAGGACGAGCCCGACATGCGCCGCCGTGCCGTCGACCTCGCGGCGCGTGCCGGGGGAGGGAGCGGGGGCGCGAGGGGCGTCGCCGGCATGAAAGCGCTCGAGGATCGGCCGGCCGGCGGCGGCGGGGAGCACGCGGCCCTCGGCCGAGAAGAGCTTGAGCCCGTTGTAGGGGGCGGGATTGTGGCTGGCGGAGATCTGTAGCCCGCCGGCGGCACGCTCGTCGCGGACGACGATCCCCACCGTCGGGGTCGCCGCGATCCCGGCATCGATGACGTCGCGCCCATCGGCCAGCAGCGCCAGCGTGATCGCCTCGGCAAACATCCCCCCGTGTGCACGGCCGTCACGACCGAGGACGATCGGCCCCGGCGGCAGCTGATCGACAAAGGCCCGCGCGTAGCGGACCGCCACCTCCGGCGTGAGCGAGCCTCCGACGATGCCCCGCAGTCCGGAAACGCTGACGATGAGAGTGTCGGTCACGGATACTCCGGGGATAGGGCGCACGGGGAATGGTCACCGGCCGGCGATCCGCTAGGGGCCGGGGATGATGCGGGCGGTGCCTTCAAAAGCGACCAGCAGTATAAAACGTCGTCTCCGCTCCCGCACCGTTCCTCCTTCCCAGCCCCGGAGCCCCCGCCAGCCATGCTCTCCGCCCGTCTCGCCGCGATTGAATCGGCGCACGCCGCCGGCGCCCTCACCGACCATTCCCTCGACACGATCCGCGTCTGGCTCACCGAACCCCGCTACGGGGAGTTCGCTGCCACGCTCGGCGCGCTCGTCGACCGGGCCGCGGCGGCGGGCACGGCGAAGGCTGCCTGGAAGGATCTCGACGACGCCTACTGGACCGTGATTCCCTTTGGCACCGGAGGCCGCCGCGGCACGATGTTCCCGGTCGGCTCCAACGCCATCAACGACCGAACGATCGGCGAGAGCGCCCAGGGGCTCGCCGACTATGTCCGCGGCGCCCTCCCCGCCGGCACGACGCCAACCTGCGCCATCGCCTATGACACCCGGCACCGCTCCGAACATTTCGCCAAGCTCTGCGCCGAGGTCCTCTTGGCCGCCGGCTTCCGGATCTTCTTCCTGCGCGGCTACCGAAGCACGCCCGAGCTGTCGTTTGCCGTCCGCCACACTGGCGCCACCTGCGGGATCATGGTGACGGCGAGCCACAACCCCCCCAGCGACAACGCCGTCAAGGTTTATTGGGCCGGCGGCGTCCAGGTGCTCCCCCCGCACGACCGCGGGATCATCGACCGGGTGATGTCGGTCGACACCGTCGAGCGGGCCGACTTCGCCGCCGCGGTCGCCGCCGGGCGCGTGCGATTCGTCGAGGATGAGGTCGATGCGGCGTTCGTGGCAGCCGTCCTCCGCCAGGCGACCTCCGGCCCGCGCGACGTCTCCATCCTCTACACGCCGCTGCATGGCGTCGGCGCGAGCGCTGTCGTCCCGGTGCTCACCGGCGCCGGCTTCACGAGGCTCCGGCTCTACGGCCCACAGGAAACACCTGACGGCGACTTCCCCAACGTGCCGGGGCATGTCTCGAATCCGGAGAACCCCGCCGTGATGGATGGCGCGGTCGCCGAGGCGCGCGACCGGGGGGATGGCCTGGTGATGGCCAGCGACCCCGATTGCGACCGGCTCGGTGCCTCGGCACCGCTTACGGTCGGAGGTGAGGAGTGGCGCGCCTTCACCGGCAACCAACTGGGGGCCTTGCTCACGGATTGGGTGCTCTCGACCCGGGCCCGGACGGGGCGCCTGCGGCCGAGCGACCGGGTCGTGACGACGCTGGTCACGTCGGGGCTCGTGCGGCGGATCGCCGCGGGGCACGGGGCCGCGATCACAGACTGGCTCCAGGTCGGCTTTAAGTGGATCGGCGAGGAGATCGACCGAATCGGCCCTGAGCACTTCGCGTTTGGCTGCGAGGAATCGCACGGCTATCTCGCCGGCACGCATGTCCGCGACAAGGACGCCAGCGTCGCGGCCCTCCTCCTGGCGGAACTTTCCGCCGCGCTCGGCGAACGGGGCCAATCGCTCCACGAGCATCTCGATGGCTTGTTCGTGGCCCATGGCTGCCACGCCGAGCGACAGGTGTCGGTGACGCTTCCCGGCGCTTCCGGCATGGACCGGATGCGCGAGATCATGGCGAGCCTCCGAAAGAACCCGCCGTCGACGATCGCCGGCCTCGACGTCATCCGCGTCCGCGACTACGGCAACCTCACTGTGGCCGAACGTGGCGGATCGCCGCGGCCGTTCCCCGGGGCCCCGCACACCGCGAAGCAGGGGGATCTGGTGATGTTCGATCTCACCGGTGCCCCTGAGGCTTCGCCCCACCCGGAAACCGAGCCCCCCTTCCCGACACTCTCCAACTGCGTCGCCGCCCGTCCCCCCGGCACCGAGCCGAAAATCAAGTTCTACCTCTTTACGGCCGCCCCGCCGCTCCCCGCGGCCGAGTTGGCGGCGACGAAGGGGCTGCTCGCCGCCAGGCTCGATCGCATGGAACGCGACCTGCGGAGCCTGGCGGGGGTGTGACGGAGATGTCGGGCGGAGCAACGGGCATCGATCGGCCGGCGGCCTGATAGGATTGATTCGGGCAGGCCCTGGCCCGGCACAATTCAAGCGCCCCTGCGGAGCGAGCGTTCCCGATGAGTGAACAGATCGGCGCCGTGCTCGTCTTTGTCGGCCTCTTCCTGGCGACCTCGGGGTTGCTTGTTTTCATAGGCCGCAGCCTGCGGGTGTTGCTAGGGCGGACGGAGCGGCGCCGGCTCCTCGGCCCCGCCGCGCTCCTCGTGGCGGGGCTGGTGATCGGGGCCGTGCCATTCGCTGCCCAGCATCTCTACCTTTCGATCGTGGGGCTCGCGGAACGGGAGCGGGTCGTCAATGGCCGGCCAGCGCTTGTCCTGACGGGCTGGGACCGGAGCGATTACTCGATCCTCGCCACGAAGCCCGGTACGGAAATCCTCGAGATGGGGAACGCCGATGTCACCGACGCCACCCTCGATCTCTTTGCCGGCCTGCCAAAGCTCCGGGAGCTGACCCTCAACGATACGCATATCACCGACGCGGGGCTCGTAAAGCTCCTCACTCTCAAGCAACTGGAATCGCTGCGGATCGCGCGGACTGCGGTCACGCCGGAGGGGGTGGCGGCCTTCCTCGCCGACGCCCCGCCGCCATTCCGCGAGATCGACGTCACGGGCAACAACATCCCGACGTCGATCCTGCGGAAGTGGAAGAACGCCGCCGCCACGATCGGCGAGACCCCACCCGGCGAAGCGAAGACAGCCCTCCCCGAACGTCGCTACGTCAACTGAATCAAACCGGCCCATCCCCCCCGAAGCGGAGTCCCCCAATGGCCCTCGAACGACTCGAGCTCAAGGAAGACACCCCCGGCCACGTCTCCAGTGCCACGTATCTCTGCGAGGCGAGCGCCCTGGCCTACCTCGGCGAGACGGAAGGGAAGCAGGCCTTTCAGGAGATCCTCGCCCTCGACGCGAGGCTGTTCAGCGTCGACAACACCCAGGCCTGGCTGGGGACCAGCGCCGACCACATCGTCGTTGCCTTCCGGGGGACGGAGAGCCCAACGAGCCTCGACGGGCTCAAGGACATCCTCCTCACCGACGCGATGAATCTCCTTGTCGTGCCGGAGGGGCGACTGGGCCTCGACCTCGCCGCCGCTGGCGTCGGGGCCCGCTTCCACAAGGGCTTCGTCGACGCGATCGCGGCGATCTGGCCGGTCCTCCTGCCGGCGATCGAAGCAGAGGTGAAGAAAAGCGACCGCCCCATCTGGATCACCGGGCACAGCCTCGGGGGGGCGCTGGCGTTGATCGCGGCCTGGCTCCTCAAGCGGAAGTTCATCGCCGTCGAGGAGGTCTGCACGTTCGGCGCCCCGATGATCGGCAACCGCACCGCCTGCGATGCCTTCAACCGGGAGTTTGCCGGGAAGATCCACCGCTACGTCAACGGCCGAGATCCGGTTCCGAAGCTGCCGGGCCTGTCGCTGGTGGCCAATGAGTTCGTCCATGTCGACCGGGAGCGGCTCCTCGGCTCCCACCCGATGACGGGCCTGGTCGAGGTCGTCGGTGGCGTTGCCGGGAAGGCGGTCAATGGCCTCCTCGCCGGGACTCTCATCGACGAGGCCTGGAAGGGGATCAACGCCGAGGTCGCCACCCACTTCCTCGACTGCTACCGTGAGCTCCTCCGCGGGTAGGATTTTCTCCACCGCCGCCACGGAGCAGGCCAGCCACGATGGATCTTTCGACGATGCTCCCCCTTGGCGTCGCCGGGCTGTGCGCCGGGTTCATCGATGCGATCGCCGGCGGCGGGGGACTGATCTCGCTGCCGGCGCTCCTCTGGGCCGGCCTCCCCCCCCATCTCGCCCTCGGCACGAACAAACTCCAAAGCGCCGCTGGCACGACGATGGCGGTCCACCGTTACCACGCTGCCCGGCTCATCGATTGGCCGACGATGACGGTGGCGATTGGGGCGACGGCCGTTGCGGCGGCGGTCGGCACCGGGGCCGTGCTCTGGATCGACAATCGGGTGCTGACGTTCGTCGTCCCCTGGCTCCTTCTCGCCGTCGCCCTGTATGTCCTCCGGCGCCCCGCGCTCGGCGCGGCCGACATGCCGCCGCGGCTCTCCGCCAATCAGTTCGGGGCGCTGGCCGGCAGTGTGCTCGGGTTTTACGACGGCTTCTTCGGCCCCGGTTGCGGGGCCTTCTGGACCGCCGCCTCGGTCCATCTCCGCGGCCTGGGCCTCCCCCAAGCCACGGCCTTTACAAAGGTGGTGAATCTGACGAGCAACCTCGCGGCGCTGGTCGTCTTTGCGGCGTGGGGGCAGGTCGATCCCGCCTCAGCTGGGGCGATGATCGTTGGCCAAGCGGTCGGCGGCAGGATCGGGGCTGGCCTGGCGGTGAAGCACGGGGCCCCCTTCATCCGCGTCGTCTTCGCGGGGGTCGTGTTCACGCTCGTCGCCCGGCTGCTCTGGCAGGCGCTGGCCGGGTGAGCAGGGCGGGACGGTGGGCACGGTAGAATGACATGTGCCCACCGATCTTGTCGTCGAAGCGCGCTTCACCGATGGAGTCCTTGCAGGGACGATCACCGACGCCGCTGGGAATCCGATCCGCTTCGAGGGGCATCGGGCCCCGCCGCTGGATCACCCCGAGCCGGCCTGGGGCAAGCCCGTCGATCTCTTCAACGGCCGTGACCTCGGCGGCTGGACGCCGCAGCACGCCGCGGTGGCCAATGGCTGGCGGGTGAAGGACGGGATCCTCGTCAACGCCGAGCCGGGGAACAACCTCCGCACCGAACGCACATTTGCCGACTTCAAGCTCCGCGCCGAGTTCCGCTACCCCAAGGGGAGCAACGGCGGCATCTATCTCCGCGGCCGCTACGAGGTGCAGATCGAGGACAACTTCGGCGGCGAGGCCGACAGCCACCGGATCGGCGGTGTCTACGGATTCCTCACCCCCTGCCTCAATGCCGCGAAGCCGGCGGGGGAATGGCAGGAGGTCGAGATCACGCTCGTCGGCCGCCGCGTCACCATCGTGCTCAACGGCGAGCGAATCATCGACCGGCAGCTGATCCCCGGGATCACCGGGGGGGCGATCGATGCGCAGGAGGGCGCCCCCGGGCCGATTCTCCTCCAGGGGGACCACGGACCGATCGAGTTCCGTCGCCTCACGCTCACGCCGGCCAAGTGAGGGTCAGTTGCCGGCGCCGACGTCACGGACGTATTTGTGGCACTGGATGCACTTGAGCGTCACTTCCATCCAGGCCAGCGCCGCGCCGTCGAGGTTTTTGTCCTTCGCGGCGGAGCGAAGCGATTCGCACGCGCGGCGGAACTCTCGGCTCTGCCGGGCGTAGTCCTCCGTCTGCAGCACCTGCCAACTCGAAGCCTGGCTGGCGAGCGCCAGATCGTGGGCCCCGCGCGCGATCAGGTCGTAATCGGCCAAGGCCAGCCCCTCTAAGACAAGCTGCGCATGGCCGAGTTTGGCGCGCATGAAGATCGCCACGTCGTTGGGCTTGTCGCCGACGGTCGGCTCCTGCGCCACCAGGGGGGGGCGGCTCATCGACACCGCCGGCACCACCACCGCGACGGCGACGAGCGTCATGAACCCGGCCGCCAAATGCCGTTCGAAAAATGTTCTCATCGAATCCTCCGTCGGGGTGTCGGTCCCCGCGCCACGACTTCCGGACACCGACATCCATTATCGCTCTGCGCTCCTCTGGGAGACAAGCAAAAATCCGCGCCGATTCGGGGCCCGGCTGTTTTAACGCCTGTCGAAGGGGGCTGCTACGATCCGGCCGGTCGATTCACGGGGAAGGGATGCCCGCCGCCTGATGAAACCTGCTTCGACGCTCCTGCCGCTGTTCGTCGCCAGCGGCGCCGCGGCGCTCGTCTACGAGATCGTCTGGTTTCAGCTCCTCGTCTTCCAGGTCGGGGAGGCGACGCGGGCGCTCGCCGTCGTCCTCGCCACCTTCATGACCGGCCTCGGGGCGGGAGCGTTGGTTCTTCCAGTCGGCCCGCGACCACCTCAGCCCCGGCGGCGTAATCACGGTCTTTGTCCAGCTCGACGAGGCGGGGACGCCGGCGGTGAAGAGCGAGCCTCGGGGTCAACGCCTACGAGCAGAAGGGGATCTACCGGAATATCCTCGCCGCCGGCGACTAGCCGGAGGGGGTTTTCGAGGGGAGCGTGGTCCGCATGAACCGGCTCAAGAAGCTCGGCCGGAAGGCCCGCTACTGACCGCCGTGGTCATTCTTCCAGCGCGGCAGCAGGAAGCCGCCGACTGAGGTCGAGGAGGAGCAATCGACCGTCGTCGGGGCGGGTCTCGAGGCCCCGGTGGTTGAGACGGCGGGTGAGCAACAGCCGGCTTCCCGTTACGGCCAACAATTGCCGGCCATCGCTTCCCTCGACGAAACCGATGCTGCTGATCGCCCAGCCGGGACGAATCTCGTCGAGTGTGGCGCCGCTGACCGCATCGCACAGCCGGATGCAGCGGTCGTCGGCCACGATCATTGACCGGCCGTTGTGCGCCCAAAGCATGCCACGCACCATCGTGGCGAACGACGACAGCTCGACGACGACGCTCCCGCTCTCGGCATCGACAATCAACACGTTCCCTTCGATCGCGCCGACAGCCAGGCTTTCACCGTCCGGAGACCAGGAGAGGACGATTTCGACCCCCAATTCGCTGCCGAAGTCGCACAGCTGCCGGCCGCTCCTCGCGATTGGGGCCCCATCCGCGGCGAGATCGTAGCGGATGATGGCCGCACGTTTCGACATCGCCAATCTGGGCCGAGGAACATTCGTGAAGGCGACGGAACCGATCCCCCCTTCGCCCGGCCACCCGTTCAGACAGCGCGGCGTGGTGAGGTCGGGCGACCAGACCATGAGGGAGCCTTGCAAGTCCCGTTCACCAGCGTACAACCAGCCTCCCGGCCCGAACGCCACGACGCCGTTATCAAACCCGCCCGGAGCGAGGAGTGGCTCACCGAACTCCCCCCCCTCGGGAAAGCGGTGGACGATCGGGCCCTCGATGGTTGCGAAGGCGATCCGGCGCCCCGGTCGGTCCATGGCCGCGGCGAAGATCTCGGCATCGCCTGCCGGATCGACCAGTGTCACCTCCGGTCGCCCGTCGCCGAGCACGACCGCCTTACCGAAACGTGGCGTGACGAGCCATTGCCCGCCACCGAGGTCAAGGGCTGACCGGGCCGTCTCGAGGTCGGGGATTTCGATCTGCGTCGTGCCGAGCATTTCCGTGGCGACGGCGGGATCCCAGAGCCGAACGGAGCCATCGCCAGCGGCGGAGACGATCCGCCCCGACCGATGGTAGAGCGTGCTCCAGATCCGTCCGATGTGACCGACGATCTCCTGCTCGAGCTGCCCGGTTGTGGCATCGAAGGTGCGAGCGACGCCGTCCCTGCATCCGGTCACGATCTGCCGACCGTCGGGGGAAAACCCGCACCCGTTGAGGCGCTCCGGATGCTCCTCGATCTCGAGTTGCAGCGATCCCGTGTCGAAGTCCCAGATCCGAACTATTCGCTCACGCCACCCGCAGGCCATCAGGCGGCGTCCGTCGGGCGAGAGCGTAAAGGACTGGATGTCCCCCCAATCCCCACGGAACGATCGTTCGATCCGTCCGCTCGCAAGATTGACCACACAGACCCGCTCGTGGATGGCGACGAGCACACGCTCGTCGTCGAGGAACGTCATCATTTCGATGTCGGCTTCGGCACTCCGCAGCGCCTCACGGTCGGACGGCACGCCGTCGACATTCCAGGGGGTATCAAAGGGTCGGATTTCCCCTCGATCCACTTCCGCATCCCGAAGCTCCGCCACACGGATCCCACGGTCAACGCCCCCCCATGCAACGCGCTCCCCGGCTGGCGAGAAGGCAACGGAAAAAACCTCGTTCCCACGGAGCTCGAGGTCACGGCGATGGCTGCCGTCGGCCACGTTCCAGAGCCGCACCCGGCCCACGTCGACAGGCACCTCCTCCTCGGTCTCATCGGGCGGGTCGGGCTCTTCGTTCGCGTCATCGTTCTTTGTGCGGAGCATGCCGGCCGTGGCCACGATCTCTCCATCGGGGCTGAAGACGACCTGATTGATCTCGTGCCCGACATCGATCTCGCGTGGCACTCCGGCGGCCGTTCCGTCCTCAGCGAGCGGCAGGAAGATGAGCGTCCCGTCGGCTGCGCCGGCAGCGAGCAGGTCACCGCTCGGTGAGAGGGCGAGAGAGTGGATCTGCAAGGCATCCGCGTTCCCTGGCGACGCTTTCCCACTCCGGTCGATGAGCGTGGCGATTTCGCCATGCGTCCGGGCGAGGAGCCATCCGCCGGCGATCGAATCGGCGAGCGCCGGATCGGCGGCGGCGCTCTTCCGCAGGTCGGCGACGGCTTCGTCAGCATTGCCAAGTCGG
>CAMBFA010000154.1 GCA_945865325.1 Candidatus Kuenenia stuttgartensis
GGCTCCCTGGCGGCATGACGCTCTTTTTCGACGGCAAGGCGGAAGCGCAGTCAGCCCCGCAGGGCTCGACCTGGCAGCCGCTGGCCGGCCCGGCGTCCGACGGCATCGGCCTGATCGGCCTCACGGGCCGCACCGGCCTGATGCGGTGACGGGCCTGACCGAGCCGGCGGCCCCCGCCGGCGTGGCCTCTGATGGCGGCCACGATCAGGCGAGATCGCGGTCCTGGAAGAGGACCAGCGCCACCAGCAGCGCTACGGCCGAGTAGAGGGCCGAGTAGAGCGCGGCCCACCCCAGATAGCTCCACGGCACTGGCACACCGCCGACGACGGCCGCTTCGATTGTGAAGTGTTCGAGCACCGGAAGGATCGTCGCGAATAACTGCCCGACAAATCTCACGATCGCAAACTTGCCCACGCTCGACTGGACAATCAGCGGCACGAGGTGGCCGAGGGCGTAGACCGTGAAGCAGATGATGAGGTTGGGCACCATTCCCAGCCGCGTCGACACCGCCAGGCTCACCGCCGCCAAAAGGATCGCCTCGAGGAGGGAGAGGACGAGGCCGGGAACGACGGTGATCATCTCGTCGGCGCAGTCACGCCACACCGGATCCATCTTTCCCCCTTCGCGGGCGTCGTAGACGACCTTGAGGCTCGTCGTCGCCATCAGAATCGTTCCCAACACGAGGAACACCAGGAGGGCGACGAGGACGAGGCCGACGAACTTCCCGAGAACGAATTGCCACCGGGTCAGCGGCTTGGAGAGGACCGTGAGGGCCGTCCGGCCTTCGATCTCATCGGCCACCGCGACGCTTGCCGTCCAGACCACGACCAGCAGCGCGAGGACCTTGATGAGGGTCAGGCTGCTGTCCTTGAGCATCTTCACGTCTTCGCCGAACGTGTTGTAGGGGATGACGATGAACGCCAGCAGCAGCACCGCTCCGAGGATCAGCGCCACGGCGAACACCGGCTGGCCGATCGCCTCCTTCGTGGTCGCCGAGGCGACCGCGGCCATCCGCCGGGGGATGAGCCGGAAGAGGGCGTAGGCCAAGCTGATTGAGAGGATGGTGATCGTCGTCCAGGGGAGGATCCCCACCTGAGGGTTCTCCGGCACGAGCCGGGCGCTGATGGTGAGGTCGACCGGAGCGGTGCCGGCGTTGCTGACCTCGATCCGGGCCTTTTGGCCGATGAAGGGATTTGGCTTGTTGGTCTCGTCGCCCCGCTTCCACTCCCACGATGTGCCGGGGAGGACCTCGATGTCGGCCTGCTTGGCCAGCGCGAAGCCCTCGATCGGCTGCTGCGTGCGGACGATCAGCGCCTGGGCGGCGTCGAACACGAGCGCCTCGATCTCCTGCGGCCGGAGGTTGAGCTCAAACTCCTCGAGCGTGGCACCGGCCGGAATCGACAGGCGCTGCTCGAAACGGTCGGCCGACGACAGCCGCGCCAGCGAGCGGCCGATCTGCGCCAGTGGCACCAGCGGGGTGAAGGAGAGGGCCACCGCCGACAGTGACAGCAGGAGCCAGCCAAACGGGCCAGCAAAGCCGTCGCCAAGGCTGGAGCGGGCCTCGGCGGCAGCGCGCGGCTGCACGACCCGCAAGCCCGCCCAGACGAGGAGAATCACGGCCAGGGCAATCAGGGCCCCGGTGCCCAGCAACCAGATCGGGGGAAGGGCGATCAACCAGCGGTTGGCGAAGAGTGGCGTCATGGAAAGTGGCAGCAGCGGGGGTCGGGTGGGTCGGGTGGAAAGCTGATCGGCCGGCTGGGCGGGGGGACGGAGCGGGGTGTACGGGCGTCGGGCTTGGCCGGCTCCCCGGGAGGGCGGTCGGTCAGCCCCCGCGGCGACTATTGTGCCTCGGAAGCGGGCTCCAGTGAAGGATCCAGCGGCAACGGGCCGGCGAGGACCGTCGCCCCGGTCCCGTGGAGGGGCCAGCGGGCGAGAACGCGGTGGACGTCGTCGAGCGACAGGCCCTCGATCGTCCGCAGGTCGTCGGCCACGGAACGATAATTCCCCGAATGGGCCCATTCCGGGCCGACGTCGAAGAGGCGGCGGCGGGGGCGTTCCCCGAGGAGCACCCACCGACCGGCGAGCTTGTTGCGGTTTTGCTCGACCTCGCGCCGATCGAGCCCCTGCTCGGCCGCCTGCCGGTAGATCGCGTCGATCATTGCCAGCAGATCCCCGGCATCCTCCGGGTCGCAGGAGAGCTGAGTGGCGAACAGGCCAGCATCGAGGAAGTCTTGGTGGTGGCAGGAGGCCTGTTCGGCCCGGCCGGTGTCGACCATCGCCCAGTAGAGGCGGCTGCCGGAGGTGTCGCCGAGGATCGCCGCGAGGAGTTTGGCGGCAAAGCGGTCGTCGTCGTCGCCGGCCGGGCCGCGCGACATCCGCACGGCATACTCGAGCGTCGACGTCGGGCGGGTGATGGACTCGAGCGTGGCGCTCCCGGTCGTCTGCGCGTCGAGCGGGGCGCGGCGCGGCGGGATCGCAATCGGCTCCCAGTCGCCGCACCACTGCCGGGCCGAGGCGACCAGCGCCTTGAAGTCGACGGCGCCAGTAGCGCAGAGGACGATGTTGCCCGGCGAGTAGCGGCGACGATGGTAGTCGCGCATCGCCTCGACCGGCATCCGCTCGATCGACTCGACCGTCCCTAGCACACTGCGCGCCAGCGGATGCCGACCGAAGAACGTCGCCCGGCAGCGGTCGTCGGCGCCGAACGGCGGCTGGTCGTCGTACATCCGGATCTCTTCCAGGATGACGAGCTTCTCGGTTTCGAAATCCTCCTCGCGGAGGGCAGGGCGCATCATCCGCGCCAACAGCGCCGTCACCTCGAGCTGCTGCTCGGGGAGGACCGCCGCGTGGTAGGCGGTGTCTTCTTCGCTCGTGAATGCATTGGCGCTAGCGCCCATCCAGTCGAAGCGCCGGTTGATCTCGTCGGCGGAGAGATCGTGCGTCCCCTTGAAGACCATGTGCTCGAGGAAGTGACTGCCACCCCACTCGGCGTCGGTCTCGTCGCGGGCGCCGGTCTTCACGAAGAAGCCGATGCTCGTGGAGAGGGCCGTGTCGGTCACCTCCGCGATCACATCGAGCCCGTTGGGGAGACGCTCATGCAGAAACTTCACGCGGCACCTCCAGCGGTTCTTTCCCCAGCGACACGATCGTCAGTCCGGCGGGGCGGTTCGCCGCCAGCCAACCCTCCACCGAGGCCACATTCAGCTGATCATAACGGGCGAGCTCGTCGGCGAGGCTCCGCACCGTCCCGAGGTGGTACCACTGTCGGGCGATCCAGGCCGCCCGCGCCGCGCTCGATTCCTGCTGCATCACCAGTGCACTTTTTGCCCGCGACTTGACCCGGTCGAGCTCCGCCTCCTCAATCGTGCCCGGGAGGCGGTCGATCTCGGCGAGCATGACGTCGAGGGTCTCCTGCGCCCGGGCCGCCGACGTGCCGGAGTAGCAGATCGCCGAGGCGCAGTCGCGGAGCGTGTGGTAGCCGGCCGACACGCTGTAGCACAGGCCACGCCGCTCCCGAACCTCCGAGAACAGCCGCGAACTCGAACCGCCGCCGAGCACCGACAAGCTTGCCGAGGCCTCGTAGGAATCGTCGTGCCGGTAGGGGGGAACCGACCAGGCCAGGGCGATGTGGGTCTGCTGGGAGTCGTGGGGCACAAACCGGACCCGTTCGCCACGGCTCCCGATCGCCACCGCTGACGCGTCGTCGGTGTCCCAGTCTCCGAACAGTGCTTCGACGCGCGTGACGAAATCGTCCCAGTCGATCCGTCCGGCTACGGCGATGATCATGCCACGCGGCACGACATGGGCCCGGACGAACGAACGAACGTCGTCGACACCGATCGCCTCCACATCGGCACTGATGCCTTCGGAGGGCATGCCGAGCGGATGCGGGTAGTGGAGCTGACGGAGCGCTGACATGGCGCGGTGGGCCGGATCATCCTCGGTGCCGGCGAGGTTCTGGAGGACCATCTGCAGGGCGTTGTCGAGCTCGTCGTCGGGGAGGCGTGGGCGGCGGAGAATGTCGGCGTAGATCGGTAGGGCCGTGGGGAGCTGCCGGGCCACCATGGCGCCGGCGAAGCTCGAATGGCTCGTCGACACCGACTGCGCCCATTGGATCCCGGAGCCCTCGAGGACCTCGACGATCTCGCGGCTGGTGCGGTCGCCGGCGCCGCGGAGCATCATCTCGCCTGAGAGCGTCGCCAGGCCACAGCGGCTGGGTCCGTCATGAATGGCGCCGGCGGGGGTGTGGAAGGCCACGGCCACCGACTCCAGGCCGGGGAGATCCTCTCCCAGAAGGACGATGCCGTTGTCGAGCGTGGCGGAGTGGAGGGTTTGTTTCACGGGCTCGGGCGAATGGGGGCAGCAGCGGAGGCGAATGGAGCAGCGGAGGCGAATGGAGTAGCGGAGGACGCGTCGCTGGGACCACCGTCGGTCCCCCGGCCACCCCCCGCTCTCGGCCCCGCGGTCGGCGGCGCCGACCGGAAGCCCCCCAAGGATAGCAGCCTGCAAAAAACGTGCGGAAAACGTCGGCACCGGGGGCGGGCGCCGGCGCCGGGCGAAGGGTCAGAGGAGGGCCGGCTCCCGCTCGCGAAACTCCCCGGCCGCGCCGTCAACGACCTTGTAGATTGTTTTGGCACTGCGGAAGCCGAGCCGCTGGTAGAGCCGCACCGCCCGGACATTGTCGGCCGTGACCTCGAGGGTCACCCGTCCCAGCCCCTGCTTGGCGAAGCTCCGCACGGCCTGGGCGATGAGCACAGACCCCAGCCCGAGGCCGCGGTGCCCCGGCACGACGCCAATGTTTTGGATCGAGCCGGCCCCGCTGGAGTCGATCACCCCTTGGATCGTCCCGCACCACTCCACCTCCGCCGGCCGCGGGGCTTTTTGATCATCCCCGGGGGGGAAGACGCGGGAGCGAGCGATCAGCCAGGTTGCCTCCGGCAGGAAGCCCCCTTTGCCGCGGATCTCGCGCATCAGCCGGCGGCAGCCTTCGAGATCGCCCAAGCAGGGGAAGACGACGGCGTCGATCTCGCCGCGAAACGAACGGAATTTCGTTCGGGCGTGGGCGTCGATGAGCCCATCGTGCCAGGGGACGAGCCGGTATCCGGGCGGCGGCTCCGCGTTAGCGGCCGAGAAACCGTCCGCGGTCGGCGCAGGCGCCACACCACCGGCCGCGAGTGCCAGGTCCATCCGGAACCGTTTGAAGTAAGCCGAGTCCATTCGCTCGTTCTCCTCATCCATCAAACCATAAGACGCCCCGCGGGAGCGGTCAACGCGCCGGTCACTCCGCTTCTTTCTCCCGGCCCTTGCTGCAGGTCCGATGGGAGGGGGAGCGGGGGCGGAATCGGCGGTGAGCCATGAACCGGTTTGGTCTGCCGGGAGGGATGAGGGTAGAATGGCGAGCGAGGTTTTGAGTTCTCAAAGATTCTTTTTTGATTGATCAAAAAAATGAGAATCACGTTCGTGTCGGCCGCGGTTGGGATGATCCACGCGCTGATGATCCTGGCGACGTTCCTGGCCGGTGGGAGCGCCGCCGCCGACGAGCGCCTCCATGTCGTAGCGACGACGACGGTGGTGGCCGATCTCGTCCGGCAGATCGGCGGCGACCGTCTCACCGTCGACAGCCTGATGGCCGCGGGGATCGATCCCCACAGCTACAAGGCGACCCCCCGCGATGCCGACCGCCTCGCCCGCGCCGATCTCGTCGTCGCCTCTGGGCTCCATCTCGAGGGAAAACTTGCCGATCTTCTCGAACGACTCTCGCGACGCGTGCCGGTGATCGCCGTGGCGGACGCGATTCCCGCCAGTCGCCTCCTGGATGCCGGAGCGGGGTTGCACGACCCCCATGTGTGGTTCGATGCCGGGCTGTGGAGCCTCGGGGTTCCCTCGGTCGCGGAAAAGCTGGCGAAACTCGATCCACCCCACGCCGAGGCCTATCGCGAGGCGGGTCGGGCCTACGCCGAGCGTTTGGTCGCCCTCGACGGAGAGCTCCGTGAGTCGCTGGCAAAGATTCCGCTGGAACGCCGGGTGATGGTCACGGCCCACGACGCCTTCCGCTATTTCGGCCGGGCGTACGGGATCGAGGTGGTGGGGATCCAGGGGACGAGCACCGAAGCGGAAGCCGGCCTCGGCGACCTCAATCGCCTCGTCGATCTCGTCGTGACGCGGAAACTCCCGGCGGTGTTCGTGGAGACGAGCGTCTCCGACCGCAACGTCACGGCCCTCCGCGAGGGGGCCCAGGCCCGGGGGCACGCCGTCGCGCTTGGGGGTCGCCTTTATTCCGATTCCCTCGACACGCCGGGAAGCGGGGCAGACTCGCTCGAGGGGGCCCTGCGGGCGAATGTCGCCACGATCATTGCCGGGCTCACCGGCGCGCAGACCTCTCCCGCCCCCAGATCGAAATGAGCGGGCGCCCGGCATGACGATGTCGACTACCTCTGCCGGCCTCGAGTTCCATGACGTCACCGTGGCCTACGGCCGCCGGCCGGTGCTCTGGAATGTCGACCTCACCGTGCCGGGGGCCTGTCTGTTTGGGATCATCGGCCCCAATGGCGCCGGAAAGAGCACGCTCCTCAAAGCCGCGCTGGGGCTTGTGCCCCTGGCCGGCGGGGAGGTGCGGATCCTCGGCGCGCCGCTCGAGCAGGTCCGCGCCCGGGTTGGGTATGTGCCGCAGCGGGAGTCGGTCGACTGGGACTTCCCGGTAACGGTCACCGACGTCGTCCTCATGGGGACCTACGCCCGGCTCGGCTGGCTGCGGCGACCCGGCCCGCGCGAGCGGAGCTTAGCGGCGGAATGCCTCGACCGCGTCGGCTTGGCCGATGTCGCCGACCGGCAGATCGGCCGGCTATCGGGGGGGCAGCAGCAGCGCGTCTTCCTGGCGCGGGCGCTGGCTCAACAGGCTGACGTCTACTTCCTCGACGAGCCGATGGCGGGGGTCGATGCCCGGTCGCAGGAACGAATCTTCCGGGTCCTCGCTGAACTGCGGGCCGAGGGGCGGCTGGTTGTCATGGTCCATCACGATCTCCGCAGTGCCGGCGACTGGTTCGATGCGGTCGCGCTGATCGACATGCGCCTCGTCGCCGCCGGGCCGGTGGCCGAGGTGCTGACGCCAGAGAATCTGCGGCGGACGTATGCCGGCCGGCTCGATCTCCTCGACGAGATCGGGCGGGCCGTCGCCGAAGGGGGGCGGACGCCGTGATCCTCGCCGTCGTCGACGACTCGTTCCCTGCCGCTTGGATTCCCCCCTACAACACCCTCGTCGTCGCCGCCGGGGTGGCGTCGGTCGGATTTGCGGCCGGCGTCGTCGGCTGTTTCGCCGTCCTGCGGCGCCGCGCTCTGGCCGGCGACGCGGCGGCCCACGCCACGCTCCTCGGGGTCGGCCTCGCCTTTCTTCTCGGGGGCGGGCGGCGCGACCTGCCGCTCCTCCTCGCCGGGGCGCTGTCGACGGCGATCGCGGCGCTGTTGGGGCTCGTGCTCATCGGTCGCTGGACGCGGACGCGCGACGATGCCGCCACCGCGATCGTTCTCGGCGTGTCGTTTGGCGCTGGGATCACGCTCCTCTCGGGGATCTCCGCCCGCGGCATCCCCGGGAGCGCCGGGCTCGAGCAATTCCTCCTCGGCCACACCGCCGGACTCACAGCCGCCGACGCCACGATCCTCGGGGTCATGTCGCTTCTGGCGGTGGGGATCGTAGCGCTGTTTCTCAAGGAATCGACCCTCGTGGCCTTCGACCCGCTGTTTGCCGCCGCCAGCGGCTGGCCGGTGACGCTCATTGATTACGCGCTGGTGGTCCTCGTGGCGGTGATGGTTGTCGTCGGGCTGCCGGCGGCCGGGGCGGTGCTCGTGACTGCCCTGGTTGTGATCCCGCCGGTGACGGCGCGGCAATGGACCGATTCGGTCGGCGTGATGTTGCCGCTGGCTGGGATATTCGGCCTCGTCGCGGCGCTCTCCGGCGTGGCCGTCAGCAGCGCCGTGCCGCGGATGCCGACCGGGCCGCTGGTCGTGATCGCGGCCTCCATCCTCCTCACGATCTCGCTGCTGATCGCCCCGCGGCGCGGCGGGCTCGCCCGCTGGCTGCAGGCTCGGCGGACGGTGGCGGCATGGGCCGACGGGCGGCTCCTCGAGGTCGCCTTGCGCCTCGATAGCGATGGCCCCTTCACCCGGGAGCAGCTCCTCTCCTGGGCCCCGGGCGTTGCGGCCGATAGCGCCTTCAAGCGGCTCGTCCGCTCGGCGGCGCTCGAGCCGGTGGTGACGCGCGCCGGAACCGATGCCTGGCGCCTCGCGGTATGGGGGCGGGAGCTGGCCGCCGAACGGTCGCGGCGGGTCGCGGCCTGGACGGAGGTGCTGGAGGCGGCGCGGGAGGATGCCCGCGGGCACCTCACGATCGATGTCCCTTCGCCGGAGGCGATCCTGGGGGCGGCGCGGATGAAGGCGATCCGCGAATCAGCCGCCGCCGAGCGTGGCGCCGGCGTGGCGCGAGCGGGGCAACCGTGGCAACCGGGGCAACCGGGGGGCGGGGCAGGGGGATGATCGACGCAGACAGCACCCACCTCTGGATGCACTTCTGGGCGATCGCCACGGCGGCCACCGTGTCGGCGGGCTGCGCGCTGGTCGGATCGTTCCTCGTCGTCCGACGGTTGAGCCTGCTCGGCGACGCGATCAGCCATGCGGTCCTTCCCGGCATCGTCCTGGCCGTCCTCGCTGGCGGCCGGCCGGGCGGGGCGGGGGTGTTTCTGGGGGCCGTTGTCGCGGGCTTGGTCACGGTCTGGCTCACGAACCTCCTCGGCACCCATGCGGGGCTCGCCGAGGATGCCGGCGCGGGCGTCGCCTTCACGACCCTGTTCGCGATCGGCGTGGTCCTCGTCTCGGCCCTGGCCTCACGGGTCGACATCGATCCGGGGTGTGTGCTCTACGGGATCCTCGAGCTGGTCCCCTTCGACACCGTGCCGATCCTTGGGCTCGAGGTGCCGCGAGCGCTGTTGGCCGCGGCGACCGTGCTGGTCGTCCTCGTCATCGGGGCCGTTGTCTGCTGGAAGGAGCTTGTCTTCACCGCCTTCGATCCGGCCGCCGCCCGCGCCGCGGGGCTGCCGGTCGGCGTCATCACCGCCGGTCTCCTCGTCGCCACGAGCCTGGCGACGGTGGCGAGCTTCGAGGCAGTCGGCGCGATTCTCGTCGTGGCGATGCTCGCCGTCCCTGCGGCGGCGGCCGAGCTTCTCGTTCGCCGCTTCCACCTCATGCTCGTTGTCGCGGTGGGGCTGGGGGTGGCGGGGAGCATCCTCGGCTATCTGGCCGCCTGGCGCTTCAACACCAACGCCGCCGGAATGATCGCCGTCGTCCTCGGGATCGAGTATGTCGTGGCGGCGCTGGTGGCGCCGGGAGACGGGATCGTGGCGCGGGTGGTGAGCCGGGAGTCGCTCCGCTGGCGCGTGGCCTGCGAGGACCGGCTCGCGAGCTTGTGGCGCGCGGAGGAGGGGGATGCCGCGGCCCTCGCCCCGCGGACGCTCCTCGATCGGCTCGCCCAGGCCCGGCTCGTTTTTTGGGGGCGGATCGTCCCGGGCCGTGCCGGGGGGCTGACGGACATCGGGCGCGAGGAAGCGCGGGTCATCGTCCGCTCCCACCGCCTCTGGGAGGCATGGCTGGGGCGCCATGTCGCCCTGCCACTGGATCATCTTCATCCCCCGGCGGAATGGATCGAGCACCATCTCGGGGCCGAGGTCCGCGGCCGGATCGCCGCCGACCTCGAAGGGCACGAGGGCGACCCGCATGGTCGCGACATTCCCTCTGAGGAGTTTCCCCCGCGCTCGGCAGACGAGCCGGCGCGCTGAAAAGGTTTCCGCGCGGCTTCACGCCACCGGTAGCATCGCCCGGAGCGTGGCCAGGTTTTTCCGATCCATGGCGGGATCGACCTTCCCGTCGGCCCCTTCCTTCGGCGTCTCGAGGATCACCGGGATGGCGGCCAGGCGCGGATCGTTCATGAGGAGCCGAAAGGCCTCCGGGCCGATCGCTCCTTCGCCGATCGCCTCGTGACGGTCGACCCGAGAGCCGAACGGCTTCTTGGAATCGTTGGCATGGATGACCTTCAGACGCGACAGCCCGATGAGGCGGTCGAAGGCCGTCAGGGTGGCATCGAGCTCGGCAGCCGGGGCGAGTGAGTAGCCGGCGGCAAACACATGGCAGGTATCGAGGCAGACGCCGATGCGCTTGCCGCACTCGCCGGTGGCGTCGATGACGGCGAGCATCGCGGCGATCTCGTCGAAGGTGTCCCCCAGGCAAGAGCCCTGCCCGGCGGTGGTCTCGATGAGGATCCCGGCGCGGAGCGACGGGGTCTTCTCGAGGGCCGCGGCGATCCCCGCGGCCGCGCGGGCCACGGCGTCGGCCCGGACTTGAGCGCCGGCAGCCCCTGGGTGGGCGACGACCCAGGGGATCCCCAGTTGCTCGGCGCGCTCGAGCTCGACGACGAGCCCGGCAATCGACTTGTCGCGGAGCGTGTCATCAGCCGACGCCGGATTAATGAGATACGAGTCGTGGACGACAACGCACGCCAGCCCGGCCAGACTCACCGCCGCTCGGAAGGCCGCGGCTTCCGCGGCGGGAATCGGCGCCGCGTCCCA
>CAMBFA010000155.1 GCA_945865325.1 Candidatus Kuenenia stuttgartensis
CGTGCCGCCATTGGCCAGTCGCGAGTCAACGAAAATCGTCGGCGAGTAGTCGGTCGTGGCGCAGAACAGCCCGGCGGTGGCGAAGCCGTTCCCGGCCGCGTTGACCACTGCCTTGATGTCAGCAACGGGGTAGCCGCTGGCGGTGGAGCCGGTGTCGGGGTCACCGTCGAAGGCACCGTCGGTCGGCGCTGTGGGGCACTTGAACGTCTGCAGCTTCGTCATCGCCAGAACGGCGTTGGGGATCTGGAAGCCCGCGGCGGTGTTCGCCGTCACGCTGCTCCAGTTCTGCGAGAAGTCCCAGCGGTTGCCGAGGTTGCCTTCCTCGAAGAAGGGGAGGAGGCGCGTCACCCACGCGATGCGGGCCGTACCGTTGTTGGGCCGGTAGCTATTCGGGAGGGTGCGCTTGGAGCTCTCGTGGTTGAGAATCGCCAGGCCGATCTGCTTGAGGTTGTTGGAGCACTTCGAACGGTTGGCGGCCTCACGGGCAGCCTGAACGGCCGGAAGCAGCAGCCCGACAAGGGTGCCGATGATTGCGATCACTACGAGCAACTCGACGAGCGTGAACGCCCGTCGGGAAGGGGTTTGCCCGGCCTGGGGAAACGAGGCGTCGTCTTTCGGCGAACGCGAGGGGGGAAGACTGCTCATGGCTGGGGGCTCGTGACGGGGCTGGGAACAGGGGTCAGATGACATACTCCGGGTCGGGCAGGAACACGCGGATATGCCGCGGCGTGATCGACACCGCTTCCCCCGATTGGAGGCCGAGCTGGCGGGCCGCGGCCGAGGGGAGATCGACGTGGAGCTCGCTCCCTCCCTCCTGCGGCTGGCAGGTGATGCGGGTGATCGGGCCGGTGCGCGTCTGGCGGAGCACCGTCGCGGGGAGGCTCGTGGCCTGATGCGCTTCCGACGGGCCGCCGGAAAGGGTGCGGGCGATGTCGAGCTCGTGGGGGCGGAGATAGACGCGGGCCGCGCGGGCCTGGGCGTGCGGGTAGTCGGGGTAGTCGATCGGCACGCCATGCCAAAAGGCCCGGCCGTTCTCCACCCGGCCGTGGTAGACGTTCACATTGCCGAGGAAGTCCATCACGAACGGCGAGGCCGGCTTGTCGAAGACCTCTTCGGGCGTGCCGCGCTGCTCGACGTGACCCTCGTTCATCACGACGACGTCGTCGGCCAGTTCGAAGGCCTCCTCCTGATCGTGGGTCACGAACACGGTCGTCATGCCGATCTCGTCGTGGAGGCGGCGGAGCCACTGGCGCAGTTCGACGCGCACCTTCGCATCGAGAGCCCCGAACGGCTCGTCGAGGAGGAGGATCCGCGGGCGGATCGCCAGCGCCCGGGCGAGGGCCACCCGCTGACGCTGGCCGCCGGAGAGCTGCGCGGGCTTCCTCGCGCCGAGGTTGTCGAGGCGCACCAAATGGAGCAATTCGTCGACCCGGGACTTGACATCAGCCTGCGGGGCTTTCCGCACCCGCATCCCGAAGGCGATGTTCTCGAACACGCTCATGTGGCGGAAGAGGGCATAGTGCTGGAACACGAAGCCCACGTCCCGCTGACGGGCGTGGCGGTCGGTGATGTCGGTGCCGTCCTCCTCGATCCGGCCCGAGTCGGGCCACTCAAGCCCGGCGATGATCCGCAGGAGCGTCGTCTTGCCAGAGCCCGATGGCCCGAGGAGCGCCAGGAGCGTCCCCTGGGGGACGTCGAGCGAGACGTTGTCGAGCGCCTTGAAGGTGCCGAATGATTTAGAGACCCCGTCGACGCGAATGCTCATGGTCCAAGACCTCCCGTGGTCGGGTCGGTATCGGCGCCGGGGGCCCGGGCCGCTTCGAGTTCCTGTGATTCCGTTTCCAACTGTCGCTCAATGAACACCTTGGCGACGAGCGTCAGGAGGGCGAGGGCCGCCAGCACGCTCGCCACCGCCATCGACGCCGGTGTGCGGTATTCCTGGAAGAGCTTTTCGACACGCAGCGGCATCGTATCGGTGGCGCCGGCGATGTGGCCGCTGACGACGTAGACCGCGCCAAACTCCCCCATGGCGCGGGCGTTGGCGAGGACGACCCCGTGGAGCAAGGCCCAGCGGATGTTGGGGAGCGTCACACGCCAAAACACCTGCCAGCCGTTGGCCCCCAGGCTGACCGCCGCCATCTCCTCCTCCGGCCCGATCGCCTCCATCACCGGGATCAACTCGCGCACCACCAGCGGCAGGGTCACGAACGTCGTGGCGAGAACGAGCCCCGGCCAGGCGAAGATCACCTTTACCGCCAGCCAGGCGAGGGTCGGCCCGAGGAGCCCCTGCCGACCGAAAATCAGCACCAGCGCCAATCCGGCCACCACCGGGGAGACGGAGAAGGGGACGTCGAACAGCGACACCAGCAGCGATCGCCCCGGAAAGCGGAAGCGGGCGACGAGCCAGGCCGCCGCGACGCCGAAGATCGTGTTGATGAGCACGGCGATGGGGGCGACGGTGAGCGACAGCCAGATGGCATGGCGGGTGTCGGGGTCGTGGGCCAACGCCTCCCACCACGCCTGTGGGCCATTGGAGAAGGCATCGACGAAGACGCTCGCCAGCGGCGCGACGATGAGCAGGCCGACAGTCGCCACCGCACCCGTGATGAGGAGCATGCCAAGGGGGCTGGTGGCGGTGGCGGCGTGGCGGGGTTTAGAGGTCATCGCGGTGGGAGAGGTGTCACTGGGCGTTGCGGACGAGACGCTGCTGGAGGACGTTGACGACGACGAGCATCGACAGCGACATGCCGAGGAGGACGACGGCGATCGCGGTCGCCTCGGCGTAGGCGAACTCCTCGAGCCGGGAGACGATCAGCACCGGGGCAATCTCCGTCTTGAACGGCATGTTGCCGGAGATGAAGACGACCGAACCGTACTCCCCCAGCGCCCGCGCCAGCGCCAGCGCGAATCCGGTGACCACGGCGGGAAGGATGCCGGGGAGCACGACGCGGAAGAAGGTCTGGCTGCGGCTCGCCCCGAGCAGCCGGGCGGCCTCTTCGGTGTCTTTGTCGAGACTCTCGATGACCGGTTGGACGACCCGGATCGCGAACGGCAGGCTGACGAACACGAGCACGAGCACGATCCCGAGGAGCGAATATGCCCCCTTGATCCCCATCGGCACCAGCCACTGTCCGAGCCACCCCTTCTCGACATACAGGGTCGAGTAGACGAGGCCCGCCACTGCGGTGGGGAGGGCCAGCGGCACGTCGACGAGGGCATCGAGGATCCGCCGTCCAGGGAACTCCAGGCGGACGAGCACCCAGGCGACGAGGAGCCCCAGCAGCGAACTGATGACCGCGGCGGTCAGCGACGAGCCGAGCGACACCGCGTAGGCGGCCCGAGCCCTTGGCGTCCACGCCGCCGCGAGAAATCCGGCCGGGCCGAGCGACGCCGCCCGGAGGATCAAGACGGCCAGCGGAATGACGACGAGCGCGACGATCATCAGCGAGGTGATCGCCGCGCTGATGCCGAAGCCGGGGAGGACTGTGCGGTGGCGGGCGCGGCGGATCGGAGGCGACGGCGGACGGAGGATCGAGAACCGATCGGCCGGGGGGCCCTCTCGCCGGTTCGAGCTCGATGGTGTGGGGGGTGTGTTCATGAGTCGATGGCGATCGGTTCCGGCAGAAGGGAGGGGGGGCGGCAGGTGGCCACCGGGCTCATTTCGCTCCCCCGGCCGGTTGATAGATCTTGTCGAACTCCCCCCCCTCGCCGAACAGGGTCTTCATCGCGCTGTCCCAGGAGCCGGCGACGAAGCCGATGTCGAACGTCTCGATTGCCGGAAAGCCCTCCGGCGGCCCCTGCACATCGACGCTCCAGGGGCGGTAGTGGTGTTTGGCGACGATCGCCTTCCCCTCCGGCGAGTAGAGGAACCCGAGGTAGGCCTCGGCGGCGTGCCGAGTCGCCTTCCGGTCGACATTCGCGTCGACGACGGCCACCGGCGGATCGACGCGGATCGACCGCTTCGGGTAGACGATCTCGAGGGCCCCCTTCGATTCGTCGACTTCGAGATGGGCCTCGTTTTCGAACGTCAGGTGGACGTCGCCGATCTCCTTCTGGGAGAAGGTGGCGGTGGCCGCCCGGGCGCCAGTGTCGAGGACGGGCGTGCGCCTGTAGAGCCGTTCGACGTAGGCCCGCGCGTCGTCGGCTGAGCCCCCGGCGGCCAGGACCGAGCCCCAGGCGGCGAGGAAACTGTATTTCCCGTTGCCCGACGTCTTCGGATTGGGGGTGATGATCTCGATGTCGTCCCGGTCGATGTCCGGCCAGTCGGAGATCCCCTTCGGATTCCCTTTTCTCACGACGAACACGACGACGGAGTGGTACGGGATCGAGGCGTTGTCGAAGCGCTGCTGCCAGTCAGCTTTCACGAGCCCTGCCCGGGCGATCGCCTCGACATCGGGCCAGGTGGCGAGGGTCACGACGTCGGCATCAAGACCGTCAACCACGGCCCGCGACTGGCTCCCCGAGGCGGCGTGCGACTGCTTGATGCTGACCGCGGTGCCGTGCTCGGCCAGATAGTGCTTGGCGAAGGCCGTATTGATGTCCTTGTAGAGCTCGCGCGTCGGATCGTAGGAGACGTTGAGGAGCTCGATGACCGACGGCTTCGATCCACCCTCACCCGTCGGCTTGGCGCAGCCCGACGTCACCGCGGCGAGGACGCTGACGGCCAGGGCCGTCACTCGGAGGAAGGGGCGGAGGGGATGGGGCATCGGCAGGAAACCTCGAGGGGCGAACGGGTGGGACGAAACACGAAAGCGCGAAGCCTGGAGCGTGCAGTCTGATGTTCATCACAAAAATAGTCAACATAGTAATGTATTGGCACGAAACATGAGAAAGCCCGCCTGAAAAGGGACTTTCCAGGCGGGCTCCTTGGTTTTTTTCCCGGACGACGCAGACTACCCCCTCCGGCGGGCCGTTAGGCACGGTCCGGCGGTGGTGGTCCACGCTCCGGGAGTTTTTGCAAGTCGGATCAGCAGACTGACGTGCCGCAGCAGACCGGGACGCCGCCGAAGCAGACGGTGCAGGCGCAGCCGGCCTGGCAGCAGGCGGCGAGGCACTCGCAGCAGCCTTGGGTCAGCTTGCAGCAATCCTTGTCGCCGGAGCGGCAGGTGATGCAGACCCCCTTCGCCGTCGTTTCACAGGTGCAACTGCAAAAGCAGAGATTGCACTGCGCCACGCAGATCCCGTTCTTCGTGCAGGCGCAGCTGCACATCCCCTCGGCGAGGCTGCGGCAGAGGTTCTGGAGCGTCCCGCAGGAGGCCTGGTCGGGGCATTCGCAGTGGATCTTGAAGCCGTCGGCACACTTTTCAAACCGCAGTGTGCACCGGGGCACGGCACACCACGCCGGAGCCGGGCCGACGCCGTGGTGGGCTGGGCCTTGGGCTGCACCGTGGTGCAAGCCGGAGGCGGTACGGTCCGCCAGCCCAGAACCCATGGTCAATCCGTTCGCCATGGAAATCTCCTTTGTCTGGCCCCGGGAATCCGTCGGAGGTGCCGGCGGGGAGCGGAGCGGGTCGATCCCTCCAGACTGCCCGGAGGGGGCGGGACGATAGTCCGGCGGTCACCTCGGCGGCAATGGGGGTTTTGCCGGTCGCGACGCCCTTTTTTGGGCCTGACCGGAGCGCCCGACCGCAACCCCTGACCGGGGGTATTGAGTGTCCAGTCAGAGCAGTTGCCAGCCAGCCGTGGGCGTCCAGCGGTAGCGTACTCCCGCATCCTCGACCACGAGCCGAAGCCAGCTGTGGGTGACGAGATCCCGCACGCCTGAGTGCCGATTGAGAATGTCGGCAACGCGCTCCCGGCTGGCCTCGATGATGACCGTGAGTCGCAGCGGCTCATGCTGCAGTTTGGTGCCATCGTGAACTGCCTGCCAGGGGAGGCCAACCCGCAGGTCGCCACCGTTTCCCTCAAGGATGCCAAACTGACCCACCACGTCGTGAATGACTTTGCTTCCGCTGCCGAAGGCCTTGTTGTCGACGGCGGAGGCAAAATACTGCAGCCCGATCCAGCTGGTCACGACCAGCGGGGCGGTCATGATCAGTTCGAGCACCTTCCCCTCGGGGTCTTTCGCCGAGGAGTACTCGTGGAGGAAACAGCGGCCACCGAGGTTGAGCCCTATCGTTCGGCTGCGGTCGGCAATGACGAAGGCGGCATTGCCCGCCAGCCCCCATTCGGGGCGAACCTCCGCCCAGTCGCGGGCCCGGAAGAGCACCGACTCATCGGTGGTGTTCCCCAGCCGCCTGCTCCGTTCAAGCCGCGTTGCCTTCCCAGCGGCGGCAGTCCAGGCCAAGATGTCCCGAAACTCATCGTGGTGCGTGGCAGGACAACCCGTCGGACCAAAAAACTCAATCTCATCGGTTGTGGTCCGGTGCACGGCCGCCACGAACCAGGTGTCGGCAGGGATTGCGATGCCCCGCTCGGTCAGTGCCGCACGGACCTGAATGTCGTTGAGGATGGCGGCGGCAACGCGAGCATTCGGCTCGCCGGAATGGCCACCACAGGCGCCGCAGTCGTAGCCCGCACGGTAGGGATTGTTGACCATGGAGGCGGCATGGCCGCAGATGGCGACGATCCTCGCAAACCGATCCGTGAGCCCGAGGTTTCGCAGCATGCCTTCGGCCAGACCAATCCGCTGGTCGAGCGGGAGGGGATCATCCGAGCCATCCAGGTCGGGGCCGAGCCGTCGCTGCTCGTCGAGCGTGAGGCCGTCATTTCGCGGGTCGGCCACGGGGCGTGTAACGCCAATCGAGTCGGTGAGAAGCTTCGGCAGATAGGCGAGCCCCAGCGACTCCACAAAGCTGTAGCAGGAGATCGCTGACGACTGAAAGCCCTTCCAGAGCTTGCGTCCCTTCCGAACCAGTTTCCGGTGATCGATGGCCGCCGTGATCCGCTCTCCCGATGCTCCCAGCAGCCGCTCAAAGACCGGAAAAGTCGGCTGCAGCAGCACCGGGCAATGAGCGGCGCCGAACGCGGTGCCAAGGCGAATAAACTCCAGCGGCATCCCGAAGAATCCGGCAAACCCAAAAGTTTCAACCTGCTTGCTCTGGGCCTCGAGATGGCGTCGCAACACCTCGCTGCGAACATCGATGCAGAAGACCATCTGCAACGTCGGCCGTCTGGTCGCCGCCGGCTGTTTGTCGGTGGCAATGTCGGCCAGCAGGACGCGGCGATGGCTGACCTCACCGGCAACCTGCATCAGGTAGCGGGCCAGCACAGCCGGCAGAGGGTCGGGCGGCTCGGGAGCTGTCGGCACCAGCCCCTCGGGCAGGTCTGTCGAACCGCTCGATTCGGCCAGGGCCACGTCACAGGCCAGTCGGAGAGCCAGCAGCCCCGTCAGGTCGTCAGCAACCGAGGATGGTTCCTCGGCATGCCAGCTGAGATAGCGAATAAACGAGGCCCAGCCGGCGACCGAAAAGAGCTCTGCCAGCAGAAATCGTTCGATGTGCGGCTGGGGAATGGCCAGCCTGGCCAGCAGGGCGGGGATTGCCTCGCGAGGATCATCGGGCAGCGCTGCGACCAGCTGCCGGAATCCACGGATCCCAAGGTCGTCGAGCCGGCGGCTCAGCTGCGCCCGCTGCCGCCACGCCTCGTAGAGCGGCAAGCTCAGCCAGGGACTCAGCCAGCTGGCCTGCCCTTGGTCGAAGTGGCCGGCACAGTGCCGGGAGATGTCCGTGACGATGTGGCTGGTCCAGCGGGTACCGGTCCGTTCGTCGACCAGTTCCGACACGGTTCGGTAGCGGCGTTCGGCCCCGACCGCTGCCGGCTCGTCGTTGAGCAAGGCCCGGCAGGCCTCCACCGTCAGGCTGGCGAACCATTCGGGATGCTCCTCCCGGCACTCGGCCAGGGCGGTATTGAGGTCGTCCGCCGTGATCGCCCCGGTGCTCAGTCGCTGTCGAAACCATTCGGCTGTTGGCAGAATGTCACAGACGCGAACATCGGCGAGCAACTGGCGAGCGACCAGAAAAGGCCGGTCGGCAAGGCCAAGAAACGGGTTGACTGCCACGTAGTCGGCCAATGGCCAGAGCGGCGGGATGATTGCCCCAATGGCTGCGAGATGCGGCGCCAGTGCCGAGGGAGTCAGTTCCGCGGGAGTCAGTTTGGTTGGAGCGGGTTCGCCGCTCGTCGTAACTCTGGTCATCAGCTGTGTGCCACCTTGGAAGACACGGGCTATGAGACGGCCGCCGGCTGGCCGTAGATCCAGCCGGTCAACCGTCGGAAGGGAATGTCGAGATAAAAGCCGTTGTTCGCATGCACGTAAAAGACCTGCACCCAGCCCAGATGCGAAAAGTTCTGAATGAAGTTTTGCACGATGAAAATCGCCACAAAACTCGCCACCGCCACGACATGAACCGCCCGATCGAGGAGCGATCGCTCCAGGGGCTGTCGCGACATCGTGGTGGCCAGCAGGCTGTCGATGATCTCGAAGCTCGCGAAGTAGGCGAACGCCACCACCGCCGCCGCCGCAATCCCGAGGACGGACAGGTTCCAGACCCGCGTGGCAAAGAACGTGGAGAGCAGGTTGGTGAGAGCCAACAGCAGCACGAAGCCGAGGACGATCCCGCCCGGTTTTTCGGTGATCTTGATCCCAAAGCAGGCGAGGGTCAGCCCGAGGATCACCACTGCCCCGCCGACGGCCAGGATGTCGGTGACGAGCACCGCGCGACCACCGCGGGCGCGTGCCTGGGTCAGCTGGGTGCGGGCAGCTTGTTCCAGCACGCTTCCAGAGCTGAGAAAGGCATGGGCCTTGTAGAGCGAGTGGGCGACGATGTGGAGCAAAGCCGCGGAAAAGCCGCCGAGCCCGCACTGGAGCATCATGAAGCCCATCTGGGCAATCGTGGAAAACGCAAGCGAACGCTTCACGCTCGTCTGCGAGAGCATCACGACGCCACCGAGGAGCGCGGTGATCGCGCCGATGATCGCCAGCAGGCTAAGAGCGGCGGGCGAGAGCACCAGCAGCGGGCTGAGCCGGATCACGAGAAACCCTCCGGCATTGATAATGCCAGCGTGCATGAGGGCGGAAACCGGCGTGGGCGCCTCCATCGTATCGGGCAGCCAGCTGTGAAACGGAAACTGGGCCGACTTGGTCATCGCCGCCAAAACAAACAGACTTCCGATGGCCCAGACCAGCATCGAGTTCGGTCCTGGCTGCTCCCGCAGGGCCACGGCCTTGGCGAAAAGGTCGGCATAGTCGAAGCTGCCGAGGGCGACATACGTCACCACCAAGGCGGCGATCAGAAAGACGTCGCCGAGCAGACTAATGAGGAGTTTTTTCCGTGCTGCCCAGAGCGCCCAGGACCGATGGCGGTGGTGACAGAGGAGCTCATGGAGTCCAAGGTCTGCGAAGATCCAGGCGGTAGCGAACTGGAGCAGGTTACGGGAGGTGACCAGCAGCAGCACCGCACCGAGCGTAAAGAGCATCCAGCGGAGGAATCGCCCCTGCTCGCGATCGCCGTCGAGATAGCGGACCGCGTACCGGCAGATGACCGCACCGATAAAGCTGATCAGGAGCAGCATGATCGCTGCGAGGTCGTCAAAGTAGACACCGAAGTTGACGGCGGGCAGGCCGGGCACAACCGCCAAGCGGACGTCGATCGGCCCTCTGAAGGCCAGCCCCACAGCAACAACAACAGCCAGCACCGCTGCCGCCACGGTCGCGGTGCTGGCCAGCCGCCGCATGAAATCGAGGTGCTCGTTCGCCCAGTCCCGTGGGATCAGGCCAGCGGCCAGCAGCATGAGTGCGGGAGCGGTGATCGTCCAGGCAAACAGGCTGTCCATCTGTGGCAATCCATTGAAAACGAGTCCGAGCCATTCGCGACTGAAGCAAGATACATGCGGGTGGAAAATATTGCCATTCGCTGGCTGTGCCGAAGACCTGCCCCAGCGACGCCAGATGCAGGCCACCGACGGCAAAGCATTGTCGATGTGCCGAAAGGCTGGTCATTGCCCTAACTGCCCGTGGAAAAAGTCATCCATGACCGAACCGGCTGCGGGGCAGCCGGTGGATCCAGTCCACTTGGAAAACCTCCGGTTTTCTGGAGGGCTACGCACTCGCGACCGCCTCGTGCGGTCGGGCCGGCACTTTATCCACAGCCTGCTAAGGCACCAGCCAAGAGCCTGCAGTTCAGCCGGGAGACAGCCCGCCGCCATGGCCGCACCGGCCGATGACAGCGATGCCCACGCATCGTCTTGAGACCCACGCCAGGAGGCTGCTGACGGCGACACCTGCCGTTGCCCTCCCCGTCCGCCATTCATGTGCTTCTTTTCAGCCGGTTCCCTTCAAGGGTGACGGTCTGCGTAAAACAGGCGGTCTGATTGAGGGAAGTGATTTTTGAAAACTGATTTTTCCCGGTGGATCGTGCGATTCAAGCATCCCTGACCGGAACGATTGTTCCGGCGGCGCCCGTGTGACTGGGCCACCACGCGGGTCGGGGGGGGCACGGTTCGATACCTACCGGGGGGGCGAACGTCCGGACCGAGGCCCCCCTCCGGGTCGAAGAAGGGTCGAAGAGGACAGAAGGAACGGGACATGGGCGTCAACCGGATCGTCATGCAAAACGGCGTCGTCTGGTGGTTGCCGCCGCTGCGTGCCAG